>JAISWZ010000034.1 GCA_031270945.1 Clostridiales bacterium | reverse complement strand
GTCACCATTTTCGAAACCTTTGCTGGCGGGGTTGGCACACTGGTCTCAACCATGTTCTTCCTGTTCACGGCGGCGGGGCTTTTGGGGTACCTGATGCAGGAGACAGGGGCTTCGCTTTCAATAGGAAACAAGTTCGTGAAACTGCTGGGCGTGGACAGGGCGCCTTACATACTGGCGATTACGACAACAGTCCTGCTTGTGGCTGGAGTGGGAACCTACATCTTTGTAATGGTTGTTCTAGCGGCGGCGCTTATGGAAGCGGCCAACCTGCCCAGGAGGATAGGACTGATCTCTTGTCTTGGCATAGCGCCAGCCATATCGTTTTGCATGCCAGTCCCTAATGTTCCGAATTCACTTCCTGGCATATTCCTGGGGACTTCGCCGTTTGGAGCGCCTGTGCTTTCAGTTGCCACAGGGCTTGTAGGCATTGTGCTATTCTTCTTATACTTGAGGCTTCTGGTGAAGCAAGCGCGAAAGCTAAATCTGGGATACGACGGCCCAAAAAGCAAAGGATCAGAAAGTACGGAAGAAGCGAACCTTCCTCCATTTGGGACTTCAATAGCGGCGCTTGCAGTGGTCGTGGCTGTTGCGATAGCCCTTTCGAACCTTCCTGCGGAAGCTGGAATCAGCGCTACTGCCGCTGTGGCTTTGGCCCAGCTGGCGGGATGCATTGTGATAATAGCTTGCAACTGGAAGCTCTGCAAAGAGAAAATTGGATTTGTGAACATGCTGTCAAAAGGCGCTAGCGGAATGTGGCCATTTCTTGTCCTGGCCGGATGCGTCATGGGATTTGGCCTGGTCATACAGAAAACCGCTTGCTTCCAGACCATAATAGACTGGGTTTTCGGCCTGAAGTTCTCTCCCTATGTTTCGGCCATGATCTCCGTAGCCATAGTTGCGGGACTTTGCGCTGACGGCATAACTGCAATGATGATGTGGCTTCCCATATTCGGCCAGCAATACATAGCCATGGGGGTCAACCCGCAAGCCTTGCACCGCCTTCTGGTTAGCACGACCCAGACATTTGACTCTCTGCCGCATTCCCAGTCCACAGCGATAAGTCTTTCTGTTTTTGGTCTTACCCATAAGGAAGCATACAAGGACGTCTTTGTTACGACCGTAATAATCCCGGTTGTGTTTTCGATATTCTGCTGCATAATGAGCATGATCTTTTATCCGATAGCATAAAAGATTATGAGATGCGACGTGAAATATCCCTGCCTTATGAGCCCGTTGAGGCTAAACGGGCTCACTTTGAAGAACAGGATCCTTCAGGCGCCTGTCTCCCTGGCGGAGCTCGGGCCTGGAGGGCGGCTTTCCCGGGAAAACATTTTATTCTACAAGATGAGGGCGGCGGGAGGGTGCGCTCTGGTCACTGTGGGAGAGAGCATAGTGGATACCCCTACGGGAAAGTCGCATCCGATGCAGATAGCGCTGGATGATCCGGATTCTGTTCCCTCACTTTCGGCTTGCGCATCCGCGATCCACAGCCACAACGCGGCGGCTTCCATTGAGCTAGGACACGGAGGCGCGCTTTGCGATCCGAAGTTTATTGGACGAAACGCCGAAGGCCCGTCCTCGTATATAGATGCCTGGGGAGATCAGGTGGACGAGATGGATGAAGCAGAAATCAAAAGGCTCGCCGTTTCGTTCGGAGAAGCGGCCGCCATGGCGAAGCGTTGCGGCTTTGACATGGTGACCATTCATGGCGGGCATGGCTGGCTGCTTCACCAGTTTATATCTCCGCTTACAAACAAAAGAACAGACAGCTTCGGGGGTTCTCTTGAAAACCGGATGCGCTTTCCGCTTCTTGCGATAGAGAAGGCGAGGGAGGCCGTAGGCCCCAGCTTCCCTCTGGAATACAGATTAAGCGGATCAGAGCGAGTGGAAGGCGGATACGGGATCGACACCGGAATAGGCGTTGCCTTGCTCCTGGACGGCAAAGTCGATCTCATTCATGTTTCCGCAGGAACCCAGGCAGATGAGCACTCGGTGATTCTGATGCACCCGGGAGTCTTTCAAGCCGAAGGCGAAAACTCAACTTTGGCAAGGCAGATCAAAAAGAGAGTGAAAACGCCCGTTGTGGCAGTCGGCGGTTTCGGAACTCCTGAACTTATGGAATCAATGCTTGAATCCCAAGGCGCTGACGCCATCGCTTTGGGAAGGGCTCTGGTCGCGGATCCATTCTTGCCCAAGAAGATCTTTCAAGGGAGAGAGAAAGAGATAGTTCCGTGCCTGCGTTGCGGGGAATGCCAGAGCAACATGATGTCAACCAGAAACATGCTCTGTTCCGTGAATCCCCTGGCGGGCCGGGAAGAGCGGCAGTTCTGGCCCCTTTCCGTAAAGTCAAGGAAGCGGATCCTTGTCATAGGCGGCGGGCCAGCTGGCATGCAAGCGGCGATCACAGCTTCAGAGAAAGGGCATGACGTTGTTCTTGTCGAAGAAAAGCCCGTTCTTGGAGGAATGCTTGTCCCAGCTTCATCTGAGCATTTCAAAGGGGCGCTCCGCAAGTACCTGAAAAGCCAGGCTGAGAAGCTACTATCGCGTTCTCTAGATCTGCGGCTTGGGGTAACGGTTGACGAATCACTTGCCAGAAGCCTCTCGCCTGACGCGATAATTCTTGCGGTAGGTGCTTTGCCCATAACACCTAACATTCCGGGAGCTGGATTGCCTCATGTCAGGCAGTGCGTTGACCTTATGGGATTTGCGCCTCCAGCGGAAACAAGCGTTGTCATTGTGGGCGGCGGCTTGGCTGGCTGTGAGCAGGCTATAGCGTTTGCCCAAAAAGGGCTGAAGGTCACTTTGCTAGAGATGAAAAATGATCTCGCGGAGGACTGCGGACGAATGCACCGGATCAGCCTCCTTCACGAGCTAAAAGTTTCAGGGGTGAAAATCCTCACGGGAACGAAGTGCCTGGAGATAACCGAAGCTTATGTGAGAGGGACAGACATTACTATCCCTTGCGGCTTTGTTTGCCTAGCAGTAGGCTTGAAACCCAGAAGCGGCTTTGCCGACGGGTTTTACGGGCTATCCCAGGATCTTTATATCGTAGGGGACGCCAAAAAGCCCCGAAACGCGCTTTGGGCTGTGAGAGAAGGGTATGACGCGGCGGCTGACGCCGGATTATTTTTATAAGATAAAAGAGGTGAAGCATGGGATTCTCGGATTTGGAGCTTGTAGAGCGCTGGGAAGCCCAGCGTGAAATCAAGAACTTCATGGGAAAGTACGTGAACAGTCTTCTGCTAGGCCGGGAAGCGAAGATGTTTGACAAGTTCTGGTCAGATAGAGAAGACGTGTCCTTGGGCACAAACTCAGGCGCGTACGTTGGCCCTGAAGCCATAAAAGGGTACTACAAAGCGCAGCACGGCAAGGACGCTCTGATAGCGTCAATTCTAAAGAAGCGCTTTGCCGAGAGGCTTGAGGGAAAGACTGAAACCGAACTGCATGGAATAGGGACATTCAAGGCGAAACCCTTGGTCTGCCCTATAATCGAGGTAGCCGGAGACGGCTTGGCCGCTAAGGGGTTATGGCTTTGCCAAGGCGCGTACGCGGATGTCTATTCTTACGGCCCGTCTTCCAACTGGACTTGGGGGCACATCAGCGCTGATTTTGTGAAAGAGGGCGATGGATTCAGGCTCTGGCACCTGGAATGCCTGGATGATGTCGACTGCAGGTGCGGCACGACTTGGACTTCGGATACTTCGGGGACGTCAGGATCGTCATGGTCATCCTGGACGTCATGGACATCTCAAACGTCCCAGGCCTCTTGGACGTATAGCGACAAGCTTCCTGACTTGCCGGAATTCAAGGAGCTTGCAAAGTTTGAGCTCCCTGAGCCAAACGTGAAGGCTCAGGCAAGAAGCCTTTACACGCCAAAGCGGCCTTTGCCGCCTCCGCCAAAGTTTCCTGAGCCATATGCGTTTTCGGATGAGGCTGCAAACAGCTTTAGCTCAGGCGATTCTGATTCCGTCTTAATACGCCGCGTTTGGGATGTCGAGAGCATCAAAACGCTGATGCACAAGCGGTCTTGCCTTATAGCTGGAGACAGGAGGCGCGAAATCCTTGAGAGCCTTTGGGTTTCAGGAGAAGAGGCTAGACGAACAGCTTCTTACGGCGGAAACTGGGGCTGGCATGTGGGATTTCCTGCGATATGGGATCACTGGGTGCTAGAGCATGAGGCATGGCTGGAAGAGCAAAGGGTTCGAAATGGCTTTGACAGCGTTAACGTAGGCAACATGTACGCACAGCCGGTCTCAACAGGATTGGTTGAGCTTGCTGGAGACGGAAAGACCGCTAAGGGAATGTGGTACTCCATAGGCCAGGAAACCTTGGCGTTGCCAGACGGAAAGGCTGAAGCCCGCTGGATTTTGGCCAAGAT
>JAISWZ010000025.1 GCA_031270945.1 Clostridiales bacterium | reverse complement strand
CATTGAGGCAGGAACGAAAATCGTATTTGCCACTGCAACTGCTGGCGCTGAAATACAGTACAGCACTACTGCGTCTGATGGCCCCTGGACTGATGAAACGGACGTTGTTGTTAATGCAGCGGTTACCTACTATGTCCGCGCTACCAAGGACGGTCTTGAACCCAGCGATGTCGCTACCTTTACGTATACACTGAATGACCCCAACGTTTCAGAAGCTCCAACCGCAAGCCCAGCTACCGGTTCCACGCTGACGCTTCCAAACGCTAACGTAGTACTGACAGCGCCTGGCGGAGGGGATATTTACTACACGATAGACAGAAGCGAACCTAACAGTTCATCAACGAACGGAAGATCACCCCAGACGGTAACATTTACAAGCGCTGGCACGATAACCATAAAATCGTACGCGGTCGACGGTGCAAAGCTTGCGAGCGCAGTTGCTGAGTTCGTTTATGAAGTCGAAGAAGAGCCTGGCTTGGCGATTGTGCCCATAAGCACAGTCAGGGCTGCGTCAACAAGCACAGATTACTATAAGGTAAAAGGGGTAGCCACATACCGCTATGCCGATGCAACTATTCTTATCCAAGACGGAACTGGAACAAACGACGGCATAGCCGTTTATAAAAACGGCGCAAATTTATCGAGTTATGTTGGCAAGGAAATTGAGGTAAAAGGAAAGTTGACGAGTTACAACGGCTTGCCGGAGATAGTGCCCGACAACCCGGACAACGATGTCACGGTTGTAGATGTTAACCCAACTATGTTCCCTGTTCTTACAGTGACTGCGCGAGAGCTCGCAGCAGGGCTGTACAAGTGCATGGCTGTGAAGATAGAAAATGTTATGCTTGCGGCCAAGCCGACAAGAACTGATGGCGATCAAAACTTTACAGTGTCATCCGACTCAGTGAATCTGATAGTCAGGACTCCAGTTTCCGCCTTTGACGGCTACGAAGTGGGCGATTACCTAACTGTCGAAGGTTTTGTGTATGAATACAATGGTGTTCAGATCGTTGGGCCGAAAATCACTGAAGGAATAGTTCCTCCGTCAGACTCTTACGTGACAGATGGCAGGGGCAATGTTGCGGAATGGAATGTCGGAAGCCTTATAGCCGGCACGAAAAGCATTCCTGCAACTGGCGGCGAAGCTGCCAATATCGCTGGATCAAGCTTGCAGGTTCTCAAAGATAAAGAGGTAGGCGAACTTTCATACTCATCAAGCGGCGTTGCAAGCAGCGGCAATTGGCATAGCGCCATAAGCGAAGCTAGGTGGATAGCAAGCTTTTCAAGCTCTGGATTCGCAAATCTTTCTTTAAGCTGGAAAATGCGGTCATCTGGCACGGGGCCTCGTGACTTCACAATTGAGTATAGCGTGGATGGCGGCAACACATGGAAGTTTGTTTCAGCTATTCAAGTCGCGAGTGCCAAAAATCTCAGCGATCCGGTTTCGCTTTTCAAGGCAGAGTTGCCCAGTGGAGCAAGCAACGCGGCAACGCTTCTTCTTAGATGGCGCCGTTCGTCAGACCTGGCAGCAGGCACAGGAACGGTTCAAAGTGGCGGAACTAATACCGTTAACGAGATTGTTATTACAGGGGACTATATCCTCGAAGACGGACAGCTTAGGCAGCCTGTCTCTGACACAGAATCAGGGCCTGCCACTATTGGAAAGCAGATTGTGTTCTCGCCGGCTGATGAGGATGCGGCAGTTGAAGGCTACAAAGTTTACGTCAGCACGGATAGTGGGAAAACCTATACCTTGGCTGATGGCAACACGTATACTATCGCAACACTTCCAGTAAAGCTTTATGCCAAGGCTTCAGCCGATGGAAAGACTGAAAGCCGCGAGATCGTGCTGGAGTTTACCCAGTCCCAGGCTGAAGCGCCAGTAGCCAACCCGTCAGCGGGAAGCTACCAGACCATGCCTGATGTGGAGCTTAAAGCTTCAGAGCCAGGCGCTACCATCTGGTACACAACGGATGGCAGTGATCCAACGACGACTAAAGGAACAGAGTATAAAGGCGCGATTACGGGCTTGACGTTCCCTGCAACAATAAAGGCGTACACAAAGGCGGCTGGGTATTCTGACAGCTGGGTGGCGACATTCGAGTACAGCCTCTTTAACAAAGATGCCTATGCCCCCTATTTTGGACAGTTGCACTCGCATACGACTTACTCCGATGGATCGGGCTCGCTTACGGATGGATTGAATTATCTGGAGAAAATCCCTGAGGCTGACAATGTCGACTTTGCCTCATTCACGGATCACTCCAACTACTTTGACACGTCGGCGGCGGCAAATCCGGCTTCAGCGCTAAACAATGTGGATGGCATGACGGCTGAGAGCAAAGCGAAATGGTTAACGTACACTGGCGACATGAGAGCTTACAACGTTGCAGCTGGCAGCTCAAGAATGGCTTTGCCAGGATTTGAGATGACCTGGTCTGGCGGGCCTGGGCATATAAACACCTTTAACTCAAAGGGCCTTGTCAGCAGAAACAACTCATCTTTGAACAACAAGAATGGCGACGCTGGGATGAAGCTATATTACGACACTATTGTCCAAGACAGCGATGAGCTTGCAAACCTGTCCCAGTTCAACCATCCAGGAGTGACATTTGGAACATTCTCTGACTTCGCTTACTGGAACCCGCTATACGACACAAAGATGATAGCAGTCGAGGTAGGCAACGGCGAGGGCGGAATAGGCTCTGGCGGGTACTTCCCGAGCTATGGAGAGTATATCAAGGCTTTGGACAAGGGCTGGCATGTAGCGCCAACCAACAACCAGGACAACCACAAAGGGTTATGGGGAAACGCCAACACGGCCAGAACAGTGGTATATGCTGAAGGGACAGAGGAGCTTGACATTCTCAAGGGCATGAAGGCCATGAGGGTGTACGCGACCGAAGACCAGAACCTTGAAATCTCCTACTTCCTGAACGATCAAATGATGGGGAGCATAATTGGAACAGCTCCTGAAACCCTGAAATTTTCCATAAGCGTCAATGATCCAGACGCTGGAGACAACATATCAAAGATTGAGGTAGTGACAAACGGAGGGCGCGTGGCGTCCAGCAAGACAGTGTCCAGCAATTCTGACGTGTGGGATTTCGAGCTCCCTGTGACGCAGGGCTACTTCTTTGTCCGCGTTACGCAGGCTGACTTGAACATGGCGGTAACAGCCCCTGTTTGGGTAGGAAGCGCTCCGAAGGTTGGAATCAACAGCTTTAATTCAAGCGCTGCAATGCCTGTAACTGGAGAGCCGCTGACTCTGGCGGTTCAAGTTTTCAACAGCGAAATCGCGTCGGCTACTGTGAAGAGCATTGAGTACTCCATCAACGGAACAGTGCTCAAGACTGACACGCCAGACACCGCAGTTACTGCTGAAGAAATGAAGCTTTTCAAGTTTGACTACACTCCGACAACGCCGGGGCTGACGACAGCTGAAGTGAAAGTGACAATACTGCTTGGAGGCGAGGAAACCGACTTTTCGGCCAAGCTGGATTTGGACGTTAGGGACAGCGCAAAGCTCGTTTATGTCGGCATAGACTCAAGCCATTACAACGAGTACGTGGACGGCAACTACAAAGCCAGCATGGGCAACTTTGCAATCCTGGCAGCTGAGTATGACGTTAGGGTAGTGGAGCTGAAGACTTCTGAGGATCTCATAGAAGCGACCCAAAATCCGCGCTACAAGATGATGGTGCTAACGCCGCCTACCAGGAGAAATGGCACAGTGATCCTGGATGGGTACAAGAATTATTCGGACGCAGAGCTTGAGGCAATCACAAAATTCTCGGAAGCTGGAAACGTTGTCATCTTGTCTGGCTGGGGGGACTATTACGAGTCTTACGCAACATTCCCGGCGGGAGACCACATGGCGGCCCAGCAGAACAAGGTTCTGGAGTCCCTTGGATCCACGCTTCGGATATCCGATGACGAGCTGAAGGATGATGTGAGCAACGGAGGCCAGGCGCAGAGGCTATACCTCACAGAATACAACATGGATAACCAGTTCCTCGAGGGAGTATTGCCGGCCGAGCAGGTTTATTCAAACTACGCGGGAGCGACCATATACGCGGCGGATGCCAGCGGGCCGGTGGCCGAATTGCCTGGCTCGGTAAGCGCTATGGTGTACTCGTTTAGCACGAGCTACTCTGCCGATGATGACAATGATGGATTCGCTGGAGTGACCATACCGAAGTATGACAAAAAGTACCTGGTGGCCGCTTCAGAGACGATACCGCGAGGGGATGGCGTTGAATCAATAGTAATCGCCTCTGGCGCGGTGTTCATGAGCAACTTTGAAATTCAGGCGTCAGAGCTTGACAACTACCAAACCCCCGCTTACAGCAACTATACGATCCTGGCCAATGTGCTGAAGTTTTTGAGTCCCACGGTAATTACGCCGATTGCGGATGTTCACAAGGGAAACCCAGGGGAGCGCTTCACGATCCGAGGCATAGCTACTTCAAACGCTTCGGGGTTCGACCAGGACACAGCGTTCTTTGACTGCATCTACCTTCAGGACGATACAGCGGGCATAAACGCCTTCCCTGTTTCAGCTTCCATCCAGAAGGGGCAGACGGTAGAGCTGACTGGAACCGTAAGCGCTTACAATGGCGAGATCCAGCTAAACGTAACAAAGATCACGATCATTGACGAAGCCGTAAAGGATCTTCCAGAGCCCATAACGGTAACGACAGCTGAAGCCAAGTCAGGCGCCAACCTGGGCAGCCTTGTGAAAGTGACTGGAACAGTAAAGAGCTTTACTGCGCCAAACGACGTTGTCGCAAGCATTTACGTCGATGACGGGTCGGGCGAAGAGTGCTTGATATTTATAGACGGCTACATCACTGAGTCAAAAGTGATAGCAAACCTGGTGCCTGGCGCGAGCATTACAGCTATAGGCCTTTCTTCCATCAGCACAGAAGGGCCAAGAATACGTGTTCGCGACAGGGCGGATATCACCTGCACAGTTACCAATATTTCAAGCGTTCCTGCACTCGAGCCAATCAAGTCCGTGGCAAATGGGACAGCGAAGGAAGCAGTTGCCCTTGGGCTTCCGGAGACAGTGGAGATAGTGACAACAGGCGGAACTGCGACTGCCAAAGTTGTTTGGGATCTGGCTTCTTCAACTTACGATCCAGACAGCAAACTGGCCCAGGAGTTCACTGTCGCAGGCCTGATTGAGCTTCCGGAGGGAGTCTTGAACCAGGACGGCGTTTCGCTTGCGGTTTCAATAACGGTTGAAGTGCTTGCGGCTTCAGAAGAAGAGCCAGGAGAACCAGGAGAAGAAGAACCAGGAGAACCAGGAGAACCAGGAGAAGAAGAACCGGGAGAGCCGGGAGAAGAAGAGCCTACGCCGACTCCAGCAGCGCCGCCATCAGGCGGAGGAGGCTGGGACTATTACGTTCCAAGCTGGCCACAGCCTACGCCATCAAAAGCGCCAACTCCCGTGCCGACCAAAGCGCCAAGCGTTGTGACTGACGGCGGAACAAGCGTTCCCAAAGTCTTCGTTGACGCAAAGCCAGCCGATTGGTTCTATCAGGACGTGGAGTATATCGCGTCAAGAGGGCTCATGGTTGGAACATCGGCCACAGAGTTCAGCCCGAACAATACCCTGTCAAGAGGAATGATAGTTACGATACTTGGCAGACTCTATGAAGTTGACACAGCAAGGTTCACGCAGACCAGCTTCAAGGACGTAAACCTTGGAATCTACTACGCGCCATACGTGGAGTGGGCCAAGGACAACGGCATAGCTGTAGGTGTGGCAGATGGCGTGTTCCAGCCTGAAGGGTTCATAACCAGGCAGGATCTCGCAACGATCATATACCGTTACATTCTGGCCGCTGGCCTTAAGCTGCCGGAAAAGAACGCTTACATTAAATTTACTGACGACGCCAACATATCCGACTATGCCAGGACGGCAATAGAAGCTGCTTGCAAGTATGGCATAATCTACGGAAGAACAGACGGAACTTTCGATCCGCGAGGGACAGCGACAAGAGCGGAAGCGGCCGCGATTGTGCATCGCTTGATAGTAGCCGCAGGACTGGAGTAAGTTAGAAATGTGAAGCCCTCGCCTCTGGCGAGGGCTTTTTTATAATTTGTTCAATAAACAGAGACTTAAACCGGGTGCCGGTTTTGATGCTGGGGGAGGCGAGAACGACCGTTCCCGGAAGCGCTCAATCCAGGCGCGTTTGTGGCCAGTTTTGCGAACAAGATTTAGCATAATAAACACGCGTTCGCAAGATTTTGCGCATATCTCGATCAAAAAAATCCATAATTCAAGATTTTGCTCCCGCTGGCGGTGCCGAAATGCTTGCCTAAAGCCATTTGCCTCAGACGGCGTTTAGAAGGTTTTCCATCGTGACCGATTTTAGGGTTTAAGCTTAACCAATCGACAGGCCTGAAGCTTGGCAACTCAAGGCAGACACACTGTCGCCTTTTGATTTTTTTCTTAAAGGCGAGCACCTATTTTCGCCAATTCAGGAAACCACATTCCTGGACAAACTCTGCTTGCCTCTGTATAATAAGAGAATCAAATAACGCGTACGCTCGATAGAGCGGGCCAGGCAGGATGGGCATGAAAATAATATCTCTTTTTAGCGGGGCTGGCGGGCTTGACTTGGGGCTGGCCAAGGCCGGACATGAAATAGCTTGGGCGAATGACATTGACAAGAACGCTGTTGCGACTTACAGAAAGAACATAGGGACGCATATTGTTTGCGCCGACATAAAAGAAATCGACATGGCGGTGATTCCAGACGGAGACGTGATCGTAGGAGGATTTCCGTGCCAAGGATTCTCGCGGGCGAACCTGCTTCGAAACGTGGATGACGAAAGGAACCAGCTTTACAAGTTCTTTTACAAAGCGGTGGAACTAAAGAAGCCGAAGTTTTTCATAGCTGAGAATGTCAAGGGCATACTCAGCATGGATGGCGGGAAAGTGATATCGCAGATAGTCTCAGACTTCGAGAACGCGGGATATGTCGTGAAAGTGAAGCTACTAAACTCCGCTGACTACGGGGTGCCGCAGACAAGGCAGAGAGTTTTTATTGTAGGTCAGCGCAAGGATCTAGGAAGCGAGATGCTCTTCAGGTTTCCGAGCCAGACTCACGGCAAAGACGGAGTTCCGCAGCCATGGGTAACAATAGAGAATGCAATAGGGCAATATCCTTCTCCTGATGAGCCAAACGGGTTTCTGAACCACTATTGTTCCGCCTACAAGGTTGAATACCGCAACTTTACTGGGCACAGGGAGACAGATCCAAGGAAGCCTTCTCCTACGATACTGGCCAGGGGAAACGGCAAAGGGGGAGTATGCGCTTTGCCGCACTACAACGGAAAGAGAAGGCTGACTGTCAGAGAGAGCGCCGCGATTCAGACTTTTCCGGATGACTTTGAGTTCTTGGGGGCAATGAACTCTTGCTATAGGCAGATCGGAAACGCTGTGCCTGTGAGGCTTGGAATTCTTCTCGGAGAGGAACTGGCGAGATTGGAGCTGGAGCTGGAATGAAAGTGGTTTCCCTTTTTAGCGGCGCTGGAGGGCTTGATCTCGGATTCAAGATGGCAGGGCATGAGATAATATGGGCAAATGACATATACGAAGACGCGGCTGAGACATACAAGGCCAACATAGGCCCGCACATGGTTTGCAAAAGCATATTTGACGTGGCTGACAGCGATGTGCCAGAGTGCGGCATAGTGATAGGGGGATTTCCCTGCCAGGGGTTTTCTGTCGCCAACACCAAGAGAAGCGTTGATGATGGCAGGAACCAACTATACAAAGAGCTTGTCAGGGTTATCCGGGCAAAGAAACCCAAGTATTTTGTCGCAGAGAACGTCAAGGGAATATGTAGCCTGGCGAAAGGCGAGGTCTTGAAGCTGATCCTTGAGGACTTTTCGAGCCTTGGCTACAAAGTCCAGGCGAAGATTCTTAACGCCGCCAACTACGGAGTGCCCCAGGTCAGGCAGAGGGTTTTCATTGTAGGCGCAAGCGTTGAGGCTGGCGCTTCTTACGAGTATCCAGCGCCTACACATAGCGCCGACGGATCCGGCGGCTTGCCTAAATGGATTGGGGTAGGAGAGGCGCTGTCTGGACTGCCAGATCCTGATTTGCCAAACGCGGTGCCAAACCACGGCTATTCTAAGTACAAGCTTAGGTTTAACGGCTACATAGGACACAGAGAGATAGATCCGCTAAAGCCAGCCCCTACCGTGACCGCCAGGGGCGATGACAAAGGCGGCGTTGTTGTTCTGCACCATCCCAGCAACCAAAGGCGGATGTCTTGCAGGGAGCTGGCTACAGTCCAGAGTTTTCCTCTGGATTACGAATTTCATGGAACCAGGTCTTCTGTTTACAGGCAGATAGGAAACGCTGTCCCTCCGCTTCTGGCGTATGCGGTAGCAAGACAGATAAAGTAGGGGGATCGGGAAAAAAAAACAAAACCAAAAAACCAAAACCCAAAAAACCAAAACCAAAAACCCAAAACCCCAAACCAAAAAGAGCCGAAAAACGGCTCTTTTTTGGTTTGGCACGAAATCCAGCGCCCGCGAAAACTTTTTCAAAAACCCTTGACTGTTGTAACTTTATAAGTTACAATGGATCAAGGCTTCCATACGAGGAGTGTGCCGGGCATGGGCAAAGAATGCGTTGATTCTCGCATGAAAACCTGCATTGCACAGTGCTGCTTGTCGCTATATAAGCTAGCAAATAAATTCTAGGGGAGCTAGGAGGAGCTAGACATGAAGAACTGCGCGCTTCAATTCAGCCCTACGGGCGGAGTGAAAAGGGTCATGGACATTCTGGCGTCGGAACTGTCTATAGATGGCCAAGTGGATCTCAGCGATCCAGAAACAGATTTCAGCGAGGTGGCGCTTGACGGCGATGGCGTATGCCTGATAGGAGTGCCGTCTTTTGGCGGGAGAGTGCCTGGCATTGCGATTGAGAGGCTGAGAAAGACAAACGGAAATGGCTCAGCGACCGCTGTCGTATGCGTCTTTGGCAACCGCGCCTATGAAGACACTTTGCTGGAGCTGAAAACGGAGGCGGAGGCGGCTGGATACAAGGTTGTCGCGGCTATCGCGGCAGTTGCGGAGCATTCGATCATGCGACAGCATGCCAAGAACCGGCCTGACGAGGCAGATGAGCTTGAGCTTCGCGGCTATGCCAAAGAGATCCAGAGGCTGGCGGCTGACAAGGATAAGGCGGGAGATTTCACTGTGCCGGGAAATTCGCCTTACAAGAGCTATGGCGGGAGCTCTCTTAAGCCCAAAGCGGACGAGAGCTGCTTGAGTTGCGGTTTGTGCGCGGAGAAGTGCCCTGTACAGGCGATTCCCAAGGACAACCCAGCTTTGACTGAGAATGAAAAGTGCATCTCTTGCATGCGTTGTGTTGCGATCTGCCCTAACGGTTCCAGGAAGCTGGATGAGCAGACGATAATAGCGCTGACACAGGCGACAAAGAAAGTCTTTGAGGGCAGGAAGCTAAACGAGATGCATAGCTAGGATCGAGTAAAGGCGCTTTTTTCGCTCGTAGCAATGCCGTTGCAAGCTCCTCTCTTGCAAACCTCTTATATCTGTGCTAAACTTGCGTGGATGAAAATCGCAAAAGGAGGAGCAATCTTGACATTTGACGAGGCAATGGCGTACATGTCCTCACTGGAGAAATTCGGCTCCAAGCTAGGCCTAGATTCTGTTGCCGCTCTCTCGGAGAGAATGGGCGGCTTTCACAAGAAGCTGCGGTTTGTCCATGTGGCTGGGACAAATGGCAAGGGCTCTGTTTGCGCTTGCCTGGATCGGATTCTGGCTCAGGCGGGATACAGGGTTGGCAGGTTCACTTCTCCTGATCTTGTAGCGTTCAATGAGAGAATCATGGTCAACGGGGTTCCGATACAAGACGGGGACTTGGCCAAGCTGGCTATGGAAGCGTCAAGGCATGCAAAAGACATGGTTGAAGCTGGAGAGGGTCATCCTACAGCCTTTGAGATATCAGTCGCAATGGCTTTCAAGCGCTTTCATGACTGCGGATGCGATGTTGCCGTCATGGAGGTTGGGCTTGGCGGCAGGCTGGATGCGACAAACATAATTGAAAACCCGCTTGTTTCTGTCATAACGCCTATAGGCTATGATCACATGGACAGGCTTGGCGGGACTTTGGAAGAGATAGCTTTTGAGAAAGCCGGAATAATCAAGCAAGGACGCCCAGTTGCCTCAGCTTGGCAAGAGCCTTCAGCAAGAGCGAAGATAGCTGAAGTCTGCAAGGCCAAAGGGGCTTTTCTAAAAGAAGTAGACAGGGATTCTGTTGAACTTGGAGCTGTTGAGGGCTGGATACAGTCCTTTTCATACAACAAACGCAAGGGATTGGGAATCAGGCTGCTAGGAGATCACCAAGCGCAAAACGCGGCGCTTGCCATAGAGGCTATAGACATAATACGAGAAGAAGGCTTGACTGTAACTGAAGAGGCGCTGAGGGCAGGGCTTTTGTCTGCCAGCTGGCCGTGCAGGTTTGAAGTGGTCAACGACAACCCTGCCATTGTATTGGATGGCGCACATAACCCCCATGGGGCAAAGAGTCTGGCAAACGCGATTAGCCTCTATTTTCCAGGCAAGAAGGCTGTCTTTGTCATGGGCGTTATGGCTGACAAGGATTATTCAGGCATATTGGAGGAGCTAAGGGAACAGGCGAAGTGCTTTGTTACCATAACAGCGCCTTCAGCCAGGGCCTTGAGCGCTGGGGACTTGGCGTCATTTATAGAGAAGAGCGCCGGCTTGCCAGCGTTTCCTTGCGAAGATATCGAAAGCGCTTTGGATAAGGCGGTTAGCCTTGCCGACGAGAACAACGTTATTTGCATGTTTGGCTCATTGTACTATGTAGGGTTTGCCAGGGCGCTGATAATGGGCAGGAGGAAAAACAGCTAGGACAAGGTTATTGGAGATGCAGGAAAGGGCATAGACACGTTCTATGTCCTTTTTTTCAAATCTCGGATGGCGGCAATAGGGTTTTGGTGAAAGAATCGCAAACGAGGGAGGTTTGGAAATGGAGATGCCTATTTTAGATGAGTTGGCGCAAAAGGCTTTTGATGATAGAATAAAGATAGCGGTAGAAGAAGCAGAAGAAAAAGCTTGCAAAGAAGCCAGGAACTCATTGCTGGCCGCAGTGAGAGAAGCGTTTTTGGATGGCGTAAACATTGGCTGCTTTGTTAAGTATCACAATTTGACCTCAGATGAGATAGATCTTGTTACGGAAACCGAATGGCCGACAGCGCCTGTTCTGCGGAAGGTTGTCGTTTTGACTGAAACAAAGATACCTATATTGGATGTGCTGGCGCAAAAGTCTTTCGAAGATAGGATTAGGAAAGTAGAAGAAGGAGCTAGGAAAGCTCAGGCGGATAGGCAAGCAACGTTGGCCGTGCTGAGAGAAGTAGCTAGGGGTGCGAAATTTGATGATGCGCTTGAAATCATACCTCTCACGCCTGAAGAGTTAGATTTTGTGAAGGGAAAGTAGAACTCTCGCCCCGCCAGCGTTTCCTTGCGAAGATATCGAAAGCGCTTTGGATAAGGCAATTAGCCTTACGGATGAGAGCAACGTTATTTGCATGTTTGGCTCATTATACTATGTAGGGTTTGCCAGGGCGCTGATAATGGGTAGGAGGAAAAACAGCTAGGACAAGGGTTATTGGAGATGCAGGAAAGGGCATAGGCACGTTCTGTGCCTTTTTTTTTCAAATTTAGGAGGGGCAATAGGGTTTTGGTGAAAGAATCGCAAATGAGGGAGGTTTTGGAAATGGAGACGCCTATATTGGATGAGTTGGCGCAAAAGGCTTTTGATGATAGAATAAAGAAAGCGGTAGAAGAAGCAGAAGAAAAAGCTTGCAAAAAAGCCAGGAAATCCTTGCTGGCCGCAGTGAGAGAAGCGTTTTTGGATGGCGTGAACATTGGCTGCTTTGTCAAGTACCACGATTTGACGCAAGAAGAGATAGAGTTTGTGACGGAAACCGATTGGCCGACTGCGCCTGTTTTGCGGAAGCTGGTTGTTTTGACTGAAACAGAGATACCTATATTGGATGTGCTGGCGCAAAAGTCTATTAATGATAGAATTAAGAAAGCAACAAGGGAAACGGAATTGGCCGTGGTGAGAGGAATGTTTTTGGAGGGCGAGAATATAGACGGCTTTGTTAGGCGTCTTAATCTCACGCCTGAAGAGATAGATTTGGTGACAGCAAAGGTTAGCGAATAACAGAAGCTCCAGCGATGCTCGACGTTGAGATAGTAATTATTTTATTTGCAGACAAAATTGAGGAGCTGAGATCTTTGAACGTTGCGTGAAAGGCAGGTAGGGCGCTCCCCATACCTGTCTTTTTTTGCTGGGGCTAAGATTGCAGAATTTGGCGTCATTCACTGAGAAGATCTCGAAAGAGTACTAGAAAAATCTCTTAGCCGTGTAGGTATGGACATTGGTTTTTGCATGGTTGTACGGCGCTGACAAAGGATCAGATAATTGGGTAAAATTACTAGAACAAGAATTTGTTGAATGCAGTGTCAATAAGAATAGAGCAACTTTATGATTATTTTTGTTAAAATTTTTAGAAATTATAAAGATGCACAAGATGATTGCGTATAAATGGTCAATACTAAAACACAAAGCAATAAATACTATTGCTTGTATCCAATTTTATGATTTTAATGCGGTAAAACATCATGTTCATATCAAAGTTTGATGATTTGAAAATCTTTGATTTTTATTTTTAAAACTATTGACAAGCTTGACATGGTGATATATGCTTTATATCGTTAAATGCAAAAGACGGATAAAGAGATGACTACGCGCAATATGTCGAATATCCTGATGCTCGTTGAGCGCGGCTTGAGGACGTTTTGGGATATGCTCTTATTCAAAGGCTCTTGCTACCCGTCGCAAATTTTTGTATAATTGAAAGGAGGACTTTTACGAGAAGAATTAGCAAGATCTTCAGAGCGGTACTGGGCAGCCTTCTTGCGCTGATTATGAACACAGGCTCAGGAGGTGGCGGCTCTCGTAAGAAATCAACTCAAGGGCAAGGCCAAACTCAAGGGCAAGGTCAAACTCAAGGGCAAGGCCAAACTCAAGGGCAGATTCCAATTCCTAATTTTAGTTACCCCCATAACTATGATTTTATTTTAAAGTCGATGGGGGGACAGTACAAGGATGAGTACCATGACTTCTTGGGACTGGCTCCAGGTGTATCGATTGTTGATAGTCTAGCGACTGAAATTGCCAAGGCTGAAGTGCACAGGTCTGACCTTGTTTTCAAGCTCGCTGGAACTGAATTTAAAAAAGGGGCCCATGTTGAGCATGAAGCAGATCTATCAAGAGATGATCTGATCCGAATACGTATGTATAATGGTGACTTGTCATACCAACACAATATGGAGTTCGATACCATTATCATAACAACTTGTGCGCATTGTAGGTCTTTGACAAATAGTAACAGCAACTTTCAACCTGACATAATCGAGCTCAATGAACGTGATAGCGATGTTCTACTCAAAGAGATCGAAGAGAAAATCGACAAAGGAGAAGAATTTTCAAGGCTCGACCTTGTATATTTGCCATTGGGCAAGAGCTCGAAGACATCAACTGAATTGATGGAAGACGGTGCAAAGCTTGCCTTTAAGGCAAACAAGGGCGATACATGGCGGCACACTACTATATTCCTGATGCTAATGGCGGCAAGCAAGTTCCTGCCAGAAAAAGATATTAGGCGGATATGGGAGGAGATGGTTGAGATGGATGCATCCATATTGGATGTGTTGGCACAAAAGTCTTTCGAAGATAGGATTAGGAAAGCAGAAGAAAAAGCTAGGAAAGCAGAAGAAGAAACTAGGAAAGGTAGGCAAGTAACGTTGGCCGTGCTGAGAGAAGTGGCTAAGGGTGCGAAATTGGATGATGTGCTTGAAATCGTGCCGGTCACGCCTGAAGAGTTAGATTTTGTGAAGGGAAAGTAGAAGCTCTCGACCCGAGACCGCTGATGCAAGGAGAGTGCTGTCATTTCGTTCGCGTTCAACCGAAGGGATGGAATCCTTGATGTTGGGTTAAAGGCAGGTTGGGGCGCTCCCTCACCTGCCTTTTGCTTGCCAGATCTGAACAATTCGGAGCGGCTTGCAAGGCACCCTGTGGGGTGTTTTGGTTATAGACAGACTATATTTGTGGAGAAAATATGCATAATGAGATCGATTTGGCAAGTAAGAGCAACAATGTAATTACTTTATATCACGGTTCGGAAGTCACGATTACTAAACCTTTATATTGCAAAGGCAGAGTTAATACTGATTATGGCCCAGGGTTTTATGCTGCAGAGAGTTATGATTTAGCAGGAGAATGGGCAGTTCTTTTTGCAAATAGAGACGGATTTATAAATGAGTACAAACTAGATGCCACAAGTCTAAATGTTTTGGATATATGCT
>JAISWZ010000307.1 GCA_031270945.1 Clostridiales bacterium | reverse complement strand
ATTTTTCAAGCCCTGGAATTAATTTTGGGATATGCTCTTAGCCGCTAAATATTCTGGGATATGCTCTTGCTGCCTCGTCTAGCTGTAGGAGCCCCTTGGGCCAGCAATGCCGCGCTGGCTACTTGCGAGCGGCAAGTTTAGGGTTTTTTATCGTTAGCGGAAGGCGGGCCCGCCTGGCTAAAAACCGGCAACGATAAATGTCCGCATGAGCGCTCGCAAGCATTTCTTAGCTCCTGCAATTATATACGCGTTGGGAAGTGATTTGTTGCATTGATCTTGGGGCTAAGTTAGATTTTTTAAGATAAGCTGAGATGCGTCCAGACATAGCAGAATATAAGTTTTTCGCTTTGCCATTGCAAGCCATCGTTATCACACAGTTCGCCTTACTGTTTTGCATTTTGTCCTTTATTTTGCCATTTTGCTTTGCTGTTTTATATCCTTTGCGACTTTTATTTTGCCTTTAGTTTTTTGCCATTTGCCTTTAGTTTTTTGCCATTTGCCTTTAGCATTTTGTCATTTGCCTTTAGAACATATCCTAAAATCAAATCCAAGGTGCAAAGAAAGTCCGACGTTGAGGCGTTCTCCATGAATTTTCCGTCACGATTACGGAATTTGCCATTTGCCTTTAGTTTTTTGCCATTTGCCTTTAGTTTTTTTGCCATTTGCCTTTAGCGTTTTTTTGTTTTTCTATCCTGTTCTACGTTCGATTTAAGCCTTACCCAATAATCCCCTTTTCTCCAGCTTTCATCAGCCCGCAGCTCCACCCATTGCCCGCAGAAGCCCGGCTTATCGCCGCGCATCCAGTGCAATGCTGACTCAGGGCGCACCCGGCGCAAGCCGGATCTTGAGTCTTTGTTCGAAAACCCTGCAGTTCCAGCGAATTCTCCCAGTATTCAGTCAGCGACCCAAAGTTTTCACTGCTTTGCAGATGTCTGCACGGGGCAAATCTGCCTTCAACATTGGCCGAAACTCCAAGCTTTCCGGCGGGACAGCCTTTTGCCAGCCCGATATTGGTGTTTCCTGCAAGACTTGCTCCCAGATAAGCGCGGAGGGATGAGTAGCAGCTTTCTACGACAACGCGAGTGCGGGAAGTCATCTTTGCTTCTTGTATCTCTCGCGCCAGCCTTTTGGTCTGCCTTGCGTCAGGAGCGGTATCCATTTTTCCTGCCGCGTCAGGTTTAACGCCCAGCACAAAGAGGCATGGGACTCCATGCCTCTCGCAGAGCTTTAGCATATTTCTGAAATCGGGGACGCTTTCCGCGTGGGCCACCCAATTGATAATAGTATTGGAAAACTTGACCTCTTTCAAGTTATCAAGAGCGCTCATGGCCAGGCTGAAGCCTTCTCTGGAGCGGCGGTTTATGGTTTCTGTAGATCCGTTTAGGGAAACAAAAACCCTTGTCAATCCAGCGTTTTTTAGTTCTTGCAAACGGCTTGGGCTTGCGCCCCAGCCGCTTATGGCTATGTTTGACTCAAGGCCTAACGCTTTGCATTCATTGATCAGCCTGATAAGCTCTGGGTATAGGAGGGTTTCCCCTCCGCTTAGGTTCACTTGCCTGGCACCAAGGCTTGCCGCCTCTTGGATTGCGCTAAGGGCCAGATCCAAGTCCAGGTCTTTTCCTTTCAAGGAGCAATAGCACTGCGGGCAACGCAACGGGCAGCGGGACGTAAGCTCCAGATTTAGCTGAACCAAAGCGCGGTGGGCTTTTGGTTTCATATCAGCAAAAGCTTGGATCCTCTGGCGAATCCGCATTCCCCTACTGGCTTCTCGAACGGGCAGATCGCTTGCCTGTCTTGATCCATGAGAGTGAACTTGTTTATTCGGGCCAGGGCAGGATGCCCTGTGGGAAACGCTATCTTTGCTATAAGCGAAACCGCCTCTCCCACTGTCATGTCACAGGGGATTACATAGTCGCCTTGATCTGCGATCTCATATATCTTTACTATCACTTGCACTTTTTCGGCCATGGGATCCCCCTATATACTTGTGATCGGCTTGAGTGAAAGGCGCAGTTTACTCTACTGCAAGAGCCGAAGCTTTCGCAAACGCCCCGTCCGGCTGAAACACAAGCGAGCTTTTCATTGTTGCCAGAGCGTTTCTTTCATCGAAGGACTGGGCGGCTAGAAGCTCTGCCGGAAGAACGGAAGCGCAGTCTATTGTTTTGCCTGAGACAAGCATGCCTCTTTTCCATTTCTTGAAGAGCAAGATGCCCAGGGGGTAGTCTTTCAGGATCTGAGCGTCACTGAGCTTGGCTTGGGCTATGAGAGAGATCTTGGCGTCGCTTTCCAGGATCTTTGTGAACGTATCCAGGTCGGCATCTGAGACGGCTTTATAGAACTCCATGAGATCCTCGATTAGGATTAGCGTTCCGTTTTTGATTTGGGCCACCATGGAGTTAAGGTCAGATTCTGTGGAATAGCCATTTAGAGCCGTTCCGCAGTAAAGAACCATCGCCCCTTCGCTTTGCGCGGTTTGGGCGATAGAAGCTGAAATGTCGCTATTGGTCGCTCCGACTGAGAGAATGTACATGCCTTGCCCCATGGGCAAGCGGTATCTGGCTTGGGACACGCGCTCAAAGGCTACGGCTGTTCCGGAAGATGAGAATTCCTCAAGCTTGGACTTTTTGGTTTTTGTCGGCTGGGGCTGGGCTTTGCGCATGCCTGGGAGGCTGGACAGTCCGCCTCCTGACTTGGCGGGTTGAGAAACGGGCTTCGCTTCCTGCGGAGCAATTATTGTTTTGGCTTTTGCCTTCTTTGGAAGCTTATCCAGGTCTTCTGATATCTTTCTTCCCCGCTCCGCGTCATCTATCTCGCATACGCTCAAGGCCGCCTGCCATTCGGCCACTCTGCCGTCGTAGCGAACCAGGCCTCGACCTTTTACCGCTTCCGGGAACATGCCTTGGGTTGATCCTACAACAGTTGAATAGTCTATGGAGTCGCCAAGCTGGAGCGCGTACTTTTCAGAGAAGTAATCGGTTAGCTTATAGGAAACGGCGTTGACTGCATTAGCGGTCAACAGGACTATGATCCCGTATTTGGCGCCTTCTTTGATAAGGGCCGAAAGAGCGTCGCTGGCGTCTGGCATCTCGTCATTGAGCTTTTGGTAGTTGTCTATGGATACAAGGATAATTGGCATGGGCTCTCCAGATTTGGCGATGCAGTCTTTCAAGCTCTCCGTTCTGAATGTCGCAAATTTCTCCCTGCGAATTTCAATCTCTTCCATCAAATCCTGAAAGGCCGCTGTTATCTCGTCTCCGTCTGCGGGAGTCATCACCTGTCTTGTATGGGGGGCATGCTCAAATATCTCAAGGGATCTTCCGCCAAAATCTATGATGAGAAACTCCAGGTCTTTTGGGGAATATTTTCTGGCGGCCTCATGGAGGATGGTCTTGAGAAAAGTTGTCTTGCCGCAACCCGGGAGCCCGTAGATGACTATATGCGCCTTGTCCAGAGGCACCTCCAGGCAGCGGAGGGCTTGCATCTCTGGATCGTCAATGAGGCCGGCGGCTACTGAAACGCCAGAGCCAATCTCATGCTTCTTCGCTTCAGCCAAGTCAAGGATCTTTGGCAATGGCTCTTGCCAGATGGGCCGGTATTTAATGCCCAGCTTTTCTGACACTTGGGCGATATGCCCTACCACTGCATCCAGCTGGTTCATCTTTTTCGAGGACTTCAAGGCTTTTGGGAAAGCGGCCGCCTGTTCTGAGGTTTGCCCGCAGGAGTCAATGCGAGTCACAATCCTGGTATCCATGTCTACATACTCTTCTGTTGGCAGGTAGTCAGCTCCTGTATAGGCGGTTTGAAGCTGCTCGAAGACCTCATTGCATCCTACCTGGATGTAGGCTCGGCCTGGGAGTGTTACTGAAGCGGCCAGCGGAGACTCGATCATGCTATTGGAATCGGTCTTGTCCGCTACTTTCAGGCATATGCGAAAGCGCGTGTTGCTCCAGATCTGGTCATCAACCACACCGCTTGGCTTTTGCGTGGCCAAGATCAGGTGAACGCCAAGGGATCGGCCTATTCTTGCGGCTGAGACAAGCTCTGCCATGAAGTCTGGCTTTTGGGCTTTTAGCTCAGCGAACTCGTCAGAGATGAGAACCATGTGCGGCATGGGGGTTTTGGCTTTGCCTTCTTTATACAGCTGCTGGTACTTGTCTATATGGTTGACTCCAGCTTCCTTAAGCATCCGCTGGCGATTTCTCATTTCGGCGTTTAGGGAGATCATCGACCTTTTGATCTGGTTTCCCAGGTTTGTGATGGTTCCGGCCAGATGGGGCATGCCGGTGAAGAGGTTTGCCATGCCGCCGCCTTTGAAGTCGATAAGGACAAAGCATACGTCATCCGGGTGAAAGTGCACTGCAAGAGAGAGTATTATTGCCTGGATGCATTCGCTTTTGCCTGATCCTGTTGTTCCGGCCATAAGCCCATGGGATCCGTGAGCCTTCTCATGGATGTCCAGGTAGAAGAGCTCTCCGCCTCCCTTTATTCCTATAGGGACTGCCAGGGACTTGTGAGGGAGAGCCGATCTCCATCTCCGCTCTATTCCTATCTCATCAACAGAACCTGCCTTTAGCAGATCCATGAATCCTACAGTGGAGGGTATTCCTGCGCTTCTTCCGGCGCCCTTCGCGCGGAAGCGGGACATGGCGCTTGCGATAAGGGCCACATCAGACGGGGTTATGATCTCTTTCTCAAAAGGCATAAAGCCCCTTTCGGCGCCCGACTTTTCATAGATAGAGGATGAGTCTGCTCTCATCTGCGCTATCGCCTTGCATCCGTTTGGCACATCTTCCATTTCAGTGAACGCGAATATGGACGCAAACCCAGTCTTGGCGTAGTTGGCTGTGACAAAGCTGGACAATGACATGTCCTCGACAAGCTCACGGTCTATCACAAAGAGCACAAAGGCAGGGATTGGGCTAAGGTTTGAAGAAGACGCCCTGCTTTCAAGCTCTTCCAGCAAGGATCTAAACAGGGTTTGAACCTCTGTCTTGGACTGCGCGATGTACCTGCTTGACATGTCATCGCTCCAGACATGCGGGAGCTTTTTAACCCAGTCAAAATCAGTTTTCGCTTCGTCAAAGACAAAGGCCAGCTTAAGCTCGCCGCTGTCATGAAGCGCAGCAAGCTGTGAGGCAAGGCTTGCGGCCATGGCCCTTGTCAGAGCCTTCATGCCGATTAGACCCAGGCTGTTGCTGGCTTTCAAGTCCAGGGCGATAGGCGCTCCGCTTATGGTTTCATGCTTTTTGGCGATCTCTCCCGCTTTGGCCAACAGAGGATCCCCGATAGACAGGTAATTGGGCTTTGGCGCCTCAATGGCTGATGGGTTTTGAACCTCGCCTGTCCCAATCCTGGCGCAGAGAAAGTCAGAGTCGTCTACTGACCGTTCCCAGACCCTGCGAAGGGTTCCGTTTTTGATCCAGTCCGCTATATTGGGCGAGGATACCCTGGAGCTGTTTCTGGCCAGCATGTTCCGCTTGATGTTTTCCGATATTGTATTTTCCATGCGGGACAGGTACGCCTCATAGGCTGACGTCCGCACGGCCTCGCTCTTTTTTAGTGAGCTTTCCTCAAACTTCCTTGACACGGTAGGCCAAAGAAGCATTCCTGCCAGCATGCTTCCAGCCATCACCAGGCTTGCGGCGCTGCTTCCTGAGCTGGATATGCTCATGGACAGGCTTGCCGCTGTGGACACTGCCATTGTGATCATTGGCCCTATAGTGAGAACCGCCGGAAGCTTTTGCATGGAAGCCGACTGCGCCGGCTGCTCTATGACAAACTTCTCTGTCTTCTCCTGGCCATGTATCCTGGCGATCCGCTTGAACACTGTCTCTTCTTGGGGTTTGGCTTCCGCTATCCCGCTTGCCATCGGCAGGTGCACTCTTGTCATGCCCATGGGATTGCTGACAGCCAGCGACGAACCCAGGTTTACAATGGATAGCCCCAATATGGATATTTCATCGCCGAAGCGAAACTGCGCTGTCTTTGCTGACAAAACCCCGTTGACGTATACGCCCGGAGTTTCGGTAAGTATCTCCAAATGCCCCTTGCCCGCCTCCATGTGAATCAGAAAGTATGGGGCTTGAGAAAGCGAGGCTTTTGATTCCAATGAATACGCTATGTCATGATTGCTTGAGCAGCCAACTATAACAGTCCCGAACGCTCCGTAAATGGAGTACCCTTTGTCCATGTCCACAACCGTTATCAGCGCTCTGGCTTTTCCTATCCTAGCTTCAACGCAGGCACCAGGAGAGAACGAGCTCCCTATCCTGTAGTTGGCCTCGCCTGAAGCTATCTCAACTCCCCTAGCCCCAACGTCAAGCCGCAGTGTCTCATTCGTTCCAGTAAGCGGCAGCGAGATCGTCCCGAACCTGCTGGTATCAACAATGACGCTTTCCAAAAGCCCTCCGCTTGCTACGCAAGCCTTGATGAATCCCATCCGCCAAGCCCCTTTCGCGATCAAAATGTTTTCTGGCTTGGCCCATTGTACTCCATCCCTGGCTGCGCTTGATAGTAACCTAAAGTTGCATTTATGGCAGCGGCAAAGAAGTTGGATGTTTTTGCTTTATTTAGTGTGCCCAAGGTCTTGGATTTACGCCTTTTAGGCTGAATAGATAAGGCAATGCGCGTATACAAAATCGTTAACTTTTGCTATACTTTTCTTATTTGAGCTCTAAAGCCGCCAATCTCCAAGAAAAGAGGAAACCAACATGTTTACAGGAAGACGCGATGAGCTATCCAAACTCGAAAATATGTACCAAAGCGCCAAATTTGAGTGCGCGATCATTTACGGAAGGCGGCGCACGGGAAAGACCTCGCTTGTCACTGAGTTCTTGAAGGGCAAGCCTTCGGCTTACTTCATGGCCCGCGAAAGCGCTGACAACCTGAAATGGTTCAGCCAAGCGCTTGAAAAAGCGGCAGGGATGCCAAGCGGCTTTGTCTTTGCTGACTGGGAGGACGCTTTTGAGACAGTCCATCAGATTTCCAAGAGCGAGAGATTTGTCCTGGCTATTGACGAATACTCTTTTCTCGCGAGCGCGCACCCGCCTATATCATCCATTCTGATGGCGCGAATAGACCTGCAGCTGTCCCAAGGGAAGCTCTTTCTCATGCTTTGCGGCTCTGGCTTGAGCTTTATGGAAAAAAGGGTGCTTGGATACAGAAGCCCTCTTTACGGCAGGCGGACGGCCCAGATAAAAGTCATGCCATTTACGTTCTTCGAATCCCTGCCATTCCTCTCATCGTTTGAAAAAGAGGACAAGGCGATTGCCTACGGATTCACTGACGGGTTCCCAAAATACCTCAAGGCTGTTGACGGATCAAAAACCATCCGCGAGAACATTCGCAGGCTCTTCACGGAGTTTGGTCTGCTTTCGGAGGA
>JAISWZ010000722.1 GCA_031270945.1 Clostridiales bacterium | reverse complement strand
AAAACAATGCAAGGAAATCAGCGTATGGTTTGATCAACGTTTGATCAATTTGTTTTTGTAGCAGACTTAAATTTGCGATTGCTCTAATTTTGCCGTAATCGCGCGCGAAAAACGCTCTTGTTGAAGCATAAGCGATGCCATTCCAACGCCCTTGGCTTAAATTTGGCATATGCACTTAACCCGCTATCGATACTGCTTTAACATCATAATACATTATGAGGTCCATGTCAACTCGAGATTGCTTACTTGTTGAAACGTAGCTTCTCCAATATAGATATGGCAAAAAAGCGCGTCAAAATCGACACGCTTTTAAGTGTATGATAAAATTCCAAAAAGTAATAGTAGTGTCTTTGCCAAGCCTCTTAAAAAAGCGTGTATCAGTAGTTCTTAAGGTTATCGCTTAGCTTTTTGTCGTCATTGATGAAGACTGTAGCCAGGTTGTCTTCATAGAAATCAATAAGGTTTTGGCATCCCAAATGGTAAAAAGTTGGCCAACGTGGATTTATAATAAGAGCGTATCCCAAAATTCGTTAATGTCCGAGACAAACATCGTCGAAGCATCGAGATGCCTTTATCAGCGCAATTTTACGGATTTTGGGATATGCTCTCAGGGCATGTTAAAGCTGAATCTACTTGGAAAACAAGAGGCCTTTGTACTCAAGCGCATACAGTATTCCGAATCCAGGAGTTACCCAATCGGTAATGGTAATGGTTTTGCTGCTGGGCGAAGCGTCCTGCTTTATGAAATTTTGCTTGGAATACTCACTGCTTTCAGAAGGAAAATAGCCTGGCAGAATCGGAAGCAGCTTAACTGCCCATTGCTTTGACGTATCATCTTTCAGAACACAAGTGAAAACGTATTTTTTGACAGAATACGGTATCCGGTTTAACACATATAAGCTGTTGGAATAAATCCCGTTGTATTTGCGAACAGTCTTTATATTTATTCGCACTTTGTTAGACTTAAGGCTTTGCAATAGTTGATCCAAAACGATTTTTGAGTAAATCATGCTTCCAGTTCGTCTTTGCTTAGAGTAGAGATGCTATCAATTAAACTTTGCGGATTGCTTGATTTGGGAGGCTCGGCAACGACCAGATCGGTGCTTTTGGGAAAGTCATCAGAGAATTGCTCGGTTTTATTTTTGCCCTTGTCTATGTGGCGCATCTTATCGATAGCAGTTGTTAGCGTTGCAGAAAAAGCTTCGTCAAGCACATCTGAGGCCAACTTTTCATACTCTTTTTCCCTCTTGCCTGTATCGCTGGGCAATTGGTTCAGATCAACTATTCGTATCTTGTTGCACAAGGGCGTCCCTTTCAAGCCTTGAACAAAAAAAGTGAAGCAGTTGACCTTAAGGCTCTGATTTGACTTTTCGTCTTCAGCGGTGAAGGCCTTAGCCAGATTGGCCGCATATAGATCAATATGCCGTTGGTCTTCTTGAATGCTTTTTATTGGACGTTCATAGTTCAAAATTCTTCGCAAACTGGATGGCGAGCTTCCGAAAATTTCGCTTGCTAGGAATTCAAGGCTGAAACCGCAATATTTTTTCATGATGCCGTAAAAGGCATTAAGGTCAAATACTTCATCGGTCATGGCATCTATTCCTTCTCGCTTGTTGGATAGAAATACGCAGTATGTATGACAGTATGTCAGTGATAATGAGAACATAACCCCCAATTCCCGTAATGGCACCGGATAGCGTTTGCCCAAGGGCTAATGGGATTGAAGCATGTCACAAAATTTTTATTGCCGATAAATCCGTGCGTTAAGCATTGCGATGCTATTCCCGAGAAATTTGTCTGATTATGGCATATGAACGTAACGCGCTGACGGTATAGCAATAACAGCATAATACATTATGCGGCAAATGTCAACTCGATATTGCTTGCTTGTTGAAAACTGAACTTACAGAAGTGGATTATGAAGCGAACGACGCGAAACGATAAAATCGTGATGTTTTGTGCGTTGACCGTTTTGAGGCTGAACGCTTAAGCTGGAGAAATGCCCGAATTTAAAGGAGAAAGAAAAATGAGCAAAAAATGGAATAAGCCGATTTGAATCTGACATTCTGGTCAGTAGGCAATCCTGAGATGATACGTCAAATGCGCAGAACGTTCATTGTTATAATCGACGATTTGATGAACCTTGAAAATGCTGATTTTTCACGCTTGTGGGCTGTGATGCAATGCACTTAAGATTTAAGGATATAGGGTGATGCTTAGGGCATATCCCAAAATTCCGTAATGGCACCGGAAAAATCCCGGCGAATGCTTCAACTAGTTTGCTCGGGCTTCATCGAGCAAACACCCGGATTTTTCCGGCGCCTCGGATATAATTTTGGGATATGCTCTTATTGCCAAAATTAAAAAGCGAGGGAAAAGTCAGCGCGATGCTTTAACGCGTACCTTTTCCCTCGCAATTTAGTGCATACCCCAAAATTCCGTAATGGTGCCGGATAGCGTTTGCCATGGGCAAATCGCCAAAGTCCTGGCGAAAGCTTCAACTATGTTTGCTCGGGCTTCTGCGAGCAAACACCAGGACATTGGCATGAGACGAGTGTACCTTTAGGAATTAGCCGGCAATGGATGTTTGCGAGTAATATCATAAAGTATTCCAAATCCAGGAGTCACCCAATTAGCTATGAAAATGCTCTTGCTGTTTTCTGCTTCAACCAGTTCAAGGAAATTGTTATCGGAATACTTGTTGCTTGTGTTTATAAAATAGCCAGGCAAAATCGGTAGCATCGCTATTTGCCAGTTGATTGATGTGTCTTCCTTTAACACACATGATAAACAATATTTTTTTACAGGATTATTAAACCGGATTAGCAGGTATATTACATTGGATAAAACAGGGGATTGTCGCGAGCTTTTAGTAACAATTTTAAATTCATTTGTATTATAGCTTCGCAATAGTTCACTAATATCTATTGATGTTTTAAGATTTCTACGAAACCCTTGTAAGATTTTGAATTTTTCAGGGTCATTATTAATCTTGAAATATTGAAAAACATCGTCTACTTTAATATCGTTAATGGTTAATTCAAAGTTATTATATGTAGTTTTGAATAATGAAAGCCTGTCATCAAAGCGACTGGGGGTGTTTATATCGCGTAAATCGGTTATGTCTCCAGTGTACATATGATTTACGTCAAATGATTGGCTTAATTTATCAGGGTGATCAGATATCAATAAGAAATCGCGGCTAATCCACTTTGTTATTAAAGAGTTGTCTTTGCTGATTAATATCTCATCTGTGCGACTGAATGTTTCGATATAGGTATGATTGATACTGTTAAGCAAGTAATCTTTCACGAAAGTATAATAAAGGTCTTGCTCAAATTCTGATAAGTATTCTCCTCGCATATCTTGTATAAGAAAATTGAAGACTGTTTTCTTTTCATCTTTGGTAAAATTTGAAATGCTGTTAATTACATTTTGCATACTGCTTGCTTTGGGTTCGACGACGCTAGGACTGGCAATTATGGACGACTCAGAGTTGGTGTTTTTAGGCAAGTCTGCAACGGATTGTTCTGATAAGCCATTGTTTTCAGGGGAAAGCTTCTCGTAGGCAGTTGTTATGGTTGTAGAAACAGCTTCTAAGATTACCTCGAAAGCCAAATCTCTGTACACTTTTGTTCTCTCGCTGATATTAACAGGAAGTTGACTTGGATCATCTATTTTTACTTTGCTGAATAAGGGCGACCCCTTCAAGCCTTGGACAAAAAGCGTGTAACAGCTGATCTTAAGGCGTTTGCTGTATTGCTGCTCGTCGTTTTTGGCAAAAATCACAGCCAAATTGTCTGCATATAAATCAATATGTTTTTGGGCTTCCAAAAGGGTATTGAGAGAAAGGTTTTTGTGGTAGTTCACTACTCTGCTGAAACTGCTAGACGAGCCTAGGCAGCCTCCGAAAATGTCCTTAGCTACACAATCGTGGCTAAAGCCGCATTTCTTCATGATGGCGCAAAATGATTTAAGGTCAAATACTTCATTAGGCATTATGTCTATTCCTTCTCGCTTGCGCACAATTCAATAGCAACAGTTATGCGCTGGATGCTTGAAAAAGTTGAATTGAATCTCGTTATAAGGGATAATGCTTCGATGGTAAGGATAGGTATGGTGCATCCTTTGCCCTCAGAAGCTCCGTTTTCTGACTTTTACGGTATCTCTGAATTGATTTTGCCGTATGTTCTTAAGTGACATAAGTATGATTTTGCCGTAAAAACCACCGGACAAATTGAAGTAAATGGCTTAAACACAAGACTTGTCCGCCGCATCAGCCTTCAGTCAAAGCCTTGATTTTATGGCCTTGATGAAGTTCTTAGGGAAGTCACCGAAATAAATTGACACAGTCAGATCTTCTCATATGAATATATTGGCAAAGAAAAAAATATTGGTGCCCTCACAAACATGCAAAAAATAAGCTGAAAGTAAGAGGCGGTCAAAAAATCCGCATTTTATGATTACCGTAATCTGGTGCCTGATTTTAATGTGTGTGTCATTTTATTTCTTTGGGTCTCCTTACGGCAGAATCATAAGCATTGAATGCATTATCGATATTGCATTATCATCATAATACAGTATGCCGGTTATGTCAACTCGAGATTGCTTGTTTGTTGAAACGGGCACTTCGTGACTCAATCTGTGGCTTTGTGATATGAATGGAGGTTCCTGAAGGCAAAACAAGCTCTGCGCAGACGCAGAGCTTGTTTTATGCTTGTGATGCTCTAAGATTATGATTCAATCAGTTGCATGACTACCTGGGCCGCCTCGCTTCTGCGAACGACTTGATCAGGCTTGAAAGATACGCTTCCATCGGGCTCAACATACCCCTTTATGCCGCCAGCGGTTTGGAGCCAAGAAATATCTTCTTTGTAAGCTGACGCTCCTATGTCCTTGAAATCTATAGGGGATTTGCTTGCGTATACCTTTCCGCTAAAGTTAGAGAACGCTTTTAAATAGGCTGAAGAGATATGAGCCATTTGAGCGCGGGTGAGCTTTTCTGATCCTGACATATCTGAAAGGCCAAGATATGCCGAGATTTCTCCCGAGGATTTTGATCCGTCCCAAAGGCCAGCCTCAGTGCCTAACCGAGATATGATCTCCAGGAACTCAGACACGTATATGCCAGCGTAAGGCTCAAAGACCTGGGCGGATCTGCCAGCAATAAGGCCTAGGCTTGAGACCTTTTTGACGGCTTTGTAGAACCAGTCCGAGGTCTTGACGTCAGAGAAAACAGTTCCTGTTTCAACGACAGCGCCGTTTGCGCTTCTGGAAAACCCTGAGAAAAAGTCCCAAGCTATTGTAGCCATGTAATCGCCATTAGCGTGTCCCGCCCCAACAAAGGTCACAAGCTTT
>JAISWZ010000719.1 GCA_031270945.1 Clostridiales bacterium | reverse complement strand
GGATCGTTTTTTGCATTTCGCTTTAAGTGAATAAACGGTCTTTCTAAAATGCTAAATTTTCGCTTGAGAAGAGCAAGACGCTTTTCAGGCACTGGTTGTCACCACCCGATTAATAATGCTTAATGTCAGCTTGTGATGCTCGCGAGCGAAAGCAAGCGCCGCTTTCGCTCGCGAGGCTTAGAGCGTAGATCAAAATTTAATTTAAACTTTTGATTGGCTTTCGCGAAATCTCCAGAAGCGCTTTATTTTTTTCAAAAGCCAAAGAAATCCTCATCGCTAATTGGAGGCATATGAGGCGAGCAGACATCATCGGTGTCTATGTCTAATGAGTAAAACTTGAAGATTTCGTTAACTGTGTCAAAAAATGTGTTATGAACCAGTTCTGTTGCTTTATAGGGAAGTTTCTCAGTAAGGCCGACCAAAGTGCTTATGGCGATTTCAAGCCTTACTTTTACCTCTGAAACAGAGTTTTCGCCAGATTCGACGCTTTTGGCGAAGCCTTGCACGGGCTTCCGAAATGCTTCGATAGAAACGCCTGCGCCTGAGGGAAGCGCAGACATGTATTGGAAGTCAGGAGGAAGGGTTTTCTTTTCTGCGTTGACAATCGGGCCAATGTCAATATCTAGAGGAGTGGACCAAGGAATTTGCCTGGGATCCTCAGGAAGCTGGCTTAGCTGATTGGTTGTCTTGAGAAAGCCATCTTTCAAAGCTGTTCCATCGGTGTTTTTAATTATGTCATAAGTATCTAGCATGTGCTCATTGTAAGAGTCCCAGCTATCGCAAATGCCTTGGAGCATTTTGCCAGACACGCGGCACCAGGCAAGGGATTCCTCATAGGTTAGCCAATCACAGGCATAGCCTTCAAGCGCTGACGTCATCAACTTGCTCAGGGTGACAACTCTTATGGCGTTTACCAGACGCTCCTTTTTAAGCTTGTTGGGATTTGCGTGATGCTTTGTGAAATAGGCGACTTGTTGGCCGATTTGGCTTGCCATGTCGCGATGCAAGGCGTCCTTGTCTTCCAGACGCCAAGCTCTTGAGACACGCTGTACTTCAGATTTTTGAAATTTGGGGTTCATGATCTTATAGGCGTAAACATACGGGTTTCTCACAGCACTTATCGCGCTTAAGCCGCAGAGGGCATTGAACCACTTGAGAGCGTTTGAAGCGCACCGCTTCTCATAGAAACCGCCCCAACCATTTTTGAGCGCTTGTCCTATCGCCTCTTGAAGACCTGGAAAATCGCGCTCAAAGAGCTTTTCTTGATACGGCGTCTTTTTAATAATGGTGTAGATTGCCACGATCTTTTCACTGTCGTCGGGATTAAGCGTTAAAAATACATCCCCGATATTTTCCAGCGTATAGAGCGCATCATATCCGTGCGAAGCCAAGGCGATCCCGTGAGGAAAGACTTTCACGCCATTATAGGCATCGTTGCACGGGTTGCTTGTTTGCTGCCTGATGAGATGGATAATTGGTTCTTTTGGTTCATTGGATTGAGGCATTGATTACCTCCGGATTGAGCTTGTTTAAATCAAAATTAATATTCTTTTGGATCATGAATCTTCCAGACATCAAAAGCGTCTATGCCTATTGAGTAAAACTGGAAGATCCTGTTGACCGTATTGCAAAACGAATCCTTAATCCATTCTGACATTTTGCTGGATTTGCAAAGTTCCCTTTTAAGGCGGAATACAGCGCTTGTGGCGATATGTAGCCTTGCCTCCACGTCCAAAACGGAGCATTCGCCTGATTCGATGCACTGGGCAAGGTCGCGCGCGGGCTTTCGGAAAGCTGTAATGGAGGCGTCCTCGCGTGAGCCGAGTTCAGGCATGTATTGGAAGTCAGAGGGAAGAGCCCGCTTTTCTGCGTTGATGGCGGGGCTGGTTTTAAGATCCAGCGGAGTAAACCAAGGGATTTGCCTGAAATTCTCTGAAAGCCGGTACAGCTGGTTAACTGACTTTAGATAGTTGGATTGCAAAGCTTTTCCTTCGGTGTTTTGACTGTAAAATAATTCGCCGCTGTAGGAGATGTTGCATATGATATCCGGGTTTTTGATCACGTCATAGCTGTCAAACATGTGCTGGGTATAAGAGTCCCAGTCATCGCAAAGGCTTTGGAGCATTTTGCCAGACACAAGGCACCAAGCAAGGGATTCTTCGTAGGACAGCCAACCACAGGCATAACCTTCAAGCGACAACGTCATCAGCTTGCTCAGGGTGATGACTTTTATTGCTTTTACAGCCCGCGTCTTCGTCTTTTTAGTCATGCCAGGCCTTATGTGCTTTTTTGAAAAATACGCGACTTCTTGGCTGATTTGCTCTGCCATCATGCGAAGCAAGTCATTCTTGCCCTTCACTTCCCAACAGCTTGAAACACGTTCGATTTCAGCGTTGCGAAACTTGGGATTCTTAATCCTAAAGGCATAAACAAACGGGTTTCTCAAAGCAGCTACAGCGTCTGTGGCGGAGACTGAGTTAATCCACAGATTGGGGCCTGATAAGATCCGGTCCTCATAGAAGCCGCCCCATCCATCTTTGAGAACCTGCCCTATCGCTTTTTGCAGACCAGGAAAATCGCGCTCATAGAGGACTGACGTCTTTGCCTTGCCTTTGTCGATTGTAAATATTACTGCTACCCGTTTGTAGGTTTTAGGATAAAGCGACAAGAATACATCCCCGATATCCTCCAGCGCGTAGCGCTTTTCTTTGTGGCCGGAAATCAAGGAGATTCCGTCAGAAAAGACCTTAAGGGCATCAAAGCTATCGTCGCTTGGGACGTTTCTCTTATGTCGGCAGAGAAGGATAAGAGGTTGATCTGGTTGGTTAGATTGAGGCATTGACTGTTGTCCACTTCCCGGGTATAGGATTATGGCGTTTTTATCGCCTAAGAAGCCGGTCGGGCCGCTCCCGCCAACGATAAGAACTTATCAAAAAAAATCATATTCATCTGTTTCATGAATCTTCCAGGCTTCAAAAGCGTCAAAGTCTATTGCATAAAACTGGAAGATCTCGTTTACAGTGTTGCAAAAAGAGTCCCTAATCTCCTCTGGTGTTTCATCGTCGCAATATTTGTCTATAAGAGTTTGCATAATGCTTATTAATATATGCAGCCTTACTTTTACATCTTCAACAGAGCAGCGGCCCGCTTCGATGAACACAGCTAAGGCGCTCACGGCATCTCGGAAACGCTTGGAAGAAGTTTTTGTATCCGATCCAAGTTCAGGCATGTATTGGAAGCCTGGGGGAAGCTCCAGCTTTTTCGCGTTGACATCGGGCCCAGTTTCAATATCCAGCGGAGTAAGCCAAGGGAGTTGCCTGGGGTTTTCAGGGAGCAGGGCAAGCTGCTTGGTTGCGTTCAGATAACTGGCGTGAATCGCTTTTCCGTTTGGGGATTTGATTATGTCATAAGTGTCGAGCATGTACTGGGAAAAAGAGCCCCAGCTGTCGCAAACGTTTCGGAGCGCCCTGCTGCCCGCAAGGCTCCAAGCCAAGGACTCCTCGTAGGAGAGCCAATCACAGGCATAGCCTTCATTCGCTATACTTACCAACTTGCTCAGTGTGACAACTTTTATGGCGTTTTCAATATGCTTCTTTTTCTTTTTGGGCATGTTGGAGTTTGTATACTTCCCGATGAAATATGCGGCGTCTTGGCTGATTTGGGCTGCCATTACGCGAAGCATGTCATCCCTGTCTTTCAGCTGCCAACTTCTTGAGATGCGCTCGCCTTCAGATCGACGGAACTTGGGATTGTGAAGCTTGAAGCCGTAAACGTATGGGTTTCTCACACCGGACATGGCGCCGGTGGCGCAGAGAGCGTTAAGCCACATAATGGGGTCTGAAGTGATCCTCTTCTCATAAAAACCGCCCCATCCATTTTTGAGGATCTGCTCAATCGCCTCTTGCAGGCCGGGAAACTCTTCCTCGTAGAGCATGATCCGAACCTGCTCGCCATCGTCTATGGCGTAGATTGCCACTATATTTTCGTAATCGGCAGGATGAAGCGCTAAAAACACATCCCCGATGTCTTCCAGGTCATAGCTATGTTCCTTGCGCCCGCAAACCAAGGCGATCCTCTCGGGAAAGACTTTCACGCAATCAATAATTGCTCCCGATATGCGAGAGCTGTTGCTATTTGCTCCATTTTGTCTGCCTTTGATGCAGAGAAGCGGTTCTTCTGGCATTGTTGTTCACCTTTCCGTAATAATCGTGGAGCGGCCCGCCTGGATCCTAAGGCGGGCTACCCAGTAATGCGTATTTTAAACTTCGTCTGAATCCTCTTCTGAATTAGGCGTGGTGTGCATTCTCCAGATTTCATGCACGTCCATGGCTACCGCGTAAAACCTGAAGATCTTGCGTATAGTCGCGCAGCAAGAAGCTGTGACTTTATCCACCAGTTCATCATCCACGCAAAAGTTGTTCATGAGGACAAACAAAGAGCATATGGATATATGCAAATGAACGGTCAAGTCTATAAAGGAGCATTCGCCCGACTCAATGCTTTCGACAAAGTCGCCCAAGAACATCTTGAAACTATCGGAGAGAAAAGCGAGCCTGGTAAAGCGAAGCTCAGGCATGTATTGAAAGTCTGAGGGAAGCGTCCTCATTTCTGTGTTGATGGCGGGGCCAGTATCAATTTCTAGCGAGGTGAACCAGGGGAGCTTCCTGGGGTTCTCGGGAAGCTGGCTTAGATGCTCTGTCGCGCTTCGATAAGACGCTTGCAAGGCTTTGCATTTATAATTTGCTTGGCTTGGGACAAAGGGAGTATGGATCAATAGGTCATAGGAGTCCAGCATGCACTGAGCATACGAGTCCCAGTCGCTGCAAGTTTCTTGAAGATTATTGCCAGCAACAAGGCACCAAGAAAGGGATTCCTCGTAGGACAGCCAATCGCAGGAATAACCATCAAGCGCCAGCGACATCGCTTTGCTCATGACAATGGCTGCAATGGCGTTCTCAACACGTTTCTTTGCTGGCTCGGACATGGTATGGTTTGTAAACCATTTTGTGCATAATCCGTCATCGTTGCCGATTAGGTTTGACATCTCGCTTATCAAGCTATCCCTGTCCGACAGCCCCCAGACGCTGGAGACGCGTTCCCTTTCCGCTTCGGCAAACTCAGGGTTTTTAACCTTGAAGGCGTAAATAAAAGGGTTGCTCTCAGAAAAAATCGCGTTTGTGGCGCAGACGGCATGAAACCACATGATAGGGGCTTGGACGTTGCGCTTTTCATAGAAACCGCCCCAGCCGCTTTCGAGAGCCTGCCCCATCGCCTCATGAAGGCCAGGAAAATCACGCTCATAGAGCTTTAGGTGAACTCGTTGGCTTTTGTCTATGGCGTCGATTACCACTATCTTTTCGTAGGAATCAGGTTCCAGCGTCAAAAGGGCGTCCTCGATGCCACTGAGTGGATAGTGCTTTTCTTCGCTAGCTGAAACCAAAGTGATCCCGCCAGCAAAGACATATAATTGATTGCCGCCAGGGTCATTGCCTTTGACGCAAAGAAGTGGCTCTTCTGGCATTTGTTCACCTTCTAAATAATATTTAAGGGCGCGTCCCAAAAAAGCCCGAGACAATTTAGATTCGCAAGGTTATAGCGATTTGCCATTGGGCAAACGCTTGAGACATGCTCTTAGGCTTCTTCTTTCTTTGGCGGCTTATGTATCTTCCAAACTTCAAACGCGTCTATTGCTATTGCGTAAAACCTGAAGATATAGTTCACGCTCTCGCAGAAAGAATCCTTGACGAGCTCAAAAAGCTCCTCGTCCTCGCCGCAGTGGGTTTCTTGAAGCAAAATGGCGTCGTCTACGGCGAGATGCAGCATGACTTTCAGATCCACGACGGAGCGCATGCCGGATACAATGCAGCCGACAAGGCCTTGCAAGAGTTCGCAAAACGCGTTAGAGGCAACGTCGCTCAAGCCTTTGTCAAGCTCAGGCATGGACAGGAAGCTTTGGGGGATCTTGCGCTTCTTTTCGTTTATGGCGTAGCCTGTTTCAAGATCCAGGCGAGTGTCCCAAGGAATCCACCTGGGGTTCTCTGGAAGCAGACGCAGGTGCTCATAGGCTGAGCGATAATCCGAGCTGGAGTTTTTAGCTGCATAGTCTGCGCCAGGAAGAAGAATCTTCATGCCATGATTGTCGACGATAGATGTTTTGCTGAGATCGTTCAAGTCATGGCAGGCCAACATGCATTTATAGTACGTGTCCCAATCCCTGCAGAGAGGCTGGAGTATCTTTCCTGCGGTGAGGCACCAAGCAAGGGATTCCTCATAGGAGAGCCAGTCGCAGGCGTAGCCGTCAAGAGAAAGAGTTATTGCCTCGGTCATGAAAAAGATGGCAAGCGCTCGAACAACAGCTTCCCTTTTTGATTCGGTCATGTCGATGGTTATGTATCTGTCAATGATGCGGCAATTGACTAGATCTGTCAACTTGCGTATCAGGCCGTTCCTGTCAGGCACATGCCAGCTGGCGGAAACACGCTCCATTTCTGATTTGATGCAGTTGGGGTTTTTGACTCTAAAAGAAAAGATGAACAGGTTGCTCTCATCTAGGATCGCGCTAATGCTTGAGATGGCGTGAAACCAAATGATAGGGTCTGATTCGTTGCGCTTGTCATAAAAGCCGCCCCAGCCGTTTTCTAGCGCCAGCCTCATTTCTTGGTGAAGGCCGGGGAAGTCGTCTTTGAAGAACCTCAGGCGAACCCGCAAGCCTTCAGGGCTTAAAGTGTCAATTACCAATACTCTTTCGAAGGTGCCAGGATGCAGGGTCAGGAAGACATCTTCGATCATGTCTAGGGGATAGCGCTTTTCCTCGTTTGAAACCAGGGTGATCCCGTAGCTGAACACTTTCACGGCCTTGAAGTTCTTGCCTCGCTTAAAATGAATAAAGGGCTTCTCAGGCATGCTAAATAAGCTTGGCTTGCGCTCAATCCCCTGTATGACAGAAAACTCAGCCTCACCTTTTATCTTGTTTGTGAAGTTGCCCCATCCTGTTTCAAGCAGTTTTTTCATTCCAGCTGCCAAGCCTGGAAAATCATCTTCTGACAACTCTCTTCGGAAACTTTTGCCATTCATCTCAAAGTCGATGACAGTGACACGCCTATCCTCTTCAATATAGAGATCTACCATGCTTTCAACTGAATATTGCTCGCGGGAAAAGAATGCAGACAGGCTGACGCTATGGCTGAAAACACAAAGAGTCACAGGGCGCGCTGATGTCTTGAGGCTGCTTTTTACGCACAGAAGAGGCTTTTCCGGCATTGATTGTTCACCATCCAATAATATTGCGGTTTAGAGCATATCGCGCCGGAATAATCTGGCCGGAATTTTGCTATATGCTCCTAGTCTTCATGCAAGGCAAATATGGCTTTCACGTTTATGCCGGTTTTAAAATGCTTGAGAATTCTGGGAATTGATGTTTTAACAGAGCTCCTGGCGATAGCCGCTTGGGTGCGGGAGCATGTTTTTTCCAAAACGATTGCCTCCTGTATCGCGCAGTGCAGGATCACTTCTATCTCTTCGACTGTATGGCCGCCTTCCTCAATATAGGAGACCAGGTTGTCGAGAGGATCTTGAAATATGCTTACAAGATTTATGAGTTTGGCTTCATGCAGTTCGTCTAGCATTTTGAAGCCTTTCGGAAGTTTTGCTCCTTCTGTGTTTACGAGAGGGGCCCGGCTTGTCCATGTGCATATCAAAGGCGTATCCCAAGGGATCTCCCACGGGTTTTCGGGAAGCTGGTGGCGGTCCCTGAAAATTTTCTTCCGTTTGCTAAGACAGAGCAATGGGTCATCTGGCGCCACATCCAAGAAGTAGCTTAGGCCCAACAGGCTGGCACTTATGCAGTCATACCAGTTGCCAAAGAGGGGCTGGAGCTTTCGCCCTGCGACAACGCCCCACTGGACAGATTCATCAAATGTTAGCCATTGGGCGTTATATCCAAGCGCTGCCAATACGATAACCCTTTGGTAGTCG
>JAISWZ010000714.1 GCA_031270945.1 Clostridiales bacterium | reverse complement strand
ACACTCTCGCTTTTATTGGCATCCGCCGTTTCTTGGCATTCCCTTAAGCGCAAGCTCAGAACCGCAACCTTATGGAAAGACAACATTTACTTTTCAGACGCCGTAAAGGGGCCGATAGTATTCGGGCTATTCGCGCCAAGAATAATACTGCCCTCCAACATCAGCCAGGTGTGCGGCGATGATGACCTTCGCTTCATAATAGCCCACGAGAACGCGCACATTAAAAGGCTCGATCATATCTTGAAGCCTTTGTCGCTTCTGGCTTTGGCAGCGCACTGGTTCAATCCGCTGGTCTGGATAGCCTTCTTTGTTTCTGACATTGACAGGGAAATCTCCTGCGATGAAATTGTTATAGCGGGCGCTGGCAGAGACATCAGGGGTGAATACGCCACTTCTTTGGTAAACGCCAACACCAGCAGAAGAGCTGTGGCGAATCCTTTTGCTGCTCTAGCCTTTGGCGAAAGCAACGTGAACAAGCGCGTCTCCTCCATTTGCGGATTTTCGCCCAGAAAGACGATAGGCTCCATATTGCTGGCAGTTGCCGCAGCTCTCATTTTTGTAGCTGTTTTCATGACTGGGAGAGCGTCTGATCAAACGCCACCCGGGCTAGAGGTGCCAGCGTTTTTGGCCAATGAAAATATTAAAGCGATTGCTTCTCAAGTGGTGCCAAGCGCTTCGAGAGACACAGGGCCAATGTATTCGATAGAAATGGCGACAAACGCCAATGAAACGCAAGACGCAGGGCCAATGCATTCGACAGAAATGGCGCCAAGCGCCGCTGCAAGCGAGTCTGCAATAGGCCTTGACTATGCCATAACTCAAGCCATACTTAGCCTTAATAGTCCGTCAACTCAAGGAAGCCTGGCAGAAGGCCACGTAGTCCTGATGGTGAGTGAAACCGCCTCAAGCGCTACAGTTTACCTCAGTTACTCAGCCGGAGAGTACAGCATTGAAAACGGAGATATTGCCAAGCTCTACAAAACAGAACCTGCGTTTGGAATCCTTAAGCTCCAAAAAGCTCAAAACGGCGGCTACAGTCTAGAAAGTTTCCAAGCGGAAACCTGGTCCAGCCTAGATCCTGGATATTACGACGCTCTAAAAAACAAGCTTCCTGTTGACGCTTATTCAAAGGCTGTTGGCATAGATGCCTCTGAATTGGAGAGGCTAGAAAAGGCCATGGCTACAGGGATCTTGCTAGGGTCACGCTAAAATCGAAGGCTTTGCAGTCAATATTGACAACTTGTAAACCTCTGGCCATTGTGGTATACTGTCATAAAAAGCCGCTATCGGGCTTATGGCTTGCATCAGAGACGCTCGCTAGCGGGGCATGAACAGGGAGGGAGCGCTCAGGCCATTGTGTTTGAGCGCTAAAGTATGAAAAGATTTACCATTGCCGTAATGATAGCAATCCTTTTGCTAACGCCGGAGAGCGCTTTTGCCGCGCAAGAGGTAGCTGTCACATTGAACGGCGAAGTGCAGGAATTTCGCGTTCCTCCTCAAATAGCGCAGGATCGCGTTATGGTTCCGCTAAGGGGCTTGTTCGAAAAGCTTGGGCTTGCTGTCCTTTGGGATCCCGCAACCAAAAGGGTTACCGCCGCCAGAAGCGACTGCGTTGTCAAAATAGGCATAGGCGAGCACACCGCCTTGGTCAACAAGACCGTCTTGCCGCTGGACGTGCCAGCGCTTATTATTGATGACGCAACAATGGTTCCTCTCCGCTTTCTTTCTGAGACCTTAGGCGCGAAGGTCGAGTGGCTGGCGGAAGATCGAACTGCCGTTATTACCGCAGATCTGCCTTCGTACACTCCAGGGGCGCTGACGCTTAGAGATCTGTTAGGCAACTCTTGGTACCTTGCCGGAACCGAAACGGCCTTCATGTTCAACCCGGATGACTTTTCTGCCATCAATGACAACTGGCCAGATGGATCCGATACCATCTACTACTCATATGTGGACGGCACTAACGTGATTCGGCTTGTGACAGGAGCTGGAACGGAGCTTCCCAACCACTTCTTCACCTATTTTCCAAGCGCTAGGCAACTCATTGAGCGCGTGAATGGAGAGGTTATCTCCGCTTACAGCCTGGACAAGAACTCAGCCCCTTACGATCCGCAGCTGCCGCCTGAGCCTTCCCCAACGCCATCCCCAGTGCCCACGCCAACCGAAGCTGCAAAAACAGCAACCCTTTACGCCGTCTTCTCTGAAAGCGATGACTTGATGAGGCTCATTGAGTATCCTTATGATTCAACCCTTGACGCTCAGGTCTTGGCAAACGGCCTCTCCGGCGCCACTGGCTTGAACTTTCAGATTTTCGGCTTAGAGCTTGCCTCGGACGGACTTGTTGTCAATTGGTCTTCAGAATCAACCCTGCTCAAAGGCTTGACCAACGAAGAGCCTGTATTCTACTTCAATGATTCAGACTCCCTCAATTGGTTCATGCTTGACAGCTTGTATTACACCCTGAAAGAGAATCTCACTTTCCTGAACATCTACTACACCTCAAGCAATGGCAACCCGCTTGTCGTGCCTTTTAGCAACGGAAATGTGACTTTTTCAAAGGACACGCCTTATCTGGGAAGCTCATTTTACATCGAGCACACAGACGTGCCTAATCCTCAATAAGCGCATTTCTCTCGGCATTTTGGGATTCGATTTCACAGATGCTCAAAAAAATGATAAAAGCAAGCAAAAGCTTCCCAGCTACTGCTGGGAAGCTTTTTGTGCTCGCAAAACGAGCAATCAATGTTCTACTGGCTAAAACCGGTAGTTTGGGTGTAGGCTGAAAGCCTGCTTAGAGCTAAGGCCCTCTAAATGACATTTTCCTACAGCAAGCTAAAGTTGCGGCTTAGACCCGCTCTAGGGCTAAAACCTCCCAAAAGACCTCCTGCCTAGGCAAGCTGAAGTTTTCGGCTGAAACCCGAAACGAATGTCTTGCATCACGCTTTTTCACGGCATTATCCGTGGCTGTTCATGTCCACAAGCGACCTAAAGCTATCTACCTAAAGTCGGAAGTTTTAGACCTGGCACGCGGAAAATAAATAACCATATGTATCTTTCCAGTAATCCGTTTGCATTTAGATTAAGTCAGTTGATTTCATAATATCACGCTTAATTCAGTTAATATTACAGACTAATTATTATTCATTACGTTTCTATACCAATAGATACAGGTGACTTAACTTTAACTTGCCCTTTGATCGTTGCCATTACCTCAGTGTATAAATCCACATTCTCATTTGGTGTAGAAATAGAAACAATTAACGAGTAACGTATTTTGCTACATGCTCGATTCAAATTCTTTCGTTCTCTCCACCAACCTACTACAGGGTATACTGCGATAAATTTAGCTTCGCATAGGTCTACTGCATTTTGAGATCTATAATCGGAATGTATAGAACCCACGTTACGAATATTCGGGCCAAAATGCCAATACTCGCTTCCGCTCGAACCACTTCCACTATCTTTGATGTCTTCCCCTCGCATCTTTACGTTGATTCTTTTTAAAAAATCGTCCCTTTTCTCGTTTTTATTATTTACATCAAAGCGAAGTCCGCATGACGGATAACGATATTTATCTTTCCAGCCAATCTCTCCAGGTCCCGGCTCAATGAAATAAGAAAGAGTAACCCGCATCTCTGCTTCCATCTCGCCTAATCCTTTCAAAATTTCTACAGGCCATGGCACCTCATGAATATGCATTTCTTTCATGCTATCACCGTCAAAAGGCTGAATTTCCGCCTCAATAACAAGGTTTACGCGGTTATTCATACATTCTATAGCTCGGCTAAGATCAGGAATTCCATATCCGCAACAACGCAAGAGTGCTAGTTTGTCTTTTTTAGTCTGATCTTTGCAAAATTGAGTCAGCATCTTTTTTGTCCATCTAGCAGAGTGGATCATCAAAGCTCTAACAGTTTCCGGCCAAATCTCAGGATATTCTTCCATTATTTGAGCAGCCATGTAAGCTGCTTGAGCCGTAGCAGAACTGGTTCCATTAATGGTTGTAAAATATTTAATTGAAACATTATTACTCGTTGTTAATAACGATAAATCTGAGCAAGAGTCAAATCTTTCGCCATCAGTGACCATGTTTCCGCCCTCGAAAAGGATTTCAGGTTTAATAGGCCATTTTTTATCCCACAAGTTCGAAGTTGAGCTATAGGGAGATATTTCTCCGCTGTCTGCTACGGCATGAAAATCCTTAAAAAACGCGTCATTTACTCTGATAAAATCAGTATACGCACCAACTGTAATAGCATTCCATGATTGTCCAGGATTTTGGACAGTTCTTGCTAAGTTGCTCCCTGGATAAGCTGACTCAGATACCATATGCTGAGGTTGAATATTGCCAGCACTTATAAAAAACAACCGTTTAACATTTATCTTGTTTATCTCATTTTTTCCGAAAATCACACTGTCAATAGCACCTGACCAAGATGTCGGATTTCCACTACCAGTAGTATCCTTATCATCTGTTACTGCCATGCAAATAGCGCGATTGGCATCAGGTTTACGATACTCAGCCAAATAAACAGCTTCATTAGTAATCGCTCCATAAAGCTCAGGCCTATTAGCTCCTGCAGGTGGTAATATTTTTACCGATTCTATGCGGTGAACAATTGTTTTCTTCTTGTCCGAAGCAAGTATTTCCTGAAGATTATTATAGAGCGCAATGCCTGCCATTGCTGTACCATGTCCGTCAGGATCATTAGTTTTCCAGTCAGATTCTACTGCCTGTTCTGTCTCTTTTTCTATAGCTTTGGACAGCAAAGGGTGGCCAGAAGTAACACCTGTATCAAGAATGCATACTGACGCATTTGAAAAATCAAAGTCAATTCTATCCAGCAAATCATTTGACCAATCAATTTTTTCTCTTGTCGAAAGATCTTCAAAAAAGCTAGCCGTCTGCGGAGCACTTCGCATTTCGGCTATATAAGAACACGCTTCAATTAAATCTCCAAGATTTTTAGCGTTTGCATAAACTAATTTAACCAATCGTTCAGGAAATCTAATTTCTCTTTTATCGCAATCAATATTCAATTTATTACAGTAATCAGCAAAATTTTCGCTTGCTTTCTCAAAATCATCTCCATCCACACGCAACCATAATTCACACCAAACAAGATCCTCGGCAGGTATTTTATCTCTATTATCAGTCCAAAAAGCGTCAATCATAGCAAGTTTAATATTTTCAATGCTATTTACAAGTTCTTGATGCCTAGCACTCTTTTTTTCTTCAGAAATTTCCGATTCTTTGTATTCTCTCAAAATTTTTATGAAGTATTGTTCTTTCCCAGTAGGAATATAAACCGTCGCAAAACTTGTTTTGGTTTCATTATCGTATCTAACATTTAGCAAACGAATTCCCTGTTTTATATTTTCAAGACTTTTTGTAGTGAGAATAAAGCTTGGTTTACTTGAAAACTCAAGGTAAACACCATCTTTAAGATAAGTTGTTGCGGCTTTGCAGTTGCTCGATGTTATGGCCTCATTTAATGCGCTCTCTAAAACAGTTGCATGAACTTTGTAATCCCTATCAGCAGGAATATTCTTATTTCCACCTGCTCCCTTTGATACATAAGATAAAGGCTCTACTGTATTTGAAAGAAAAATGTTCTTTTTTGCCACTGCCATTAATAGGCCTCCTGAGCTGAATAGATGTATAAACGTTCATCAACTAGCGCTACTAATTCCTCTTCAGTTATTTCGTGTTCTTCTAAAATCAGTCTTTTTATTGCGTCATCGCATATGTTTACTATTTCTGCGTGACTCAGTTTAATAGCTCTCTCAATTAAAGCTTTCGACGGAACGAAATCCTTTGCAAAGAAAACCAGTTTCATGGTCAGCAATTTTTCCGCGTCATTTGCCGAGGGAAGAGAATAATGAAGAACATCATCAAATCGCCTAAACAGAGCTTGGTCAAGTACCCGTTTGTTATTTGTAGCCGCAATAATTATGCTATTAGACCTATCCTGCTCTAAAAATTGCAAGAACGAGTTAAGAACTCTCCTTATCTCTCCTACTTCGTTGTCCATGCCTCTATTAGAACCAATAGCATCAAATTCATCAAACAGGTAAACAGCAGTGAGACTATTAATGGAGTCGAAAACCTCCCTTAGCTTAGCGCTCGTTTCTCCCAGGAACTTTGTAACAAGCCTATCCATTTGCACCACGAACAATGGGAGATGGAGTTCATGCGCAATGACAAAAGCCGTCATTGTCTTGCCTGTCCCTGGCGCGCCCTCAAGCAAAATTTTCCTTCGATTCTTCAAGCCGTAATCGTGAAGCTTTTTACTGTTAAAAAATTCCTCTAAAATCCTGTATATCCGTTTATGAACCTCCTCTGAAACTATTAGTTCATTAAATCGTATGTCCGATTTACGCAATTCCAGCATAGGATTCTGGTTGGTTAATTGCAATATCTTATTATTAAAGCTGAACTTGTCAAGAAGCGTTTTAATCTCACGCGCCAAAACCGTATGACCGAGCTTTGCTTCATAAGCAACGATTTGTAGCACAACCGTCTTAAAATTTTCATCTTCGCAATCGATATGAGCCTTTATTAAGCTCTTTAGTTGTTCTGAAGTTGCCAACTCAATCGCCTCCCGTCGAGGCAAAAGCCCCCATATCATTATATCTAAAAGCTTACTTCATGTCAATGCATTTATACGATTATATTAAAACGACGAGTATATCCATCAGCAAAAACTGACATTTGATTTATATTCAAAGTGGGCACATATCGCTATGTCCTAGTAAAATCATTTTTATCAAGCACACAAACTTCATATTTTGAACTTTGTGTGCTTAAGTCAAAATATTATCATAACTTTATGGCCCAAATTGTCACTTTTCGCTCTGAGTTTGAGAGCATTCTGAGTGTGCCATATAGCCCTGCTTGGTGCAACTCGGTTCGAATGGAACGGTTTTGGGATTTCAGTTCGTTTATTTGTCAATCAGGCACTTTACTCTTGAACACTCATGCAATCTTGCGCCAACCCTGACCATCATCAAATTTCTTGTGTTTCAGTGATCACGATTTCATATATATTTCATTTCCGCCAGCCACGCTCCAGTAAAACCATTATATCAGAATCCGAAATCTCGCGCAAGGGATTTTGGATCTTTTAATCAAATTCCAGCGAACAGAAATTGAGGCCTTGCTCTATGAGGCAGAAGATACCAAATTTTGTTATCAGGTATCTTGTTCTTACCTTTAGTCATGACACTTTAGTTTTCTTGAGAGTTAAGTTCTATAATCGTCAAACGACTACTCGTGAAAAGATTAAAAACCTGAGTAGCATCAAAAATGATTTGACGCTCATTACTGCACCCTCAAGCTATTCCATTCCAATCAACTTATATCATATCATAAACCAATTACAAAGTCAAGCACAATCACTTTTTAAGCGACATTTTTCGATCATAACATTTCATTTCATTTTCAGAGCATAACTCTTTTCATTAAATCTAGTAGATGCTATCCAGTATTTTGGAATTTGGATTTACCCTAAATTCCATTTTCGCCTTATTTCACCAACAGTCACCATTTTACATCTTGCGCCATGTGCTGTATAATTATATAGCCGCTTGATTTAAAAGGCTCAAGCGCAATCATGATAAAGTCAGGAGAAA
>JAISWZ010000691.1 GCA_031270945.1 Clostridiales bacterium | reverse complement strand
AGCATAACGCGGCCTTCGCCGCCACTGGAGAGGAGCAAGTTTTTCATGATGCTAAAAGAAGTCCTTAAAGGCCTGGATTTCGAATGGCTTAGAGGCAAGAACGCCGAAATCGGAGACATAGCGATCGACTCCAGGAAGGCCAAATTCGACTCCCTGTTCATCTGCTTGAAAGGCCTCAGGTCTGACGGCCACACCTTTATCTCAAAGGCTGTCGACTCTGGCGTCCGCTGTGTCCTTGTGGAAGAGGACATTGGAAGCTACCCCGAGGGAATCACTGTCGTGAGAACGCCAAACACAAGGAAGGCGCTTGCGGTGGCAGCCTCCAACTTCTACAAGAACCCATGGGAATCCTTCAACCTGATAGGGGTCACTGGAACCAAAGGCAAAACAACGACCACCTACCTGCTTGAGACCATCATTCGGGAGCTCAATCACAGGACTGGGGTCATAGGCACTTTGGGCGCCAAGATCGCAGGGCAGAAGCTTGACATCCATTTCGAGACATCAACAACTCCGGATCCTGTGGAGCTTCAGCAGATCTTCTCCGCCATGAAGGATGACAGGGTAAACGACGTCATAATGGAGGTCTCATCCCAGGCATTGGCGTTCGAAAAGCTTGAGGGCGTGAAGTTCAACATTGGCATCTTCACGAACCTCACCCAGGATCACTTGGACTTCCATTTGAACATGGAAAACTACAAGCTCGCCAAAGCGAAGCTTTTTGCCCAGTGCAAGCTGGGGGCCGCGAACGTTGACAGCGAGGCGGGGGTCTACATGGCCACCCATTTCCCTTGCCCGTTCATCACTTTCTCAATCGACAAGCCAAGCGACCTTAAAGCTGAAAACATCAAGTACATGACTTCAGGGGTGGAGTTCACAGTTAAGATAAACGGAGATGAAGCGCTGTTCTTCATACCCATGAAGGGCCGGTTCTCAGTTTACAACGCCTTGGGCGTCATAGCCGCTTCACTTCACATGAGCATTCCCCTGGAGACCATTCAAAGAGGGCTTAACGCAACAAACGGGGTGCCAGGAAGGCTGCAAAGCGTTCCCAACAGCATAGGCGCGTCTGTAATAGTAGACTACGCGCACTCCCCGGATTCCTTGGTAAATATCATCAACGCCGTGCGCGAGTTCACCCAAGGCCGGCTCATTGTCCTTTTCGGATGCGGAGGGGACAGGGACAGAACAAAACGGCCCATCATGGGCAAGATCGCCGGAGAGCTTGCAGACTATTGCATAATCACAAGCGACAACCCCAGAAGCGAGTCGCCAGACGACATAATGGCCATGATCGAAGAAGGCATCCAGGACACCAACTGCCAGTACGAGACAGTCGAGGATCGCAGGGAAGCCATTCTTAGAGGAGTGGAGATGCTAGAAGACGGCGATGGCTTGATCATTGCCGGCAAGGGGCATGAAGACTATCAGATAATAGGCGACCAGTCGCTTCACTTCGATGACGTGGAAGTCGCTTTGGAGGCTTTGAAGCTTTACGGAAAGAATTAAAAAGCGGGCGCCCCAAGCGGCGCGCCGCTTGGAGCGCCCGCCTTTCAATTGAAAGGCGGTCTGGCCATGGATACAGATCTCGCGCCGGCGGTATACGCCGCTTTAGGCGCGTTTGCGCTTAACACAATTCTCTGCCCGATCATCATCCCTTATCTCAGGAAGCTAAAGTTCGGGCAGCAAGTGCGGACTGACGGCCCGCAAACACATTTGGCGAAGCAAGGCACGCCTACTATGGGCGGCATAATGATTCTTTTGAGCTTTGCGGTGGCGGCCGCGTTCTATATAGGCCCGCATTCGGAAAGCGCGGCTCTCTTGCTTGTGACGCTGGCCTTTGGCGCAATAGGGCTGGCGGATGACTACATCAAGGTTTCAAAGAAAAGATCCCTAGGGCTCAGGGCTTGGCAGAAGATGCTAGGGCAGCTCTTGGTAACTGGCGCTTTCGCGGCATACCTGGTCTGGGGCAGGCAGTCCCCTGGCCAAACATCAATATTTATCCCATTTACTGACGGCAAGCTGATAGACCTGGGATGGATGTACATTCCGTTTCTCTTCTTTGTCATGCTTGGAACTGTCAATGGCGCCAACTTCACTGACGGGCTAGACGGGCTGGCGGCAGGAGTCACAGTTCTTATTGTAGCGTTTTTCCTGATCGCGGCGTGGGCCATGGGAAGCCCGATCCTGCCCCTTTCGGGGGCTGCCGCTGGAAGCCTTTTGGGTTTTCTTCTTTTTAACTCGCACCCCGCCAAAATCTTCATGGGCGACACCGGGAGCCTTGCGCTTGGAGGGTTTGTGGCAGGAGCGGCTTTCATACTTAGAATGCCCTTGTTTATTGCCATTGTAGCGGCAGTGTATCTTATCGAGGTGCTTTCGGTCATACTCCAGGTTGGGTACTTCAAGCTCACCCATGGAAAGAGGATCTTCAAGATGGCGCCGATACACCACCACTTTGAGAAGTGCGGAATGAAAGAGACCCAAGTGGTTGCCATGTTTTATATAGTTACGGCCATATTGTGCCTGATCGGGTACTTGGCGGGAAGACAGCTTATATAATTTATTACAAAGCGCAAGACGCGCTGGAGGCATAAATGGATTTCAAAGGGAAAAGAACGCTTGTCTGCGGCGCCGCGAGAAGCGGCGTCGCAGCCGCAAAGCTCCTGGCCAGCCAGGGCGCTTCAGTCACCCTTCAGGATCTAAAAGCTAGGGAAAAGATAGCCTACGATCTTGAAGAGGTTGAGAAAGTCGCCGCTCTTTATTTAGGGAAGAACCCGGATGAGATCCTTGAAGGGTTCGACTTGGTTGTAATAAGCCCAGGGATGCCAGCCGGCCTCCCGTTTCTAGAAAAGGCCAGAGGGCTTGGGATTTCTGTCATAGGAGAGATAGAGCTTGCTTACCTTCTCTGCCCGTGCCCCATAATAGCCATAACAGGCACGAACGGAAAAACGACAACGACAGCGCTGGTTGGCGCCATCTGCAAGAGATGGAACCCCAAGACTGAGATCGTCGGAAACATCGGAGTCCCATTCGCCGAGAAGGTGCTGGGGCTTGACCAAGACTCATTGGTGGTAGCCGAAATCTCAAGCTTCCAGCTGGAAACCACTGACCAGTTCAAGCCGCTTGTAAGCGCTGTGCTAAACGTAACCCCGGATCACCTTGATCGCCACAAGACAATGGAGGGCTATGCCAGAGCCAAGCAGGACATCGGCAAGCGCCAAGACGAATCAGGCTTCATGATCTTAAACTACGATGACTTGATATGCAGATCCATGAAGACAAGCGCCAAGACCGTATTTTTCAGCAGGGCCAAAAAGCTTGAGGAAGGGTATTTCCTTGACGGAAGCTTGATCAAGTCCAAACTGGGGGAAACAGAGTCTGTAATCCTGGATATGGATGAAATGAATATCTTCGGAAACCACAACATCGAAAACACGCTGGCGGCAGTGGCTTGCTGCGCGTCCGCCGGGGTTCCTTTGGACATAATCAAGGAAGGCGCTCTCAGCTTCACTGCGGTTGCGCACAGGATTGAGTTTGTCCGGGAGCTTGACGGGGTCAAGTATTACAACGACTCAAAAGCCACAAACACGGACGCGGCGATAAAGGCCATTGAAGCCATGAAGCAGCCCATAGTCTTGATAGGCGGAGGGTACGACAAGCACTCTGACTACAGCGACTGGATCAAGGCCTTCCCTGGAAAGGTCAAGCGGCTTGTGGTGCTTGGGCAGGTGGCCGAGGACATCATAAAGGCTTGCGATGAGCTTGGATTCAAGGATTACCAAAGAGTTCAGACCTTTGAGCAAGCGGTTTTCGCCTGCAGAGACCTGGCTGAGGCCGGAGACTGCGTTCTTCTGTCCCCAGCGTGCGCCAGCTGGGATATGTTCAAGGATTTTGAGCAAAGAGGGGACTTGTTCAAAGAGCTGGTAAAAAAGCTTTAGGGCATATCCCAATTAATATAGGGCTTGTAAAAGCGCTTAGCCGTTTGGGCTAGCTTTTATCAAACGGCATAGCATTATATAAACGGTGCAAGCGAGGAGAGGCCATGCAATCAAATGCTTTAGGCGCGCCAGCCAAAAGGCGCGAGGGCGGGACTGTTGTCCGAAGCGTTATCCATGTGGGCGAGATAGACTACACTATTTTGCTGGTAGTGGCCATTCTAGGTCTCATAGGGGTCGTGATGGTCTTCAGCTCCAGCTACCAGACGGCATTGTCGAATTTCGGCGACGCCTATTACTACCTCAAGAGGCAGGGCCTCTTTTTCATAGCCGGATTGGCGGCTTGCGCCGTGATGGCAAATTTCAATTACAACTACTTGCGCAGATGGGCCTTTGCGATATATACTATAAGCAACTTCCTTCTCGTTCTTGTTCTGATAATCGGCATATCCAGCCATGGAGCGACAAGGTGGATACCTGTTCCAATCATAGGCCAGTTCCAGCCCTCTGAGGTAGCCAAGGCAGGAGTCATATTCTTTATAGCCTTCTTGATATCACACAAGAAGGACATACTGCTCAAATGGCCGACATTCATTCTTGTCATGGCCGCCGTGGCGGTCACGGCAGGCCTGGTTTTCCTGGGAAACAACATGAGCACAGCCATCATCGTCTTTATCATAGGCGCGGGAATCATTTTCATGGCATGCCCCTACATATGGCGGTTTGTAATCGCTGGCGGATCTGGCGTCGCGGCCCTTGTCGCTTACCTTGCGCTGACATCCTCCACCGACAACTTCCGCGCGGGGCGCTTCGCCGCATGGCTTGCCCCTGAAAAGGATCCCATGAACACAGGATACCAGGTGCTGCAGTCCCTGTACGCCATAGCTTCAGGCGGGATGTTTGGGCTGGGCCTTGGCCAGAGCAGGCAGAAGACGTTTCTTCCAGAGGCGCACAACGACATTATTTTCTCAATCATATGCGAAGAGCTTGGCTTTGTGGGAGCGGCAATGATACTTATCCTTTTCTCTGTCTTCATTTGGAGGGGCGTAAAGATAGCGCTAAACGCGCCGGACACTTTCAGCTCCCTGACAGCGATAGGCATTGTTCTTCTCATTTCAAGCCAGGTTTTGATCAACGTCGCCGTTGTGACAAACAGCATACCCAACACAGGAGTCCCGCTCCCGTTTGTAAGCTACGGAGGGACATCGTTCCTGGTAGCCATGGGGCTTGTGGGGGTGCTTCTCAATATTTCCAGGTGCGCGAAGAAAACTTGAGCAAAGGGCAAAACGCCCGATAGCGCTGGAGCGCTCTGCGCTCCAGCGCGCGAGGATTGGCTTGCCAATCCGTCACATGTCACTTATAGGAGTGGTTTAATGAGCTTCGCCAAAATCAGGAACATTCCCTCGCCGGAGGAAATAATAAGCATGGTTCCCCTGGCGCCGGAGCTAAAAAAGATCAAGGATGCACGGGACGAGGAGCTAAGAAGCATCTCGACAGGCGCAAGCTCAAAGTTCATAGTGATTGTGGGTCCATGCTCCGCTGACGAGGAAGATCCGGTTTGCGAGTACGTAAGCCGGCTGGCTAGGGTCAATGAAAAAGTGAGTGAAAAGCTGTTCGTTATCCCAAGGATTTACACAAACAAGCCCCGAACCACTGGCGAGGGGTACATGGGAATGCTTCACCAGCCAAATCCAGACGAGGAAGCCAACATGCTAGACGGAATCCTAGCGATCAGAAGGATGCATGTGAGAGCGATAAGGGAATCGGGGCTAACTGCCGCTGATGAGATGCTCTACACTGACAACCTGGTCTATTGCGAGGACATGCTTAGCTATATCGCTGTAGGCGCGAGAAGCGTCGAGGATCAGCAGCACCGGCTGGCCGCAAGCGGAATAGGGATGCCTGTTGGCATGAAAAACCCCACGTCTGGAGACTTGACGGTTCTTTTCAACTCGATCCAGGCGGCGCAAGCCAGCCATTCTTTCATCTACCAAGGCAACGAGGTCAGAACCAGCGGAAACGAGCTGGCCCATGCCGTGCTTAGGGGGTCTGTGAGCAAGCATGGCGCGAACATCCCCAACTACCACTACGAGGATCTTTCCTTTGCGGCCAAGATGTATCGCGAAAGGGGCTTGAAGAACCCAATGGTGATAGTGGACTGCAACCACGCGAACTCTGGCAAGCTCTTCTATGAGCAGCCTCGCATAACAAAAGAGGTTCTTCACAGCAGAAAGTATGACGACAGCATACGCCAGCTGGTCAGGGGCTTCATGCTTGAGAGCTACTTGATAGAAGGCAACCAGTCGATAGGGGCTGAGCGGGTTTACGGAAAGTCCATAACGGACGCCTGCCTTGGCTGGGAAGACACAGAAAGACTTATTTACAACATTGCGGAAAACGTGTAGAGTATAAGGGGACAGTTATAGTCCCAGGAGCATATCCCAAAATTGATCTTAGGGCTTGGAAAAGGCATGCGACTTTTCCCACGCCGCTTCAGGATTTTTGGGATACGCCCTAGGCGCGAAGCGCCACTGCTCTGACGCGCGCGAGCCCGCCAGGCATGGCGGGCTTTTTGCGTTTGAATTTGAGCAAAACAAGCTCTAAACCTTAGGGGGATTGAATTGGCAAACTCAGAAAAAAGCTTTGAAGAGCGGGCCCGTGAGCTGGTCTCGCAAATGACTTTGGAAGAGAAGGCTACGCAGACGCTTTTCAACTCTCCAGCCATACCAAGGCTGGGAATACCAGCGTACAACTGGTGGAACGAGGCGCTTCACGGCGTTGCGAGAGCGGGAGTGGCGACGGTTTTCCCGCAGGCGATAGGCCTTGCGGCCGCCTTTGACAAAGAGCTCATGTCAGGCGTCGCACAGGTCATCTCCACCGAGGCCCGCGCCAAGCACAACGTAGCTGTCGCTTTAGATGACAGGGACATTTACAAAGGGCTTACCTTCTGGTCGCCAAACGTCAACATCTTCCGGGATCCCAGATGGGGCAGGGGGCACGAGACATACGGGGAGGATCCATACCTCACGAGCGAGCTGGGAAAAGCCTTTGTAAATAGCCTTCAAGGAGACGGGCCTGTCATGAAGGCAGCCGCTTGCGCCAAGCACTTCGCTGTCCATTCGGGGCCTGAGGGCATAAGGCATGAGTTCGATGCCATTTCAAACGAAAAAGACCTTCACGAAACATACCTGCCGGCATTTAAGGCATTGGTTGAAGAAGCCAAAGTGGAAGCTGTCATGGGCGCATACAACAGAACAAACGGGGAGCCTTGCTGCGGAAGCAAGAAGCTTCTGGTTGACATACTGAGAGATGAATGGGGCTTTTCAGGCCATGTAACAAGCGACTGCTGGGCGATCAAGGACTTTCACGAGCATCACCACGTGACAGTGACAGCGCCCGAGTCAGCGGCTTTAGCCATGAACAACGGGTGCGATCTGAACTGCGGAGTCGTATATCTCCATCTGCTTCAGGCGCACAAGGATGGGCTGGTGAAAGAGGAAGCGATTGACAAGGCAGTAATTAGGCTCTATGTCACCAGGATGAAGCTGGGCTTCTTTGATGAGAGCAATCCTTGGGCGGATCTTGGAGCGAAGGATATAGACACTCCTGAAAACGTGTGCATAAATGAGGGCGTTTCCGAAAAGACGCTTGTGCTTCTAAAGAATTCAGGCATTCTGCCCTTGGTGTCAGACAAGGTCAGCTCCATAGCCATAATAGGGCCAAACGCTGACAGCGTTCCAGCCCTTGAAGGAAACTACTGCGGAACATCTTCTGACTACATTACTGTTCTCAGGGGAATAAGGGAGCTTGCCGCGCCTGATTGCAGGATCTACTATTCCCAAGGTTGCCATATCCACAAAGAAAAGACTGAAGGGCTGTCGGCGGTTCCGGGAGATCGGTTCTCAGAGGCTGTCGGATTTGCGAAAGCTTCTGATATAGCTATTGTCTGCCTTGGACTCGATGCCAACCTTGAAGGGGAAGAAGGGGACACGTCCAACAGCTACGCGTCTGGAGACAAGCCAAACCTGAAGCTTCCAGGCTTGCAGGAAGAGCTTTTGAAGTATGTGATAGCCACAGGAACCCCGACTATAGTGGTCAACCTTTCAGGAAGCGCTATTGACTTAAGCTATGCAGAAGAAAACGCCAAAGCTGTCATCCAGGCATGGTATCCTGGAGCGCAGGGTGGACGCGCTGTCGCAGGGCTTTTGTTTGGAAAGTTCTCTCCATCTGGAAAGCTCCCGGTCACTTTCTACCGCGACCAGGATCAGCTGCCTGAGTTCACTGACTACAGCATGGATGGAAGAACCTACAGGTACATCAAAGGCGAGCCTCTGTATCCGTTTGGGTATGGGCTTAGCTACACAGATATTTCCTTCAGCGGCATCGAAGCGCCAAGTGCTTGGAATGGCGAAGGAAAGGCTGTTGTCAAGGCGACAGTGAAGAATGAGGGCAATCTGGGCGGACGCGAGATAGCGCAGATCTACATTTCCAGGCCAGAAGCCCCAGACCGCTTCCGGCCAGCCCCCATATGGTCGCTGAAGTCTTTCCAGACAGTTGAGCTGGCACCAGGCGAAAGCAAGACAGTAGAGTTTGAGCTGGGGCCTGAGAGCTTCTCACTTTTCGACAAGGACGGCAACCAAGAGTTGGTTGCGGGCAAAGCTGTCGTTTACCTGGGCGGAACCCAGCCAGATGCCAGGAGCGTTAAGTTGGCAGGGAAAGAGCCCCTTAAGGCGGAGATTGAGATAACTGGAGAGGCTGTGCTGAGGAAGGCTGCGAAATAGGGATTGTTGCAGCTCGGAAATGCAGGCAGGGCAAGTGCAAGGCAGGGCAAGGCAGGGCAATGCAAGTGCAAGCAATTCAGGACAACGCAAAAGGTGCCGCGAAGCGGCACCTTTTTTATTTGGCATGGGGGAGTGGGGATGCGGGGATGAGGGACGATGGAGAATCCATGAGTCAATGTCGAAATAATGATAGAATTGTGAAATTGTGAAATAGGGTCGAAAATTTTGTTCAAATGCTATTGACATTCGTTAGCAGTTACTTTAAACTATAAAGCAGGTTGCGATATATGAAGATATTTGTTGAATCACAGCGGATCGTGTCGTAGGCTTTGAAGTTCGCCTTTGCGAAAATTTAAAATGGTTTTTAGATAAAATGTCTCTATAGACAATAAATGGTTCTAGAGTTGCCTCCGCGCTGGGCTGGCTCTACAAAAGCTAAATTTTTAAATACACGAAAGGAGCATTCCGGTTTGTCATTCAAAGATAAGCGGTTCTTCGTGGACAAACGCAAGATGCACGAAGGCATCCTGTATTTCAAGCGTTGGGCTTACAGCTTGATGGGGTATGCAGTTATTGCTTTTTATATTAATAATTTATGCCAAACTTACTTTCCGGACGGGCACGTAAAATGGTCGAAGTACGACACTTCAACGGAATCGCTGCGCTTGGACAGGAGGCACTTGGACAGCAGCGATCTGGACGGGCTGAAAAACTACGTAAATCTTGAGAAACTCGATCTGCACCAAAACCAGATAAGTGACTTGGCACCTGTTTCAGGTCTTGCCAACTTGACAGAGCTGCATCTTAATGAAAACCAGATAAGTGACTTGGCCTCTATTTCAGGACTTGCCAATTTGACAGAGCTATATCTTAGCGAAAACCAGATAAGTGACTTGACCCCTATTTCAGGGCTTACCCAATTGACAAGGCTGGAATTGCATGGCAATCAGGTCAGTGACATATCCGTTCTTTCTGGACTTGTCAATCTGAAGGTTCTTGACCTGGGCAACAATCAGGTCAGCGATTTGTCAGCTCTTGCGGGGCTCGCCAACTTAAAAGATCTAACTCTGTCCGGCAACCAGGTAGAAGACTTGTCTCCGCTTTCAGGGCTCACAAACATGTTAGGGTTAGATCTCAGCGAGAACCAGGTGAGCGACCTGTCACCGATATCAGGACTCACGAATTTGATAGCGCTATATTTCAATGTCAACCAGGTAAGCGACTTGTCACCGATATCAGAACTCACAAATTTGAATAGGCTATACCTCAGAGGCAACAAGGCAAGTGACTTGTCGCCACTGTCAGGGTTCACCAAGTTGACAAAGCTAAATCTCAATGACAATCTAGTGACGGATCTGTCGCCGATAAAAGGGCTCCCAGATTTGAGAGTGCTTACTTTGGCCAACAATTCAGTTAGCGATTATACCATTGTCTTAAGTTTCCCCGAGCTTGCCGCGCTTAATCTGTCAAACAATGAGATTAGCGATTTATCGCAGCTTTCCGGGCTCTCTGAGACCTATGGATTTCATGAGCTATATCTGGCGGACAACAATATTATTGACATATCGCCTCTTTCTGCGTTTAGAAACATTATACTGCTGGATCTTGACAACAACCAGATCAGCGATTTTTCTCCGTTGCACAACTCAGGTATTGGAAAGCTGTTTATCCGTGGAAACCCGTACAGTTCCAAAGAATTGAGAGCGCTTCACAAGGCGTTGCGAGGATGCAACATTGCCGAATAGGAGGGTGGCATATGCAACCAACTGGGCTACTCAGAAGCCAGTCGGGCCGCTAAAATAATATCTGCGAAGGAGTCTGCAAATGAAAACAAAAGTTATAGCCTCTCTGCTCCTTGTCTCGCTATTGCTGATTGCCTTAGTGATACCTGTAAGTTTAAAGGCAAAAGCCACATCTCTGGATAAGACGGGAATCGCCAATGCCTCGGGTGATGAACCAGCTGATTTTTCGGGCGAAACCACGGAGCTTCCAGATGAAACAGCAGAAAAAGAAAAAGTAAAAGAAAAAGAAGAACCTATTGCTGCGAATGCCGACTTAGGCAACGAACCAAATGATTTCGACCCAGGTGCGGATGGCAGTTCAAGCAGCAAAACTATCAATGTTGTCCTAGATGAAGAAGACGCAGCATCCTCCGAGCCAAGTGCTTCCAGCAAGCCGCAGAGCGATTTCAATATAACAATCGCCAAGGGCTCGGTTGATCCATTTACGCTTGCCACGGAATTCGTGATATCAAGGAAGCAAAGAGTTAGATGATCTTTCAGTTGAGCTTTTAGGCGATGCTAGCGTTTATGCGCTTTTGAACAGCATAGCAAGTGTCGCCTATCATAGTAAATCTGGATCTGCCCGCCAAGAAGTCTGTAAGAGTAATAGTGGTGCCCAATCTGTACGCCGTCCAAAAATTTGACTTAACAAGCTTTTCAGGGAGCATCAGGGTTTGGAGAGATGAGAACGAGGTTGTTTCAGACATAGCGTTTGATTTTAGCGATAAAGAGCTTGTTGATACTTCTGGTAGACTGGTGATTTATCAGGAAGACAATCCGTTTTATGACATTGCGAGAGACTACAGCAAACACCCATACGCTTATGGCGATACGGGCTATTTATTGGGGTTCCATGAATTCATGGCAATTGACAATTTTACATATGCGGACGAGACGCTTATGGTGACAACGTATATAACGGCATCTGATGAGCGAGTGGATTCATCCGATTCAACCCATGTGCTTGAAAAAGAAATTTCAATGGCTGATTATGAAAAGCTTCTGCGCGACAACGTTCCTGAAGACAAACTTAAATTGATTATGTTTTCATTTGACGATGAAGAATTGGATTCTTATATTCCAGAAAAATTGATAATATCTTTGTCAATCGAAACAGACAAGGAATTAGATGACGCTGAATACATCATGTTTATACAATCTCTTGCTCATATCTATCAAATGCGGGATTTATATGCCGATTACAGGGAACTCGACCATCTTTTGAACAATCCTGACATAAAAGATTCTGAAAAGATGAAGGCGGCGTATCTTGCCACTGGCATAGCCGCGCTTAAACTAAATCATGAATTTAACGATCTGGATATGGCTTTGCTCGAAAATTTGACGGACGGAGAAATACGGAAGTAGGCATCCGATTTATTCTAAAATAACTGCGTAGCGCACGCGAAAGGAGCCATCAATTTGCCTTCTGAACTAGGATCTGAAAACGCCAATCTAGGATCTGAAAACGCCAGTCTAGGATCTAAAAGCGCCAGCGAGGGTTGCTTCGCTTCAGCTGACGATAACGGCACTGCTATAAACGAAGATTCTCTAGAGATAGAATCTGGTGATCATTTGGCTTTCCGCCCGATTG
>JAISWZ010000653.1 GCA_031270945.1 Clostridiales bacterium | reverse complement strand
AGTCGAGATCCAGAAGCTATGGAGGCGCTGGGTTGGGGCTTGCGATATGCAAAAAGATAGTGGAGAGCCATGGAGGAAGCATATGGGCAGAAAGCGAGCCAGGCGTGAAGACCGCTTTTTGGTTTAAGGTTCCTGTTGAAATAAAGAGCGACAGCTCTAAGGGCGGATAGCAAAATTCCGCAAGTGGCGCAGCGGAAGTCACCGCGATGCTTTAACAGTGTTTGCTCGGGCTTCTGCGAGCAAACTTGCGTGGCTTTCGCAAGCCCTAAGATTAATTTTGGGATATGCACCAAGGGCGGATAGCAAAAATAAATAGGACTCAAAAATCCGCGCAACAGGCAATTGGTGACATCGATAGAAAAACCTATAGACATGGCACACCTTATGTCATATAATTAGGTATCATCCAGATATCCAGTTTTGTGATGAAAAGGCGCTGCCAAGGCGAGGGACAAGGCCTGAGAGGATTCACATAGGCCTTGCCAGAGCACAAGAAGGAGGCAATAATGCAAAACACTCAAAAACCCGCAAGCGCTAATTGCTCCAATTATTTGAATATAAGCACCCCTTATAAATTGTTCAAAAGAGAATCTGAGCGGGATTACTATATTGATAAATCTTGGATGATAGAGGAACTGAGGCCGTATGCTTATATATGCGTAGCAAGACCGCGTCGGTTTGGCAAGTCAATCATAGCATCCATGATAGCGGCGTATTTGGGAAAAGGCACTGTTAGCAATGATGTTTTTGATACGCTTGAAATAAGTAAATCCAAAACGTACAAGGAAAGTCAGAATAGCCAAAATGTATTTTATATTGTCCTTAATGAATTGCCAACCCACTGCAATTCATATAAGGAATATATCGATTTCATCACTGGAAACATTCTGTCGGATTTGCGCAATGAGTATAGCGACGTGATCTGCGAAACTGATGATCCTATAGTTTTTCTTGATAAGATTTGTGAGTATAAAAATGAAACATTCGTTTTTGTTCTAGACGAATGGGACTATATATTCGAGGCATCGTTTGTTACCAATCAAGACAAGAAGGATTATATTGTTTTTTTGAGGAATTTGCTAAAAGGTCGCCCGTATGTTTCGATGGCGTACATGACCGGAATATTGCCTATTGTCAAATATTCTAGCGGTTCTGATCTGAACATGTTTTCGGAATTCACGCTAGCATCAGCAACATTCAGCGAGTTTTTCGGATTCTCTGAAACTGAGGTTGACGAGCTGTTTCAACGATATATGGCGAATCCTGCAAAATATGCTAAAGCAGTGACAAGAGATGATTTAAGGCTTTGGTACAGCGGGTACCACACTCCAATTGGGGAAAGAATGTACAACCCTTTTTCGGTCGCTAACGCTCTAACTAGAAACCAGATCGGAAAGTATTGGATAAATTCTGGGCCTCAAGACGAAATATTTAGGCTCATAGAAACGAATGTTTCGGAAATACGGCTGGACATAGCGCTAATGGCGGCAGGTGAGCCAGTTTCATTCGAATTTATTGAAAACGCCATTTCGCCAAGCAAGAAAATTGAAAGCAGAGATGAAATGCTCTCAGCAATGGCGATTTATGGCTTGCTCAGCGTAATTGAAAGCGGCGTAATTAAAAGCGGCCTAATTGAAAGTGGCGTAATTAAAAGAAAGGCTTGCATACCAAACAAAGAAATTTTAGCGAAATTCAATTCATTGCTTAAGAAAGAGAGTTCTCTAGGATACGTACACATTTTGGCAAGCAGATCATTAGAGATGCTTAATGCGACATTGTCAATGAATACTAAGATGGTTTGTGAAATTCTTGAAGAACGACACAACATGGAAACTCCTATCCTTTCGTATAGCAATGAAAATGAACTTGCTGCGATAGTCAACTTGGCTTACTTGTCAGCCCACAATGATTATATGATTGTGAGGGAAAACAAGGCTGGAAAGGGATTTGCTGACTTATTGTTTTTTCCGTATAATAGAACAGATGACTGCATTATTCTTGAGCTTAAAGTCGATGACACTCCAGAAAATGTGATAGCTCAGATAAAAGATAAAAAATACCCTTTGGCGTTTCGAAATATATCGAGGCCATACACTGGCAGAATATACCTGGTAGGCATTGCATACTGCAAAGATGCTAAGACCCACGAATGCAAAATTGAAGTAATGTAAATAAAAGCTTTCAAGCAATAAGCTCTTGTTTTCGTACTATCGGAAAATAAAAGTACAACTGTCTTCTCCAAGGCCTGAGGGGATTCTCTCAGGCCTTGCAGTCATTGCAGCTTTTTTGCGCAACGCGCCTTTTTCACGGGCTTACAATGAATTCAATGGGAGTGTGCGAGCTTATCATCCAACCGATCACAACGGAAATATCCAGGCTGGCCAAGTCTTTCTCGGCAATATAGGATTTGCGGGCTATGCTTTGGGTTGCCCCGGATTTGGCGAAGTCTTGGAGCTTTTTTGACGCTTCGTCATAGCCGTACCAGGAGAGGATATCGGCAAGCTCAGAAACATCGAAGTATGTAACCAGGCCCTCGTCAATTAGATACATGAATGACTTGGATGGATAGAACTTCTCTTTGTTTAGCGTGAAGACAACCCAATTGCGATGAGCCGTGAACTCGCCGCCTAGCGGATTGCTTGATGGAATGATGCGCATCGAGTATCCTCTAGCGAGGACATCCTCCACAACAAATCGCCGCTCTTCAAAAGCCTGCTTCAATGGCATCCTCTCGCCGCTAGAGAAAACCGCAAAAAGCTTGCTGGAATCAAAATTGAGCAGGTAGTATCGGCACTCATCGTATTCATATTCATAAATCAGCTCTTCTCGCCCTTGAGCTTGAGCGCCTTCGTCTTCTATAGTAAAATCGTACAGTGAGTTCATCGGGCTCAGATAAGAGGCTACTTCATCAAAGCCGTCGCGAAGGTCAATGGACTTGCTGCCATCCTGTGTGCGGTATGACAAAAGGTCGATTTTGCCTAGCTCTTCGCCTCCTGATATTGTTAAGGTGTTGCCTCCCTCGACGTGATACAGTCGGACCGACAAATCGGCGCCTGTGAGCTTGTACTCAAACATCTCAAAATCTTTAAGGGTTAGATTTTTGCCTTTTCTCGCTAACGCGTACAAGTCCTTGCAAGTCATTTCGCGGATGTCTGGAGTTGAAAACGCTTCTTCTTGAATCGCTTGAGAGCGTTCCAGGTCTTCAAAGGATACGGAGTCGGTTGGTTCCAGCAAATAGATGCTCCACAGGTATGGCTCGTTGACTTTAACCAGCCATATCTCGCCATCCATCTGGTATAGCCGTTGCCCGTCCGAAAGCGTTGCAACCAGGTACTTCTTCTTGTAGGACGAAATGTCAGGCGCAGACTTAAGAATGTCTGAGGGAAAGTCGCTGTTGCGTATGGGAGTTTTCTCGAAGCTTGCTTGAAGGCTCCGAATGTCTCCTGTGGCTGTATTGAATTCAAGGAAACTGTCTTCCCTAAGGCTGTAAACGATAGGCAAGGCTTTGCCAGGCGGCATGAAGAGCGAGCTAAACGGGCTCATGTATAGGCATTCGCTGAAACGATAGACCTTGAAAATGTCGACAACTTCAGGAGAGCTTGCAAGCGCTGCTCCGGATATGGCTATGGTTGCTGAAACCAAGACTGCAGCCAAAGAGGCTTTTAAGCCAGGAGCGTGTTTGCCAGAAACGGCAAGGACAAGCCATGCAATCGCTCCAGAGAGCAGGATGACAAGGATGTCTGCCGGAGCCAGTGAAACCGCAGGCAATCCATCAAAGAAGAAGCCGGTTCCAAAGCGGTAGAGGCTGTCTTTCATCATAACAGCTTCCCCAAAGTACATGGCGATTGTGGCAAGCATAGCCAAGGCAACAGGAAGGCCAATCCTGGCGGCGCTTCTCTTGGCAAGCAGAAAGCTTCCAGAGTATATGCCGACTGTTGAGCCTAAGCATACGAAAAACAAGCAGGTCAGAAGCGATGCCAGAGGCGTTTGTATTGGTTCTGTCTGCCTGAAAAAGGCTGTAGTGTTAGCGAAGACACACAGGCCTATGAGCATGGAGGTTGAAATGCCTTGCAAAACAAGAGGCGTTTTTTG
>JAISWZ010000647.1 GCA_031270945.1 Clostridiales bacterium | reverse complement strand
CCCAAAATTCCGAAATGGCAGCGGAAAAATCCTGGCGAACGCTTCAACTAGTTTGCTCGGGCTTCTGCGAGCAAACATCCGGATTTTTCCGCTGCCTCGGATATAATTTTGGGATATGCTCTTGGATTGGCAAGGGGTAAGAGCCTCCTGCGGAGCCGCGCATGCTCATGCACGACCCTACCCAAAAAAAGCGAGAGCGTCCTGGGTTTTCCCAGGACGCTCTTTTTGGTTTTGCCTTTTTTTAACGATAAACCCTTGCCATATACAAATCCCTTGCAACCCAGCCAACTCTAGCTCCAAATCGCGGCCACTTCTCTTCCCTCTGACACATACGCGGCTGGCAAAATCAAGTGAACCTTTCCATCAACTGGGCTTAGTACAGGCTTTCCGTTTAGATGCCCAAGCGTCTGCGACTTTTTTGCGGCATTCCCAAGCGCAACTTCAGGAAGCCACAAGCCGCTCTCAGAAACGGCAACATCTGTCTGAACAGTGAAAGCCTCTGGCGGATTGTGAATATAGTTCCCTTTAAGCATGCCCTCTCTGCGAAGGAAATTGAGGAGGGAATCTATGCAAAGATTTCCTATGGCAAGGTTCAGGCATCCGTTCGAGGGGCCGTTGGGGATCTCGATTAGCAGCGACCGCTGGCCTCGCCTGCAAGCTTCAATGAAAAGCTGCCCTCGCAGCCCTTGGGACTTAATTAAATAGGGGAAGCTTATGGAGTTAGCCAGATCCAGAATTGGTGGATGATCGCTAAATGTTGCCAGCAGGTAAGGCAGTCCATAGTAACCGCAGCAATGGATGTCAATGAGTGTGCCAAAGCCGCTTGTCTCCTGCCAGATGGCATGGGCGGTTGCAAAGGTGGGGGTGCCGCTGTCTGATCCAGGGAAGATCCGGTTCATGTCAACATTGTCTTGAGGGTTCTTTCTGGAGAGCGCAATGAACGCTTGCGGGTTGCATCTGGGAATAACGCGGACTGAGCCTTTTATGAGTTTCATGCTTGAAAGGCGCTCAATCAGGCTCTCGCAAACTTAAATGCCTGTGGCCTCATTGCCGTGAATTCCGCCAGTGAAGCAGACACTGGGCTCTCCAAGGCCAAAATCAAAGATTTTTATTTTGCTTGGATCATTTGGGATAGAGATTTCTTTAATATTCATATATTCACCTGATTTGGAAGCGGCTCTTTTTGCGTTATTCAAAGGGATTTTTTGGGGCAATTAAGTGCATATCCCAAAATTCCTTGGGATATCGTTTGGCATGTGTCTAGCTTTCTACCAACTACCCCTATTCCCGTCCCGGAAGCCCTGTATGACATCTGGCGAAAGAAGCGGTGCCAGCGCAACAGCCAAATCGGAAGTTGCCTTGCAGTCGTCAAGGCTTGTGAAGCCGTAATGGGAATGAGCGTAGCGAACAGGCACTCCAAGAACAATGTTGGGCACTCCCAGGTTTGTGTAATGGGCGGAGTTTGTCCCGCCGCCTCGCCTGACCGCTTCCTGGAACTTGATGCCTTTGGATGTTGCGACTTCCTTTGCAAGGCTTATCATTCCTGGATGGGCGATGGCGGTCCTGTCTATGTGCCTGAGCTGAACGCCCTTGTTGATGGCGCATTGCGCTTCCCATTCAGGGGTGAAGCTGTCGTCAGCAGGAGAGCCTTCAAAGACAAGGGCAATATCGGGATGTACTCTCCTGGCGGCAAGTCCCGCCCCTCTGCCTCCCACTTCTTCCTGGGAGCTGAGAACACCTATCACGTCCACAGGCAGATCCAGCTTTGAAAGCTGCTCCATCGCATCAAGCAAAGCGCAGCAGCCGACTCTGCAGTCAAACGCCTTGCCGAAGGCCAGCCCGTTTTTCGTTCTCTCCATGCTTACGGCTGGAACCATTGGAACTCCTGGCGAAATGTTAAAGACTGTGTAGAGCTCATCCAGGCGGGACGCCCCGACATCAACTGTCAGCTTTTCAATGGCCTGAGGTTCCTTGTCCTCTGCTGTCGCGAAGTGAACGGGCTTTGTGGTGATAACCCCAGTGATGTACTTTCCCCCGTGGCATCTGATTCTCAGCGTTTGCGAGGGAAGCGCTGTGACGACCCATGAGCCCACAGCGACAAATTTTATTAGCCCATTTGGCAAAAAGGACTGAGCCATGAACGCCACTTCGTCTGAATGGGCGTCAAGCAGTAGAACCGGCTTGTCCCCGGTGTTTTTCTTAAGCTTGATGTACAGGTTGAAGAGGCTGTCGCTTGAAGTGTCAGCGAAATCCTTGACAAACTCCTTTGCGGCATTGTGCACCTCTTCTTCGAAGCAGGGAGCGCCAAAGGCGTTAGACAGCTTTTCTAGAAGCTGATAGCGTTTTTCGTTATCCAAGTTGATCATCCTTAATGGAAAAATATTTATAGCGCTGGCGTGATGGAGTACGGGGCTGTCGCAAGTCCGACATGGCAGAACGAGACCTTTGTGCCGCTCTCCCTGTATGCCTTTGATAGCGGGGTCTTGAAGTACTTCAGCTCATGGCCCCAAAGCTGGCCGTTGGCTTCGCATGCCATGAAGCCTTGGACGTACCGCATCCCGTTTTCGAGCTTCAGGGCTTCGTCTTTGTTCAAGACTACGTGATCCATGATAAAAGAGCCAAAGCCCCGAGTATGCGGCAGCTCGCCAGCCAGGGTGTCGCGGTTAAGCTCAAATTCCTCGCAAGCCTGTCCTGAGTTCTTGAACAAGAATTCTTCGGTTTCCGTATTGTAGGAATCGCCTTCGTTTAAAAGATGCAATACCAGGTCGTCATGGCAGATCTGCTTTCCGATGTCCATGCGAAACGCCTTTCTTGCGTCTACAGCATAGACCCCGCCAGCTCCAATGACAGATATTGTCTTGTTCGGGAAGCTGTAGATCAGGGCGGTTTCCTCGGCTACGCCAAAACCCCAGCCCCGCCTGTCGCCTGACAGGAAGACGGACTCCACCAGCCTGAACAGCCTGGGCCTGGCGTCAAAGTGCTGATCTATCACGCCAAGCGGAAAGAACCCCAGGCCTTGGGTTATGCGAAGCCTTGGAAAGCTGTCATGCCGCTTGTCCCAGTATCCATCATAACCGAATATGGCCGGATAATGCAAGGCGGTTGCGCTTGTTCCGTCACCAATCATGATGCTGCTCATGATAGCCGCGCCAGCGCTGACTCCGCCCATTACGCCTCCTTTATTAAGGATTTCCCTCAGTCTTCGCAAAGCCAATGTGTCATGGCAGTTGGGTTTTACGAATTCCTTCCATATGTAAAACTGATCGCCGCCAGTAAACCAGGCCCCGCTTGCTCCATCAAGCAGAGCGGCAAACTCCGGGCTATCGCAGACGAGCTCCGAATCGTCCCTGTCACCCGGCCTGCCGGGCACAGGAAGACAAACAATGTTGCCCGGGCTAACGCCAAGGCTTTCCCAAAGCTTTACAGTGAAAGCGCTGTTTTCTTCAGCCCCTTCTCCTCCAGCTGACGGTATTATGGCAAGCTTGGCGCCAGGCCCGGCCTCGTCCAAGAATCGCCTGTGAATGCGCTCGGTTTGCTCGCCAAGAGCCCCGCCAGCTATGACAAGAGTCCCTTTGCTCATGCTATAAAACACCTCTCGCGCCAAGGCTCTGCCTTGGCATGTGTGATAAAACCAAACTTAGTGCCCCGGATGCCTGTCGGCATCCGGGGCTTTTTGGCAAGGAAAGCTGGGGTTTGAATTACGGCCAGCGTAAGGAGTCTTTGAAAACTTTTATTATTAAAGGCCAGGATTTAGCGCCCTGAGCCTCGAAGCAAGGCCTTTTGGGTATCTGCCCTAAACCAATCTTTTGTACCCTTCAAGCTCCCGTTCGTTCGCCCAAACAAAGTGCCCCTCTGCGACTTTTGACCAGCTGGGCTTGTCTGTCGCGTAAGCGTGCATTGACGGATCGTACTTTTCAAAGGACTTAAGCCTTGCAACGTCCGGATCCGGGTTTGGGACAGCTGACAGCAGGGACTTGGTGTAAGGGTGCAGAGGGTTTTTGAACAAGTCATCGCTGTTTGCGAGCTCTACGATCTTTCCTTGGTATATGACCGCCACGCGGTCTGATATGAATTTTACCACTGAAAGGTCATGAGCTATGAAGAGGTATGTCAGCCCACGCTCTCTTTTCAGGTCGTTAAGCAGGTTTATGATCTGAGCTCTGATAGATACGTCAAGGGATGATATGGGCTCATCCGCTATGACAAATCCGGGATCCATCACAAGCGAGCGGGCTATGCCTATTCGCTGCCTTTGGCCTCCGGAGAACTCATGCGGGAAGCGGCTGACAAACTCGTAATGCAGGCCAACCTCTTCCATGGCTTTTTTGACCTTGCTTTGGCGCTCCGCCTCGCTATTGCACAAATGCAGGCTGGACAAGCCCTCGGATACGATATAGTCAACCTTTGCCCTCTCATTGAGGGAGGCGATTGGATCTTGGAAGATCATCTGGGCTTGCTGGCGAAATTGCCTAAGCTCTGCTCCGCTCATGCGGCGGTTTACGGATTTTCCTTGAAACAGGATTTCGCCGGAATGCGTTGGAACAATTTTCATGATAGCCCGGCCTATGGTTGTCTTTCCGGAACCGCTTTCGCCAACAAGAGAAAAAGTCTCGCCTTTCATGATGTCAAAGGATACGTCGCTGACGGCAAACATCCGTTTCCTGCCCAGCTTGTAGCATACGCTTAGATTCTTGACAGAAAGCAGGACTTCGTTTGTTGGAGCACTCAAAGTCTTCGCTGAAGGCTGGGTTTCGCAGGATTTTGAAAGGCGTCCTGCCGCCTTTTCATGAAGCGTCCAAGTCTTTGCGTAATGGGTTTCTGACACTTTGAACATTGGAGGCTCATGCATGGCGTCTATGCGCATGGCGTCAGGGTTTCTTGGCGCGAAAGCGTCTCCTGTTATGTCGTGGTAAAGGTTTGGCGGTGTGCCTTGGATGCTTTTGAGCGGCTGGCCTTTTACGCCTAGCTGGGGCAAAGACTGAAGCAGAGCTTTGGTGTACGGATGCCTGGGGCTTTTGAATATCTCTTCCAGATCTCCGTACTCCACTATCTGGCCGGCATACATGACAGCGACCCTGTCCGCCACTGCGGCTACCACTCCCAGGTCATGCGTGATATAAATGACAGTCATGCCAAGCTCTTTCTGAAGCTTTTGGATAAGTTGCAAGATTTGGGCCTGGATAGTCACGTCAAGCGCTGTGGTTGGCTCATCGCATACAAGAATCTCCGGCTTGCAGGCAATGGCGGCCGCTATTACGACCCTCTGGCGCATGCCGCCAGAGAACTCGTGAGGATACTGGAAATAGCGGGTTTCAGAGATGCCTACCTGGTTCAAGATCTTCATGGCTTCGGATCTAAAAGCCTGTTTGTCTGTTTTAAAAGATTCTTTGCCGTGGTGCCAGGCAATCGCCTCTCGTATCTGCTCGCCTATGGTCTTCAGAGGATTCAAGGAGGTCATGGGATCCTGGAACACCATGACGATGCGCTTTCCCCTGATCTTCAGCCATTCCTTCTCCTGCTTGAAGGTGGCCAGATCCATTCCGCCGTAGAGAAGCTCTCCGCTTTCGATCCAGCCGTTCTTGTCCAGCATCCCGATAAAGGACTTGGTGAAAACGCTTTTCCCAGATCCGCTTTCGCCTACAAGAGCTAGGGTTTCGCCTTTCTTGAGATCGAAAGAGGCGCCTCGGATGGCTGTGAGAACGCGGTCTCTGAGCTTAAACTTTATGACTATGTCTTTTGCTTGAAATATGGTTTCGGCCAATTGCCTTCACCCCCAGTCGGCTATACATGGTTCTTGGGATCTGACGCGTCAGCGAAGCGGTTTCCCGCGATGTAAAAGGACACTGTTATAACGCAAAGCACTCCAGCTGGCAGAAGAAGCTGCTGGGGATAGAGGAGAAAGTTGGAGCGGCCTTGGTTCACCAGGTTTCCCAAGCTGATCGTGTCAATGGGAAGCCCCAATCCTACAAATCCAAGAAAGACTTCGGAGCCGATGGAAGAGGGGACTGTGAGCGCGGTCTCCATGATCACAAGGCTTATGATGTAGGGAATGATGTTCTTAAGCACTATTCGCCAGATGGGAGCGCCTAGGCATTGGGACGCGATGTTGTACTCGCTTTCCCGTATGCTCAAAACCCTGTTCCGCATGAACTTCGCCTCTGAGATCCATCCCCTGGACGCCAGCACTATCACAAGGCTGACAAAGCTCGGACGCATTATGTAACTCATTAGCACGAGATAGACTGTAGATGGAATGTTTGTGATTATGTTGTAGAGCTCAAGCATGATCGGATCTAGGTTTCTCATATAGCCCCAGAAGGCGCCAACTATTGTTCCAACCCCGATCTCAACCAGCGCTATGGCCATGGCTAGCATGAGCGAATTCCTGGTTCCGTGCCAGGTGCGGGAAAAAATGTCCCTTCCCAGTCCGTCAGTCCCAAAGGGATGCGCAAGGCTGGCCTTTTGGTTCCACTTCGTTGTGTCCAGGTAGACAGTGTTGGGATCTGTGCCGAAGATCGGGTAGATGAACGAGAACGCAACAAGGATCCCAATAACGGATATCAGTATAATCGAAAGCTTGCTCTTTGCAAATGTCCTTAAGGTTGACCCCCAATAGGAGTAGTTTGAGAAGCCAGTCATCTCCAAAGAGGCGGGATCTTGCTCCAGCGGCTCAAACAATTCGTCAGGCAGCTCTTGCAGATCAATTGACATGCTAAGCCTCCTTCCCGGACAGCTTAATGCGGGGATCGACCAGAACGACCAGGAGATCTCCAAGGAATACGCCCAAGACCGAAAGAGTGGCGTAAAGCATTACAAGGGCCTGGACCAGGTTGTTGTCCATGCGCTTTATCGCTTCAACAAGCAGCCCTCCAGTGCCTGGAATGGAGTAGAGGTTCTCTATGACAAGGGAGCCTGAGACAATGAGAAGAAAGTCGGAGGGTAGGCCGATGGCTATGGGAACCAGCGCGTTTCGCCAGATGTGGTGCTTGGTAATGTACTTTTTCGAAAATCCCTTGACCCTGGCAAACTGGATGTATTCCTTGTTTTCTTCGTCAACCATGAACCTGCGAAGCCAGATGGCATACCAGGCTATGCTTGACAAGGCCATTGAGACCAGGGGCAGGATCCAGGAATTCGGCCTGTTTCCGTAATAAAGCAGCGGAAGCTTTAGCTGTTTTGAAACCCAGATCTGGATCAGGAACAGGTAGACAAGGCTTGGCACAGCCCGAACTCCTACGGCGTAAGCGGTTCCCAAGCGGTCAGGCCATCTCCCTTTTTCCCTTGACATGACAAGCCCCATGGCCATGCCTACAGTCATGCTAAGAATTTCAGCCGCCAGCCCGAACGCGGCTGAATACGGGATCTTCTCCTTGAGTATGTCCAATACGGGCGTTTTTGGGTAAACAGTTATGGATCTGCCCAAATCGCCATGAAAAAGCTTGCCTATGAAATCCTTGAACTGGACAAGGGGAGGATCCAAGACCCCAAGGGATCTTAGATATGACTCCCGCATGCCTTCATCCATGTTGATGTAGTCCTCGCGAGTGAAGTACCCTGACTTGGGCATCATCCGCAGGAGCATAAAGACGGCGAAGATTACTAGGCAAATGGTGGCCAGAGATTGCGCGGCCCTGCGCAGAATGTATTTGATCATCCAAGCCTCCTTTGGCATTCGCCAGTGCAATGCTGCATACGCCGCAACATGACATTTGCCAATGCAACGCGGCATTCGCCAAGCGGCACGGCATACGCCGTAACAACACGAAATGCGCCAATGCAGCGGCATACGTCAAAACCAAGCCCGCCCAGACTTGCCTGGGCGGGCTGATCGCGCATATCCCAAAATTTCGTTAAGGCACCGGATTTTCGGTGCCTCGGATTGATTTTGGGATATGCTCTTATCCCAGCATGCTGGCCTTTTCTTTTTCCAGCTCTTCTTTCCGCTGGCTATACTCTGCAGCCGTGATTGGAGTGTCTTGGATAATAGCGCCTTTCATCTTGTACTTGGAAAGCCCGAAAGCTCCTTGCGGGGTCGTGAAGGGCACTTCGTGGGTCATGTTGTAAGAGCCGCCGCCTGTAAGATATGGCATCAGATATACGTTTTCAAGCATGTACTTCTCGGCTTCAGAGAACAGCTCGTAGCGCTGGTCAATGTCTGTCGCCGCAAGCGCCCTTTCTACCAAGGCGTCGTACTCGGGCACGTCATAGCCGCCCTCGTTCATGCTTCCGTCAGTTGTGATTCGGGCCAGGTTGGCTGAGGGATCAGCGAACCTGAAGCTGTAGGAGTCATCCACCAGGTCAAAGTTCATGGGCTCGAAGACTTCCTCGCTGAAGCTGTTGACGGAATAGCCAAGAATGACGTTGATGTTTTCAGAGCCAAGGGCTGAAATCATCATCTCCCTGAAAAGCAGGGACTTTTTGATCTCCAGCTCGTCCTGGGTGCAGACGAAGACCAGATCTATGGGAAGCTTGCCGTCGACGTTGAAGTCGGTGACCGGAAGCATGTCCACATATCCCGGGGTAACGCCTCTTATTGTCCCGTCTGGATCAACGGACTCTTCTATGGCCTTGAGCATGAAATCCTTGGCCTTTGCGGGATCATAAGGGATCTGATCCTTGAATGGCTTCAGGTTTGGTTGATCTGTATAGTCAACGCCCTTGCTGTTGTACATCGTCTCTTCAGGAATGATAGTGTTCCTGGTGAAAAACGCGGGATTCTCAGGCTCCCACAGCGCCGATAGGGTAACCCTGTCCATGGCGTACAGAATTGCTTTGCGGAAGTTGACATTTTGAAGCATCGCCGCGAATTCCGGGTTGTCAGAGTGATAGTTGAAGGTGAACCAGTAGGTCAAGGGGCTCTTCTCTGAAAGATATATGTTCTTTTCCCAGTCAGTGCCCTTTAGCGCCGTGAACTGCTCGGCTGTAAGAGTCGCTGACGTTATCTCGCCCCTCTGGAACAGCTCCAGGCCTGTCACCTCGTCAGCCACTTTCTGGTACTCCAAGGTCTTTACTGTTATGTGTTCCTTGTCCCAATAATACGGATTCTGGGTCATGATCACTTGCTTGTCGCGATCCCAGTCCGAGATGTAGTAGCCCCCATTGTATAGGAGCTTGTCCTTGGCGGTTCCGTAGCTTTCGCCTACAGTGTCAAGGAAAGCCTTGTTCAAGGGCAGAAACAGCTCTATTACAAGGTAGGACAGGAAGTAGGGGGTGGATCCTGACAGCGTGTATTCCAGGGTGTAGTCGTCAATGGCCTTTACGCCAACATCAGTGTCAAAGGTTGGATATACGTCTTCTCTTGTCCTTGTTGTGTCATCTCCGCTGTCAATGTCGTCAAGAGCGAAGTAGTAATCCGAAAGCCCGGAGATGACAGAGCGTATCGTGCTGAAGTTCTTGGCGCCCACAGCCGGATCGGACACATACCGGAGCGCTTCAACAAAGTCATGGGCAGTCACCGGGTACCGGGTTTGCTGCCCCAGGTCGTTTACCCATTTCAAGCCTTCGCGAAGCTTGAACGTCCACACGGAATCGTCATCGTTTGAAGTCCAGCTTTGCGCCAAGGAAGGCACATACTGGCCGTACCGGTCATTTTCGACCAGCCCGTCAATGGTGTTGGCCACAAAGCTGTAGTTGCCTGTGAGCAAGTAGGGGTTCAGCGTTTCTATTGTCTGCATGAATGTTGACTTGTAAGCCGCCGCGCCGTTTCCGGCGCCTCCTGAGCACCCGGAGGAAGCGAGCAGCATTCCTGCCAATGCGACTGCGATAAAGCGCTTGAACATTTTTCTCATGCCCTTGACCATACCCCTTTGAGATTATTTTATATTCTAATCGGGAGTATAAGTGCATATCCCAAAATTCCGAAATGGCGCGGAAAAATCCTGGCGAATGCTTCTACTAGTTTGCTCGGGCTTCTGCGAGCAAACACCCGGATTTTTCCGGCGCCTAGGATAAAATTTTGGGATATGCTCTAAAAGTATCGCGGGTGTGCAGCGCTTGCATATTTAGTCTTTTGCATTTAAGCGTTGCTGGTGTGAAGCGCTTGCGTATTTAAGTTTTAATCTAAAGCATAAAAGTATAGCCTGAGCAAAGTCCTATTATATTTTACCTAAAGCAGAAACGTTTCGCAAGCATGAAATGCTTGAAAATTTCGCAAGCAAGAAATCCAAAAGCGATCAAGAGCATATCCGATTTATGGGATATGCTCTGCGCGGTGACTTTGGGATATATGCTCGAATGAGCGCCGCCCACGAGCGAAAACGAAGAATGCGTTTTTGAAATGTTTTCACTCGCAAGCAAAAAGAGCTCACGTTTTTAGCGTCCAAAGGTTGGCAGTATGACCTGTCCATCCTTGAGAAGCTGCTTGCCTTGCGAGAACATGTGCCTGATGTTCCAATGCTCGTCCACCAACAGGAAGTCAGCGTCCGCGCCTTCTGTAATAACGCCTTTGTTTGCGAGATTGAGGCCTTTGGCAACGTTTGAGGTAAAGAAGGGAAGCGCGTCTTCTACCGGGAATCCGTCATCCAGCAGGCCGACGAAATCTCGGAACAAAAGGCCTACCGAGTTGATGCCCATTTCAACCACAGCGCCGAATTCGTCGTACCGAGTCCAGCTGCCTTGCCCGTCAGAGCTGACAGTGATGTTCTCAAGCGGCACGCCCTGGGCTTCCGCCATGCGCAGAACCTCGGAGGTGCGAAGCTCCCCGTCCGGGTTAAGATCGATCATGCCGCCCATTTTGGCGAATTCAAGGGCTTCCTTGCAAAGCGCCAGGTTGCGGTTGACGTGGGTCGGGCGAAAGACCCTGACAGGGATGTCCGTGTCGGCGATAAGATCGAATAATGGGGCCATTCCCGCTTTTCCGTCTCCCATGTGCATGATCAGTATGCCAGCCTTGCCAGAAAGAAGGCCAGCCAGCCTGGCCTCAGATCCGAGCCAAGCCAGATCCGCGCCAGTGGGGGAGGAAGACCTGCTGTCAGAAACAGCTATCTTTACGCCTATAACCTCGCTGATGAAAACGATGTCCTTCATGACGCTGCCTGTTATCGTTGGGCTTGGCATTGCATAGGAGCCGGTTGTCGCAAAAGCCGTAAGCCCGGTTGCCCTGAGCGATTTCGCTTTTGCAACCAGGTTCTCCACGTTGCGCGTCAATCCGTCTGTGCCAAGCACTCCAACGACTGTGGAAATGCCCGCCTTTACCAGCTGGCTTGCGGATATCTCTGGCGCCCTGGTTGCGAAGCCGCCTTCTCCTCCTCCTCCAATGATATGTACATGTTGATCCAGGAAGCCTGGGAGCATTACCAAGCTTCTGGCGTCAATCACCTCCGCTCCGTGCGGAAGTGGAATGAAAGGGCCTTCCATCTCGATTTTTCCCCCGGCTACGAGCACGTCTCGCTTACCCAAGCATTTCGGAGCAAAAACGGTAGCGCCTGATATAAGTTGCATAAAGGGATCACTCCTTTTCATAATGATTCCTGGTTGATCCAACCAAGGCAGTTTTGAATTATATGCCTGAGCGAACGCTCAAACCGAAGGCTGCTCACAAGTGCATACGCCTGAGCCGCCAGATGCGCCTCTTGAAGGCATATCCCAAAATATGATTCTTGATGGATTCAAGCGGGCTCGAAAGCTCGTTTCATGACAAAACTTTTCCGGCGCCTCTTGCAGGATTTTGGGCTATGCCCGAGCCTAATAGATCATATCACAATAAAATGCATTATTCAAGCGAATAGTGTACTGTGCAGCCATAAAGAAAGATTGAAAATGGCTGAAAACAGCGAGAGATGCAAAAAGACGGATAATGATGCCGCAGGAGAAATTTAAGGAAAAGATGGAGAAAAGGCTTAGAATTATCGAAAAACTGGCTATATCCTAATAGGATAACAATAGGCTTGAATCTGCCAATTTCATAACACCCTGCATTTGCGAGCGGAATGAACTAAGATTTATGCTTGAGTTAACGGTAGATCCTAAGGATTAATCAAAATTTTCAACTCAAATGTTTTTGCCCCAAACCTAGCCGCCATATACAAATTTTTGAAGCATGCAGTTATCTCGGCATTGAAAATTTAAATTAGTTTCCAGAAACATCCTAAAAAATTGGGGGTTCCGAAATGCAGGAGCGCCCCCCCTTGAAGTGCGCCTACGTATTTGAAAGGCCTTGCCCGAGGCCCTTTGGGGGTTTCAGATAAGTTGGGGCACCGGCATAAGGGGGGCAGCTGACTGCGCGTCCGGGACGCGTTGAGGAACTCCCAGAGCATTCACACTATTATATTATGGGGATTACAGTATTATAGAAAACGTGGGAATTTAAGGTAAATGCTAAAACCCTCTCAGCTCCTGAATTTATAAGCGCAAAACTGAATTAAGGCCAGGCGCTTAAGCGCTAGCGCTTTGAAAAACGGCGTACGCAAGAAACCCCCTCCGCTTGCAGCGGAGGAGGTAATGCCTAGCAAACCGATTCAAGATCAGCTTCAAGCGGTTGGCGCGTGACGAAAGTCCTGCTGGGATTTCCGAGCCCTAATCAGCTTTGAGGCATGCTTTTAATGCCTTGAGCAGCCGGCTTGATTTTCTGGCTCTGCAGGGCATGGCCTTTTATCCAGATCGGAGGCGCCTCGGCGCGGTTGTCAAACTTGATCAAAAACTGCTCAAACTTCTTGTCGGCTACAATGCCAGTGCCGTAGAGCGAATGAGTCACTTTGTCTCCAACGTTGAAAAGCGAAGGCCTGTCGGACAAAAGCCTCTGCTCGCTGCTTCTGATAAAGTATTCAGTTTCTGTAACCAGGTCTCTTGGCAGCTCCCGCATGTAATCAATCGCGGATCTTTCGATGTTGAAGATGAAGCGAGAGGGGTATTTGCGGCTGTTGGTGCGCTCGCCTTCCGAGTCGCTCAGAACAAGCCCCTTTTCGGCGCGGGTCATAGCCACGTAAGCAAGCCTTCGCTCTTCTTCAAGTTCCCTGTAGCTCTTTATCTTTGCGCTAGGGAATATGCCCTCGTTTAGCGCGGCAACGAAGACTATCGGAAACTCCAACCCCTTGGCCGCATGCACACTCATGAGCCTGACTTTGTCTGTTGCGTCTGTATAGTCCATGTTTGTGTAAAGCGCTATGCTGTCAAAGTAGTCTTGAAGCTGGAAGGTTTCTCCGGAATCGGATTCGGCTTTGCGGATTGCGGCCTTCAGCTCGGAAAGGTTTTCAAGGCGCTCTTCGTCCCCGCCTCTTCTAAGCATTGACTCATATCCGCTCTTGTACAATAGCTCCATGAAAATGTCTGTCACTTTCATGTCGTTGTAGCGCGCTCTAAGGGAATCTATCATCTCTATGAATCTATCGGCTTCAGGGCGCTCAATGGATCCAGACATTTTTTTCAGCGCCTTGTAGAGGGAGCAGCCGCTGCTCTCGGCGCACTGCTCGATTTTCTTCATTGTCATCAAGCCAATCTCGCGGAGAGGCTCGTTGATCACGCGCCTGAAGGCCAGATCGTCATCAGTGAATATGAGCTTCATGTACGACAGCATGTCCTTGATCTCTTTTCGCTCATAAAAGGAGGTGCCGCTGTAAACCCGGTACGGGATATTCTTCGCGCGAAAAACTTCCTCGATTGGCATGGACACGAAATGAGCCCGGTACAGCACAGCGAAATCCGAGTAGGTCAGCTTCTTTTTCTCAACATTGGACATGATGGATCTGGCGATGAAGTTAGCCTCTTCAGTTGCGGTTTTGCAATGGCAGTACAGCACCTTTGAGCCTTTGCCGTTGATCGCCACCAGGCTTTTTTGGATTCTTTCTTTGTTCTTGGATATCAAGGCGTTTGAGGCTTTTATCACTTCAGGGGTGGAACGGTAGTTGGCGTTTAGGAACAAGGTCTTGGCGCCAGGGTACATTTTCTCAAAGTTAAGGATGTACGCAACCTTTGCGCCGCGCCATGAATATATCGTCTGGTCAGGATCCCCAACAATAAAGAGGTTCTTGTGCATGTCCGAAAGGATCGATGCGATGGCGTAGTTCGAGTAGCTCACGTCTTGGAACTCGTCAACCATGACAAACTGCATTCTTGACTGCCACTTCATCCGGACCTTCTCGTTTGTGTTCAGGACGTGAAGCATCACGTGTATCAGATCGTCAAAGTCAAGCTTGAAGGCTTTGCGCTGCTCATAAAGAAAGTTGTAGAAGACCAGCGCGTCTTCATCGTGAGTCTGCATCCCCTTAAGTATGTCGTCCATGCTTTCAGAAACAAAAATCTCGGGATAACTGTACCTGTTGTGGATCTTGGCGTCATGAACCTTGTCCAAGAGCTTCTGGACGCTCGTGTCAAGGTCCGTCGACCTTAGCTTTAGCTTGTCAATAATGACCTGTATCAAGAACTTGCTGTCCTCGCTGTCCAGGATGTCAAAGAATGGCGGGAAGCTAATGGTGTTGTATTCCTCGCGAAAGAACTTTACGGCCAAGCTATGAAAAGTCGTGATGTACTTCGCTGGGCTGTTGTCGCCTAGCATGCTCTTTACCCTGTTTTTCATCTCCTGGGCGGCTTTGTTCGTGAACGTCACGCAAAGGACGTTTTCGCTTGGAATGCCGACATTTTCAACAAGATTGACATAGCGGCACGTAAGAGCGCGAGTCTTTCCCGTCCCCGCCCCCGCGATTACGCGAACGTAGCCGTTTATCTCGTTAACCGCCGCTGTTTGCTCCGCGTTTAAGTCGCTGAAATCATACATGTGATTTCCCCTTTTGCCAGTGTGATGCTCGCGACGAAACCAAGAGCATATCCCAAAATTATATCCGAGGCACCGGAAAAATCCGGCATTGAAGCATTCGCCAGGATTTTTCCGGTGCCATTACGGAATTTTGGGATATGCACCAAGCGTCGCAAGTATATGTAACAGCGCTTGCGCGCTGCGTTTGCGCATATTGGTGGCGCGCAAGCCAAAATGAGCGTAGGATTGGAGATCTGCTCGCTGAAGCCCGAGCCCCTTGACCATTGGGCAAACGCTATCCTGCGCTTTTTTTTTAATTTTGGAATATGCACTAATTATACTCGCTTTTAAAGGAAAGTCAATAAAACCTTGCTTATTTTAGATCGAAAACAAATAATGGCTAGATCGAACATAAGGTTGATTGCTAAAGAATGCTGCGAAACATATTTTTAAGATGATATTTTTGCCTATGTGGGATGCGTGGCCGCAGCGTCAACAATCTTTTTGCTTGCCAGGACGATTTTTCTGCATGGCATTTTCGATGTAGACAAGATAATCCTGTTTTAGTCGGTTGCGTGATCGGAGTTCTGGGAATGTCTTTGGTAAGAACATTGGTGAGAGCTCGGTAGAGCTCTCTTTTTTTGCTGTTTAGGATACGAAAATGGCGCCTTTAAAGGAAGGCAGAAGAGCAGGAAAGGAGGGAGGGCATGAAAGGCAGGCCAGGCAGCGCATGAAAAAACAAGGCCTATATGCCGCTACAGGGAACTCGACTGCGCCTTTGCCTCAACTCGCTTGCCCTACCCGCAACGCGCTTGCCCCTGCCCGCTGGGCGCTTGCCCAGCCCCTAATAAAAAGCAGTCGGATTTCTGTTATTGAATGGGTAAATCCTGAAAAAGCAAGCCAAGAGCCTCAAAACACAAAATTTTAGCCTCAAAGGCTAACTTTTTGCGGAAACGGTTTCACAAATTTTCGCTTCATAAGGGTTGTGAAAAACCCCTTGATTATAAGTAATTCTGCGCCTGAGCAAGACATATATGCATTGAATTTTGTGATTATCACCAAACATCCGGCATATATTTTGTGCATTTTTAAGCGTTGACAACAAACCGATATCAAGCTATAATTTATTCAGTGCTCAACCGATTGCGCACTTGTTGTGCAATTAAACTGATGAACGGCATGATTTAGAATTTTCTTATCGTTAGCGGGAGCGGCCCGACTGGGTTTTGAGGCGGGCAACGATAAGAAAATTCCACATTTGAGCGTTCATCAGTGTTATTAGCCCTGCTGGCTTCAAGCGGGCGCTCGCCAGCGCGGCAGGGAGGTGAAGCTTGATTGACAATAGATGACGTTGCGGCTGCGCTTAGTGTCTCAAAGTCCACAGTGTCAAGAGCCGTCACGGGCAATGGGCGCATTTCAAAGGTTACTAGGCGCAGAGTGCTGCAGTACATGGAAGAGCACAACTACCGGCCTAACCTTATAGCGCAAAACCTTGTAAAAGGCTGCTCCTTCAATCTGGCCTTCCTTGTCCCTGAGCGAGAAGAGCTTTTGAATACATACTTCTTCCTGCAGTGCCTATTGGGCGCTGAAGCCAAGGCGGCCGAGTCATCCAACGAGGTGATCCTGGTTCCCACAGAGCTTGAGCGCGTCAAGCGGCTTGTTGAAAGGCGGAAAGTCGATGGCGCGATACTCTCTAGAAGCGTTGAGAACGATGAGGTCATGGAGTACTTGATCGAAAGCAAGGCGCCCTTTGTCTTGATAGGCTCAACAGACAGGGATGGAGTAACCCAGGTGGACGGGGATCACAGGGCGGCAGCCAGGATGCTGACGCGAATGATGCTTGAGCGGCATGGGCTCAAGCCCGCGCTTTTAAACGGCAAACGAACCCACTTGGTGAACCGCGCCAGGGCCGAAGGCTTTTTGGATTCAGCGCCTGGAGCTGAGGTGATCTGGGAATCGGAGAGCCGCATAACAGAGGCTTTGCTTGATCTCTACCAAACAGGGGCAAGGCTTCTCTTTGCCGCCGATGACGCCATATGCTCGCTCATGGCCCATGAATGCGACAAGCTGTCTTTGGAGGGGGTTTTTATCGCCTCTTTCTTCTCAAGCGGAGCATTGAAGCTGTTCCGTCCGGACATTCCTACCATCGAGTTCGATTCAGCGCTTCAGGGCAGCGAAGCCTGCGCGATTCTCTTGCGAAAGATTGACGGGGGCGTGACGCCAAAAACGACCCTGTTGGACTACAGAATACTGATAAATAAGTAATATATAATGTTTGCTTGCTAGCAAGCTGGAGGCTCAATGCCACGAGGTGTCTCGCAATGAATAAGTTTTTGCGCAAGCTGAACAAAAACAAGATTTTCTTGATAATGCTTGCCCCGGCTGTGGTGTACGCTTTGCTCTTTTCCTATTTGCCCATGGCCGGCATCGTGCTGGCGTTCAAGAAGTACACCTACGCGGGCGGAATATTCGGAAGCGCTTGGAATGGCTTGAAGAACTTCGAGTTTTTCTTCAGGTCCGGGAAAGCGCTTTTGGTCAGCAAAAATACGGTTCTCTACAACCTGGCCTTCATAATCCTAAACACGCTCACCCAGATGACAGTGGCCATTCTCCTGGTTGAACTAAACGGGAAATACTTCAAGAAGATCGCCCAATCCTTGATGTTTTTGCCGTACTTCATCTCCTGGGTTATAGTTAGCGTCATAGCCTTCAACATGCTGAGCAACGATTTCGGGTTCGTGAACTCATTTCTTGTCTCTATGGGCTTTGAGAAGATATCGTTTTACAACAACGGCAAGTACTGGCCTGTGATACTTTCCATATTTAACGTCTGGAAGAGCGTAGGATACGGATCGGTGCTGTACCTGGCGGCGATCATGGGCATAGACACTGAGGTCTACGACGCGGCCGCCATAGACGGGGCCAACGTCTTCCAGCGGATATTCAGGGTTACCATACCTCAAATGGCGCCTACCATGGTAATTCTCTTGCTGCTCTCGATCGGCGGAATATTCAGAGGCAACTTTGACATGTTCTACAACCTGGTTGGCAACAACGGAATCCTGCATCCAGCCACGGACGTCATAGACACATTCACGTTCCGCGCCCTTATCACAAACAACGACTTCGGCATGTCGGCAGCTGTGGGCCTGTTCCAGTCGGTTCTCTGCTTTGTGACGGTTCTTGTTGCCAATAAGCTGGTAAACAACTACGATCCTGACTACAGCCTGTTCTAGAACGGAGGGATGACATGAACGACCAAACTCGAACTGGCGGCATCAGCAACGGCCTTGACGCCAAAGTTCTGCATGCGATCTCATATGTTTTCAACGGCGCCATTGCCCTAGTCTGCCTAATCCCTTTTGTGATGGTTGTGTCAGCTTCGTTTTCCAGCGAAGACGCCATATCAAAGACCGGCTTTGGCTTGCTTCCCAAGGATTTCTCGCTGGAGGCCTACTCCACGGTATTCGCTGAGCCCATGATCATTGTCCGGGCTTACGCTGTCACAGTCCTGCTTACCCTGTGCGGAACGCTTATCGCTCTCTTCCTGCAGACCATGACCGCCTATGTCTTGTCCAGGAAAGACTTTGCCTGGAGAAACGGCTTCTCGTTCTTCTTTTACTTCACGACGCTCTTCAATGGCGGCTTGGTTCCTTATTACCTGCTTATGACCCAGTACCTGCACCTGAAGAACAACTACCTGGCGTTGCTTCTTCCATTGCTCTTTTCGGTCTACAACCTTCTTATCATGAAGAGCTATATCATGGCCATACCAGACAGCCTGATCTACGCGGCCAAGATCGACGGCTGCGGGGAAATGCGGACATTGTTTTCGGTTGTCTTTCCAATGCTCAAGCCCGCCCTTGCTACGGTAGGCTTGTTCATAGCTCTCGCTTACTGGAATGACTGGTACAGCGCGATGCTTTACATCTCCAATGACAAAATGTACCCTCTGCAGTACTTTCTTTACAACAAGGTCAACAACATAGAGGCCTACAAAAAGATACTGGAGTCGCACGCGGGCAGCGGAGTGGCGGCCGCCATAAACATGCCTACGCAAACGCTGAAAATGGCTTTGACCGTCGTGGTAACGGGGCCCATCATACTGCTCTACCCCCTAGTGCAGAAGTACTATGTCCAAGGCATCACGATAGGAGCGGTAAAAGGTTGATCCCCAATGGTGGGGCGAAAATTTAGCCGATGAGTGTTAAATGCCGCTCGTCGGCACAGGAGGTTCTGTTATGAAAAGAGCGCTGTCATTGTTGGTGGCATTGGCGATGTTCGCCATGACGCTGTCCGCTTGCGCGGGTAACCAGTCTTCGCCGACAACCCAGCCGGCTGCGCCGGCCGCCACTGAAAAGCCTGAAAGCGCGCCAGCCGATTCAGGCAATTCAGGCAACTCAGAAACAGCTGATCCCGTGGTCTTGAAAATGTACCTGCTTGGCGAGAAGTCCAAGGACTTCGATGCAGTGTATGACAAGATAAACGAGATCATGAAGGCGAAGATCAATGCCACAGTCGAAGCCAGCTTCTTGTCCTGGGCTGAGCATGACACCAAGTACTCCCTGCTGTTCTCAGGAAACGAGGATTTCGATCTCATCTTCACAGCCGCCACTTGGGGGCATTACGAGACGACAGTGGCCCTTGGCGGGTTCTATCCTCTGAGCTTCGACTTCATCAAGCAGTACGCGCCGGACATCTATGAGGTTGTCCCGCCAGTGGCCTGGGATCAGGCTGAGATAGGCGGATCCATCTACATGGTTCCACAGTATAACAACGAGTTCACAAACGACGCGTACGCTGTTCGCGGCGACTTGATGGAGAAGTATGGCTACTCCACCATCTCTGGCTTTGACCAGCTCACTGAGTTCTTCTCTAAGCTTGCGGCTGGAGAAAGCGGCGTCTCTCCTAGAGGCAACATCCAGGGCGGAATGATCTACGAGTACTTCCAAAAGGAAGGCTATAGTACCCTCCCAGGCACTCCGAAAGAGTTTTTCCTGTACAAGTCCATGGACGTGTCGGACACCAGCATCAATTACCTGCTGGAATGGGACAAATTTGAGGAATACTGCTACTTGATGAAAGATTTCTATGAGCAGGGGTTCTGGAGCAAAGACTCCCTGGCAAGCATGGATCAGCGCCAAGACGGATTGCTTAGAGGCACTTCGGCAACTATGGCCTGGAACCTGGGAAGCTGCAAAACCTACGCCACCGAAGCCAATCTGGCCCATCCAGATTGGAATGTGACTTTGGTAGACATCATCCCTGACATTCCCAAGCAGGTCTCTTCCTACATCAACAACGGCATGGCGATAAACGCAAACAGCAAGAATAAAGAAAGAGCCATGATGGCCCTGAACCTGTTCTATACGGACAAAGAGATCCATGATCTTGCTTTCTACGGCATCGAAGGCGTTCACTGGAAAGCCATTGGCGATGACGCGTATTCGACCACAGACAGAACCGGCGATTACGGCATAAGCGCCAACTGCAACTGGGCATGGAACAACATGAACATCAACCGCGATGAGTATATCGAGAATCCAACCCCCGCCGACATCAAGTTCCAAGAGATATTGGATTCCTGGAACGGCAACATTCGCGGAGAGCATCCATTGGATGGATTCTCCTTTGACAAGGCCAGCGTAACAAATGAGCTGGCGCTCATTGACTCATTGGTTGCTCAGTACTACACCCCGCTTCTTTCCGGAATGGTAGACGACGTGCCAAAGGCCATAGCTGAGCTTAAGAAGCAGGTTGAGAACGCCGGAATACAGAAAGTCCATGACGAGTTCAAAGCGCAGGTCGCAGCGCACATTGCGGCGCAAAGCTAGGCTTGGTCTAGAAACGGCTTGACCTCAAGCAATTAAATCAAATAAACTTACGGCCCCTGAAGCCGCTGCCCGAATGGGCAGCGGCTTCAGGACTGTATGTTTGGGTTTGCAGACTTGGGATTGCGGGATCGGAATTGCGGGATCGGGTTTGCAAGATCTGGTTCGGGATTGCGATAAACTTTTAATTTCCTTCTAATCAGCCTATATTGGGCTTGAGATGCTATCGCTCGAATAAAACAAAAATGATTCGATAAATTCTAACCTTCGTTAGTCCTTCTTCTCTCTGGATTTATTGACAAATTTCATTGTGTGCCATATAATCAAATCGATAGGCCGTACGCATTAGCGCGCTTTGACGCTCTAAAAAAACAGCGCTTTTCGCTTGATGCACACAACCGAATGCGCGACACGCGCTTGTAAAGGGAGGCGTTTGCTTGACTATAGACGATATTGCCGGAGCTCTTGGCGTGTCAAAAACCACGGTCTCACGAGCAATATCAGGCAACGGACGGGTGTCGCCAGAAACCAGGCGGAGGGTTCTTGAGTACATGCAGGAGCATGACTTCCATCCTAACGTGATCGCTCAAAACCTGGCGGCTGGCCGCTCATCGAACATCGCGTTCATTGTTCCTGGACGAGAGGCGCTTGCTGACACTCCTTACTTCCTTCGATGCTTGCTTGGCGCGGAGGCGAAAGCGGCAGAGTTCTCAAATGAGATCATACTTTTGCCCTCGGAGCTTGACCGCGTGAAGCGGGTTGCTGAGCGCCGCAAGGCCGATGGGGCCATACTTTCCAGAAGCGTGGACAATGACGCTGTGATGGAGTACCTGATAGATCGCCAGCTTCCCTTTGTCTTGATAGGATCCACTGACAGGGACGGCGTGACTCAAGTGGACGGGGATCACCGCGCGGCAGCGAGGATCCTTACCAAGATCATGCTTGAAAAGCATGATCTGAAAGCGGCGCTTCTTAACGGGGAGAGAACGCATACGGTAAACCGCACCCGCGCAGAGGGATTTCTGGACTCCGCGCCAGACGCGGACATTGCATGGGACGCCCTGTCAAACATTGGAGAGGCGCTTGACAGCCTGCTTGAAAAAGGAAACCGGCTGCTTCTGGCCGCAGATGACGTGATCTGCTCCCTTCTTGCCCATGAGTGCGATAGGCGGGGAGTGACGGACATTAAGATAGCGTCGTTTTTCTCAAGCGACTCCTTGAAGATGTTCAGGCCTGACATACCTGCGGTGGAGTTTGACTCGGAGCTCCAGGGCGCGGAAGCCTGCTCGCTGCTTCTGAGAAAGCTGGATGGAGAGACCACTCCAAGGATTACGCTGCTTGACTACAAGATATATTTGGGGAATGAGACTGAGACCGCTTGCGAAACATGCGAGTAAAAGCTACATAAACAACATCTCATGCCGCCGTTTCTTTGAAACGGCAAATGCAATAAACGCGTTTTTACGAATAATTATGCCGGCAATCACGCCGGACCAAAAAAAAGAATTGAGGAATGGCAATGCCGAAACTGCTTCATGGAGGGGACTACAATCCAGACCAATGGCTAGACAGGCCAGACATTTTAGCCAAAGACATTCTTCTCATGAAAGAGGCAAGCATAAACTCCGCGACGCTGGGAGTGTTCGCATGGGCGGCGCTTGAGCCGCAAGAGGGGAACTACCAGCTAGGCTGGCTAGAAGACATCATCAATAACCTTTGGGACAACGGGATCTCAACGATCCTTGCCACCCCGTCAGGCGCGAAGCCGAACTGGCTTGCCGAGAAGTATCCGGAAGCCAGGAGGGTGAACAGGAACGGGCAGAGAGAGCTGGCTGGAGAAAGGCATAACCACTGCTTTACTTCTCCGGTGTACAGGGAGAAAGTGTCTGCCATAAACGAGAAGCTGGCGGAGAGATTTGGGACGCATCCCGCAGTAACGCTTTGGCACATTTCGAATGAGTACGGAGGGGAGTGCTTCTGCGACCTCTGCAAGGACGAATTTCGCAAATGGCTGAAGAACAAGCACAAGACTATAGAAAACCTGAACAAGAGCTGGTGGACATCTTTTTGGAGCCATACATACAACAGCTTTGAGCAGATAAGCCCTCCAGTGCCATACGGAGAGCAGGGGCTGCACGGGCTTGTCTTGGACTGGAAGCGGTTTGTGACAGACCAGACCTTGGACTTCTGCAAGCACGAGATAGAAGCGGTAAGAAAATATTCAGAAAAGCCCGTAACCACCAACTTCATGGAATTCTTTGGCGGGTTGAACTACTTCAAGTTCAAGGACACCATAGACGTAGTGTCTTGGGACTCCTATCCTGCCTGGCATACAAAGAACGACGTGACAACATCCATGACGACTTCAATGGCTCACGATCTGATGAGAAGCATAAAAAAGCAGCCGTTTCTCATGATTGAAAGCACCCCTAGCACCACGAACTGGCAGCCTATCAGCAAGCTCAAGAAGCCTGGGGTTCATATGCTCTCATCCCTTATGGCCTTGGCCCACGGATCTGACAGCGTCATGTACTTCCAGTGGAGAAAGAGCAGGGGAGCAAGCGAAAAGTTCCATGGCGCCGTCGTTGATCACTTTGGAGGATCAGAAACCAGGGTATTCCAGGATGTCGCGGCTGTAGGCAAAAAGCTTTTGGAAATTTCAGATCTGGCAGGAGCGGAGATCAACCCTGATATAGCGATTATCTATGACTGGGAAAACAGATGGGCCATTGAAACTCTGCGAGGGCAGCGAAACGTAGGAGCAAACTACCTGGACTCTATAAGCGACCACTACAGGGCTCTCTGGGAAATGGGGATCCCTGTTGACATAGCTGACTGCGAGTGCGACTTCTCAGGCTACAAGCTTGTGATAGCGCCAATGCTTTACATGCTCCGGGCTGGGATCGAAGAGAAGTTAAGGGATTTTGTGAAAAACGGCGGGATCCTGGTAGGCACGTACATGACAGGCCAAGTCGACGAAAATGATCTCTGCTTCCTGGGAGGTTTCCCCGCTTGCGGGCTGGGAGAGGTTTTTGGGCTCTGGGCTGAAGAGATGGACGCGCTCAAGGACGATGAGAGAAACTCTTTCTTGTACCAAGGAAAAGAGCGCTTTTCCCGCGATTTCGCGGAACTCGTACATCCAAAGGGCGCTGAGGTTCTAGGAACATACACCAAGGACTTCTACGCTGGACACCCAGCGCTATTAAAGAACCAGTTCGGGAAAGGCACGGCCTATTACCTGGCCACAAGGCCTGAAGCGGACTTTTGCCAAAGCTTCTACAAGGATCTGACTGCAGAGCTTGGAATCAAGGGCTTTGAAGTTGAGCCAGGCGTGGTTAAGTCTAGAAGAGGGAAGTTTGTCTTTACGCTGGATTTTAACAGGCTTAGCGCAGATGTGAAAGAAGAAGAGATATAAAAGAAGAAGAGATATAGAAGAATAAGAAATATAAAAAAGAGATTTAAAAAGTTTATCGGTTCCCTGCCGCAAGCCTTTGGGGGTGCGGCGGGGATTTATCAGGGCGTGGGGGAGGGGCGAATTTCAGGCGGATTGCTTTGGAAGAGCAAGATCCATGGCAAGGATTGGGCGCTGGATTCGGGGCAAGGGCAAGATCCATGGCAAGGATTGGAGTGCTGGATTGGGGGCAAAGAGCTAGATCCATGGCAAGGATTGGAGCGAGAGATTTAAAACGCATAATGTATGTCCGCTTGCTTGTTAAATGAAAGCTACTGCCGCGTCGCCGAAGGGGAATTCAACGAAAAGGTGAGCGGCCTAGATTTCGAGGCTATGCTTTGCGAGTTCAGAAATCAGTTTTGCAGAGGTGGAGCGGGCTGACGGCATGAAGGTTTTATCAAGCCGCAACCAAGCGTAGGGCAGAATGTAGCCATCATCGTCATCTTCTTCAAGCGCGGTTTCCAATAGCCTCTCTCTTCTTAAAGAAGGCTTCAGCGGAGGATTAATCGTAGAGTCGAAATCAAAGCGTCCTATAAGGTAAATAGGAATAGTCAACACGCCAGGCTCGCCGATGCCGCCGCAGGAACCTGATCTGGCGCGTAAAACAAAGTCTGCAATGCGATCCGCCAAAAGTTTGTCAGCTGTTGTTGAGGCGCTTTGGCCGGTTGTGATATCTAAGGCATAGGTGCAATTTGTGGAAAAACTAAAAACAAGAAAATCTATTTCGCCATCTTGATATGTTCCAAAAGTTGGCCTCAGCTTTCGCAAGACTTGAAACCTCTGATCGGTAAACGCTATCGCGCATCTTTTAAAAATTTGGGGCTAGCCCTTGCGCTTTCGGCTCATAAATCTCAAAAGTCGCATTTTCTCTGCCTGAAAGCAAGTGATTGCGTAAGCGGTTGCGCAAATGACGTCTAGGCAAAATTTCTACGCCAGGGAATATGGCATGGCGATTTCGTTGCTGTTAAAAGAAAAACGAATCACGCGCGTTTTGGAAATGCCAAGATGCACAAAGCAATTGATTTGATGTTAGCAATAGTGCACAAAATTAAATATTATATTTGTGCATTATTAAGCGTTGACATCATGTTAATTCAGGCATATACTTTGATTAAGCTCAACCGATTGCGCAGATAGTTGCGCAAGGCTGAGAAGGCTTTTAAGCCATTGGCAACACCAATCAAGCCGGTGCTGCTAGCTGCAGTCAGCCCGCCAACAGGCTATATCAAGGGCATGTCACAATGCCCTGCGGGCATTGTGACATGCCCAAACAGGAGGGGTACAGCATGAAAAGAGCACTTGCATTAATTCTTGCCTTGGCGCTGGCGTTTGCCATGGCCGGGTGCGCTGGGGGCGCAAGCCCGGCGGCGCAAACGCCATCCAGCAACGCGGCGGCGCAGACGCAGGCGCCTGCGGCACCAGCGGCAGCGGAACCAATATCCATCGTTGTCTGGGAATCAGAAGGCGGCCCAGACCAATGGCTGCAACAAGCCGCAGCAAAGTACAAGGAGTCCCATCCCAATGTGACAGTCGAGTACAAGCATGTGGAGCTTGGAGACACCTCCACGCAGATCGCGCTTGACGGCCCTGCCGGGGTTGGAGCTGATCTGTTTGCGGTGCCTCACGACAAGATAGGGGAGCTGGTCACTAACGGGCATGTGCTGGCTGTTGACCTAAAGGCTGACGTGCTGGAAGGCTGCCTCAAGGCGGCAACGTATGACGGGAAAGTGTATGGATACCCGCAATCAACTGAGACCTATGCGTTGTTCTACAACAAGGATTTGTGCCCTGAGCCTCCTAAGACATGGGAAGAACTCATAAGCTTCGGCAAGGAATTCAATGCCGCGAATCCTGGCAAGTACGCGTTTGTCATTGATCCCGGAAATGGATATTATGAGGTGCTGTTTGCCTCAGCAAAAGGCAACACATTGTTTGGCCCAAGCGGCACTGACACGGCGAACACATATCTGAACACGGCAGACGCTCTTGTTGGAGTGAAGATATTCTCAAGCCTTAAGAGCGAGATCCTTCCCGTAGCGGCGGCTGATCTGGCTACAAGCACAGTGGACGGCCTTTTCCAAGGCGGGCAGGTGGCAATGCATATTACTGGGCCTTGGAACTTCAAGAACTTCAAGGACGCTGGCATAAACTTTGGAGTGACAACCCTTCCTGCGTTGCCAGGCGAGTCAACTCCGGCTCTAAGCTTTTCCGGAACAAGGCTTCTGTGCGTTTCAGCTTATACCGACCATCCCGCTGAAGTGTCCGAGTTTGCTGAGTTTTTGCTGTCTAGCGAGATCCAGTCTTTGCGGTACGACATAACAGGGGCTCTTCCATCCGTAAGCGTTCAGCTTGGAGGGGAATACGGAGAGTACGCAACTGGGCTTCTTGGACAGATGGATTACGCGTACCCGATGCCTTCGATTCCTCAGATGGGCAAGTTTTGGGATTCCGCCAACTCCGCTTTCGCCAACATCTGGGATGGCGCTGATCCTCAGGCGGAGATGGATTCTTTGAACACAGTGATTATAAGCGAGTAGGGAGGCTTCGCATGAAACGCTCCAAGGTGTTAGCCCTGTCTTGCGTTTTCATGGGCCTTGCCCATCTCACAGTGCTAAGGCAACGAGTCAAGGGCATTTTGTTCGCGCTGGTGGAGATAGCGTTCATTGCGCTTATTCCTGGGGTTATCGCTCCGAAGATAGTTCAGCTGGTGACGCTTGGAAGCCCCCAGCCGGATCTTCCCGTGAAGCTTCGCGACAACTCCATGTTCATGCTGATAGACGGCATAACCGTGCTGGCGGTCTGTCTCTTGTTGGCGGCGTTATATTACATATCGATAAAAAGCGCGCTTTTGATTTCGCGCGAGATAGAAGCGAATGGATGGCAGAAGTCGAAAGGGCTTGACTTGTCAGGAACCGCTTTTCCAGTGGTCGCTCTTGCGCCTACAGTCTTGCTGATACTTTTCTTTGTGGTGGTTCCGCTGGTATTCTCCGCTTGCGTAGCCTTCACCAATTACTCGACTCCTGGAAACATCCCTCCAGCCAACACAGTGGACTGGGTGGGGCTAGACAACTTCGTCCATCTCTTTGGAGGAGACGCCACATGGACCGGCGCACTGGGAAGGGTAGCGCTTTGGACTGTGACATGGGCATTCCTGTCTACGATCACCTGCTACTTTGGCGGAATGATCATGGCTGCTATCCTAAGCGGAAGCAAGACAAAGATAGCGCCGGTCTTTAGGACGATTTTCATCCTTCCATACGCCGTTCCCTCTGTCGTTAGCATGCTTGTATGGAAGAACATGCTTAATGGCGCCTTTGGCGTCGTGAACCGGACGCTCATGTCCATAGGCCTTGTCTCAACTCCGATAGCCTGGCTCTCCGATCCTTGGCTGGCCAAGTTCACGACAGTCATGATAAACCTGTGGTGCGGCTTTCCGTATTTCATGCTTCTCACTCTAGGAACGATGACCGCAATATCCAGTGACATCTTTGAAGCGGCCCGCATTGACGGCGCAGGGAGCCTTCAGATTTTTAGAAGGATCACCCTGCCTCTGGTGATTTACCAGACCGCTCCCCTTATAGTGATGTCCTTCACCGCCAACATCAACAACTTTGGGGCGATATTCTTCCTGACGGGAGGAAACCCGGTAGTGGCCGACAGCACGGTCACCTCGGCCAAAGGCACGGACATTCTGGTCACATGGATCTACAACTTGACTATAAACCTCCAAAAGTACCAGTACGCCTCGGCGCTTGCGGTAATGATCTTCATAGTGCTGGCTCCGTTCGCGGTTTTCAACTTCAGGAGGACGAAATCGTACAAGGAAGGTGAGCTGTAATGTCTAGAGCTGAAAAGCTTGGGCTTAAGATCGCCTCTGGCATTGTCATAGCCTTTCTGTGCATAGTTGCGCTAGCGGTGCTTTACCCGTTGGTCTACGTCCTTTCATCCGCGTTCACTCCGGGCAACAGCATTTCAGACATGCCGATCACGCCCTTCGGAAAAGGCGTTACGCTGGAGCACTTTATCCATTTGCTCAGCGACACCAACTATCCGCTCTGGTTCGGAAACACCCTGGTGATTGCCATAGCTACTAGCTTGGGAACTCTTTTGGTCGCTTCCCTGGGCGCGTATGTTTTTTCGAGATTCAAGTTCACCTTCAAGAAATCCATGATGATGGCGCTTTTGATTCTTCAGATCTTTCCGTCGTTTGTCGGAATGGTGGCCATATACGTGATCATAAACCGGATCGGCTTGTTCGACAGCCTGTGGGGGCTTGTGCTCGTGTATCTGGCAGGCAACATCCCTTACAATACCTGGCTGGTCAAAAGCTACCTGGACAACATCCCAAGATCCCTGGACGAGGCGGCCAGGATAGACGGAGCTGGAAACGTCAGGATCTGGGCTACCATTATCATGCCAATAGCCAAGCCGATTTTGATTTTCCTTGGAATCACCAGCTTCACAGGTCCCTGGATGGACTTCATATTCCCAAAGATGGTCCTAAGGAGCCCGGAACAGCAGACCCTGGCTTTGGGGCTGTTCAGCTTTATCACTGACAAGAAGAACGATTTCACAAACTTTGCCGCAGGATCCCTTATCGTAGCTGTGCCGTTTATCATCTTCTTCGCTGTGACACAGAAGATGCTGGTCACGTCTTTGGGAGGAGCGGCGGTAAAAGAGTAAGATAGCGTCAGCAGGAGAAATTTGGGGGCAAAGAGCTTTTGTGTTCCCATGCGCTGGAGCTAGGGGTTTGAAGAAATTTTCTTAAAAAGCTTAACGCGGCTGATGTTCTGGGGGAACGAAAAGATTGGCATATCGTTCTCGTGAGGGCATATAAAAGAAGCCTGAAACGCAAGCGTTTTATGCCCTGGCCGCTTTGTTGATTTATTAAGGGGGATGACGCATGAGAAGGCGTTTGGCGCTTTTCTTGGCGATAGTGTTGGCTTTCTCTGTCTTGCCGCAAACCTTTGGCTTTGCGGCGGATGCCGTAAACCTGCCGTTTTCGAACCAAAGCTTCGAAGATGGCAGCCTGGCGGGGTGGAGCATTGACAGGGGAACCTATGATAGCGCCACAATAACTGGCAAGGTTGAAACAGATTCGTATGACCCGGGCCTTGATGGAACGTACACGTTCAAGTATTATTACGAAACAACCGTATCTGGTACCCAGGAGCTAAAACTTTACCGCGATCTTAGCCTGGCTGCTGGGAAGTACACATTGGAGGCTGATTCTTCAGGAGGTCATGACACTTCTGACAAGCCGACAGCAAGACTGTTTTACGATGCAACCGGGGGTGACGACGCAGCTACGACCAAGTGGGGAGAATGGGAAACACTGTCCCTAGGCTTCACCCTAACGCAAGACGCCGTTGTAACACTAGGAATAATAGTCACAAGCATAGCCGGAGGTTGGGGGTCTATTGACAACTTCAAGCTCTCAAGCGAGGATGGAGCGATTCTTCCGCCAGCGGCCGCAAACCTGCCGTTTTCGAACCAAAGCTTCGAGGATGGCAGCCTCACGGGGTGGAGCGTTGACAGGGGAGCTTATGACAGCGACACAATAACTGGCAAGGTTGAAACAGATTCGTATGACCCGGGCCTTGATGGAACGTACACGTTCAAGTATTATTACGAAACAACCGTATCTGGCACCCAAGAGCTAAAACTTTACCGCGATCTTAGCCTTTCTGCTGGGAAGTACACATTGGAGGCGAACTCTTCAGGCGGGCCTGACACTTCTGACGCTCCGTCGGCGCTTGTGTACTGTGGCGGCACACTAGGAACTGCCAAGGCTACAACTGGGTGGGGAAATTGGGAAACTCTATCCTTGGAATTTACCCTAAAGCAAGACGCCGTTGTAACCATCGGAATAGCTGTCACAAGCATAGCCGGAGGCTGGGGGTCTATTGACAACTTCAAGCTCTCAAGCGCGGATGGCAAAATTTTGGGAAGCGATGCCATTCCTGATCCGGTTGAGGCGGGAATAACGGTTGCTCGCGTTGACGGCTTGGCTGACGACTTCTTTATGGGTGTCGACATATCCAGCGTCATAGCTGAAGAAAACAGCGGGGTAAAGTACTACGGGTTTGACGGGACAGTAACTGACATATTCAAGACCCTAAGCGAGGCTGGAGTGAACATCGTCCGCGTGAGGGTATGGAATGACCCCTTTGACAAAAACGGGAAAGGGTATGGCGGAGGCAACAACGATGTTGCAACGGCGGCCCTTATAGGAAAACGCGCCGCAGACTACGGAATAAAGCTGTTGGTCGACTTCCACTACTCGGACTTCTGGGCTGATCCAGGGAAGCAGCAAGCGCCCAAGGCTTGGGCAGATCTTTCTGTCGATGCCAAGGCGGCTAAAGTAAATGAGTTTACCAAGGCCAGCCTTGAGACGATCATTGCCGCTGGCGCTGACGTAGCTATGGTTCAGATTGGCAACGAGACGACAGGAAGCATATGCGGCGTATCAGGCGCGGCAGACATGTCCAAGATCTTCAACGCCGGCTCAAGCGCGGTGAGAGATGTAGATCCTGGGATCCTAGTGGCGATCCACTTCACTAACCCGGAGCGGGCGAACAATTACTCAGGCTGGGCAAAAGCCTTGTCTGACAACAACGTGGATTACGATGTCTTCGCAAGCTCCTACTATCCATTCTGGCATGGAACGCTTTCGAACCTGACAAGCGTCCTGTCCCAGGTCGCGCGAGACTACGGCAAAAAGGTGATGGTGGCTGAGACCTCTTGGGTTTACACCCTGGATGACGGCGACGGCCATGAGAATACAGTGAACAAGAACAAGAATTGGGATGATCCAGCCTACAAGGCGTCTGTCGGAGGACAGGCGACTGAGATCAGGGATGTCATCGACGCAGTGGCGAAGGTCGGAGACCTGGGCATTGGCGTGTTCTACTGGGAGCCAGCATGGATACCTGTAGGAACTCCTGACAATCTTGCAGCCAACAAGCTGCTATGGGAAGCCTATGGAAGCGGCTGGGCCAGCTCTTACGCTGACGATTACGATCCAACTGACGCAGGGGTTTGGTTTGGCGGATCGTCCTGGGATAACCAGGCTCTCTTTGACTTTGAAGGGCATCCGCTGGAGTCGCTGAACGTCTTCAAGTATGTGAGAACCGGCGCATACAACCCGATTGTAACGCTTGACGATATTGAGGCAGCAGTTGCCAGCGCTCTTACGACTGACAGTCTTGATGCGATAAAGGCTATTCTTCCAGCAACTGTGACCGCCAGCTATTCTGATGGCGCAACAATCGAACTAAGCGTCACTTGGGACGAAGCCGAACTTGAAGCCGCTGTTGGAGTCGCACAAAAGCACATCATATCAGGCGTTGCGGCTTCATCCGAAGGGGATCTTGCTGCCACCCTGGAACTCACGATACAGAACCCCAACCTGGTCTTGAACCCCGGTTTTGAGTTGTCAAACATGTCCATGTGGACGCTCACTGGCAACGACGGCACAGACAAGGGAAGAAAAGCAAGCGATCCCCATACGGGAAGCTACTCGTACAAGTTTTACGATAGCGGCAAGGCGGTGGACTTTACTGTAGAGCAGACTCTGACAGGCCTAGCCACTGGGTTTTATGACTTGTCAGCCTTTATCCAAGGCGGCGACGCAGGCAGCTCTCCTGAGTTTTACCTCTACGCCAAAACCTCCGGCGCTGACTTGAGAGCGGTTACATCAGTCTCTGCCTGGAATGTTTGGGAAAACCCGACGATCAACGTCTTTGTCTATGACGGAACGCTTACCTTTGGAATGAGCGTCTCGTGTCCTGCACAGGCTTGGGGCACCATTGACGACTTTCGCCTCGAAGTGTCCACAGGGACTTTGGCAAAAGAGGCGTTTAGCTATGACCTGGCGACTCGCGCTTACAATGGCGAAGCCCAGCCTCTCGAAGTGGAGGCAAGGCTTGATACCGGCGAGTTTGAGGTTGAATACCTAAGGCTTGCAAATGCTGAAGATTCCGAAGGAACACCAGCGGAGCCAAAAGACGCGGGACTGTACCAAGCAATACTCGCAGTCGATGCTGGCGCTGGGTTTGAAGCGGTTAGCGGCATAGTTCTTGGAACATTTGAGATAGGCAAGAAAGAGATAACCATAGACTTGACGGAAAGCGAAGTTTCGGCCAAGACGTACGACGGAACAGACACTGCTGAAGTCAAGCCAGCGTTCTCAGGCCTTGTCGATGGCGAATCCTTTGGCGAGTCAGACTATGCAGTTGAAAACGCGAAATACGATTCAGCTGACGCTGGAACCAGAACCGTTAGCGCAGTCATCTCGCTTTCTGATTCAGAGGATAGCGTGGCCAGGAATTACGCGCTGGCTGACGGAAGCTTCGCAAAACAGGCTGAAATAAAAAAAGCTGCTCTAACAGCAAAGGCAAAAGACGAGTACATTGTCCAAGGCGATCCCCTGCCGGAATTCACCTACCTGCTAGAAGGCCTTATAGATGGAGAAACCACGGAAAGCGCCCTGGCTGTTGAGCCAGTTCTCTCCTGTGAAGCCGAGTCCAACTCGGATCCTGGCGACTACGAAATTTTAATATCTGGCGGAACCGCCACAGGCAATTATCAGCTTAGCCTTGAAAATGGAACGCTTACTATTGGGCTTCTTCCAAGGGTGGCCGCTGTTGAGGCATCACCTGGATCCTCCCAGTCAATCAGCGATCCGGTAAGCGTCACACTGTCCACCGCTACTGACGGAGCAGAGATTTATTACACGCTTGACGGCTCAACCCCAACCAAGCTAAGCGAGCTGTACACGGCGCCGATCCTGGTTTCAGAAGATGCCGTGATTAAAGCCATTGCCGTAAAAGACGGGTTCGAGGACAGCGAGATAGCGGAGTATAGCTATACTTTTGAGGTGCCGGAAGAGCCAGAAGAGCCAGAAGAACCAGAAGAACCAGAGGAACCAGAGGAACCGGAAGAACCAGAAGAACCAGAAGAACCAGAAGAACCAGAAGAACCAGAGGAACCAGAAGAGCCAGAAGAGCCAGAAGAACCAGAAGAGCCAGAAGAGCCAGAAGAGCCAGAAGAACCTGGACAGCCCGAGCCTGAAACCCCGCCATCCGCTCCTGTCTACGTCGCTCCTTACGTCTATATCACCCCCGCTCCAGCGCCAACGCCAACAGCCGCTCCAATTGTCTACCCGGCAATCGCAGGACTTACCATTTTAAGCCCTGTTGCGGCGCATGGAATAGCCCAAGAGCTTTACGCAATAAACCTGTTTGCGGGCACGGGCAATGACGCGTACGGAAACCCGGTTTTCGAGCTGGAAAGGCCTATAACAAGGCTTGAATCCCTTGCGGTGCTGCTGCGTCTGCTTGGTTTGGAAGAGGAAGCCCAAAAGTCAACCGCAGTAAACCCGTTCAAGGATGTTCCTGCCTGGGGCGACAGGATAGCCGCCTACGCTTACAGCATCGGGATAACAGTAGGCATTGACAGCGGGCATACCCTTCTGGGATCTGACAGAACAACCACCCAGCAGGAGTTCACGGCGTTCTTGCTGAGAGTGCTGGGATACAGCGAGGCAAACGGAGACTTCAGGTTTGCCGACGCCAGAAGAAAGGCCGTTGAAGCCGGGCTCTACAATCCCCAAGAATCAGCCGCCCTAAACGCTGACGAAACAACTTTGCGGGCTGAGGCTGTTGTGTCCATCGCTAGCATTCTGAGAACCAGAACAAAGGATTCCGATTTGACTTTGATCGAGAAGCTGGTGAGCCAAAACGTGATAAGCCAAGACGACGCAAGCCGGTTCTTGAAAAGCTTGAAAGCGATCTATAGGTAGACAGGCAGGCAAGCAAGCAAGAAGCTCTGCGCCGTTTTGCGCCTGGGCGCAAATCAAAATGAGCTGTTCGCAAAATTTGAATTCTTGTTTTTTGGAACAAATTTCTTGGCAAGCCTTCGGGCTTGCCTTTTTTTGTTGTTTGCTGTATTCTGTTAGTAGCAATGTGCAGTGCATGTCCCGAAATTTCTGAAACAGGCGCGATGATTGTTTTATGCGCCTCGGGCTTAAAATTAGCTGGGTTTTGCTTCTAGGGGGCTGAGGTTTGAGAAACATCAGGCTGTACTTTTCCAGGATTGTGTTTAGAGGGATAATTAGAGGCGCAGCCATAGCGCTAGTGCATATTTTGCCATGGATCTTGCTAGTGGCCGCTTCCTTTGCCTTCGCCAAGTTTGGCCAATCCGAATTGACCCTTGAATCCAGGGGATTGCTGGGCTTGATGTACCTGCTGGGCACGTGCGTGTTCACTACCAGCAAGATCCGTTATATCCTTGGCGGGCAGGAGATCCTGCTTTTGAAAAAGATCGGGTTTAGCGGAAATGAGCTCTTCGTCTACTGCCTGTCCAAGGTGAAGATCCCCTTTTTAATGGCAACTACAGGATACGCTTGCATCTACGGGGTAGAGGCGGAGCTGGGATGGCCTGGGGCTATAACGTGCCTGGCAATGTCCGCTCTGTGCTTCTTGTGGGCAGCTATTCTTTCCTCCATATACATTACGCTGTTCAATTCGCAAAAATCAACCCTTCTCAAGGACATATCCATTATTCTGGCGCTTGCGGCCATATTCACCAAGGCTTACAAAGAGACCTATGTTGAAGGCATGCTCTTGTTCCAGACTGTGGAGGAAATGGTCAGGCATCTGGCAAGAATGAGGGTGATGGACTTCATATCCTTCTCATTCTTTTCCTCTTTTGCTTCGATGGCCATGATCACGCTTGGGACAGCGCTTCTCTTTTGGATATTCTTTAGGCAGCGGTTCCTGAAGCTTTCGGTTTACACTGTAGGAAAACCTAGAAGAAGAAGGCGAAGCCGGGTTCGGATCACTGTCGGAAGCCCGCTCAAGTCATTCATGAAAAGAGATCTGGGGGTGGCGTTTTCCAGCAAGATATTCATGGCAATCCAGGTTGGCGCGGTGGCGCTGGGAATATGGGCGTCAACTATGCTTAGAGGAAGCATTCTTGTGCATCTCGCGATCTACCTGGCAATCATATGCTGGGTGCTATCATTAAAGATTCAGGACGTGCTTGTTGTTGACTCGCTGTTTGTGGGAGTGTACAAGACCCTGCCTATCAAGTTCAAGGATTTTGTCTTGATGAAGGCTGCGCTTGCCGCTTTGTACTCCCTTCCCTGCCCGTTGGCCTTGCTTGCCGCAGAATTTGGCATGGGAAAGATAACGGCTCTGAGCGCCATAATTCTCCTGATAGGCTTGATGCTCTGGTCAGAGCTCTTGTTTTTTTACAACTCAAGCATCATCATGCTATATTTCCCAAAGGTGAAAAACACGACAGACATGCCCCTGCTGCTTGGAGACTTTATGATGCTCATACCGCTCTTTCCGGTAATAATGATTGTGTGCGGAATGAGAATAGGCGCGAAAAAATGGAGGGCTTGGTGATTTGCTGACTGTAAACGGGATCAAGAAGATTTACCCAAACGGCAAAGGGCTAAAGCCTTTCTTCCTTAAAGCTGAGCCTGGCGAGATCGTATGCCTGATCGGGCCAAACGGGTCAGGCAAAACCACTGCCTTTAACATGATAGCGGGCATCGCTCAAAGCGACGGGGGCGAATGCCTGATCGGAGACCTTAGCACAAGCGACATCGAAGCCAAGAAAGAGATTGGCTTTCTTGAGGAATCACCATACTACTACGACAAGATCACAGTTGAAAACTTCCTTGGGTTCATCTGGGGGATAAAGTACAAAGGAGAGCCAAACGGCGACATCTACAGGCTTCTGGCCAAGTTTGACCTGCTAAAGAGAAAAGGCTACAAGCTCCAGGAGCTGTCGATGGGACTCAAGAAAAGGGTAGGGGTCATCTCTGCCTTGATGCATTACCCAAAGCTTATAATTCTCGATGAGCCAGCAAACGGCCTTGACTCCCAAAGCCTGATACTTTTGAAGGACGAGCTTGTGGCGGCGGGAAAGCAAGACTGTGTCATTCTTATATCCAGCCATATCCTTGACTTTCTCAAAGACATTGGGACAAGGTTTGTGTTTTTAAAAAATGGCGTGATCAAAAAGGAATTGCCAAGATCTCAAAACGTAAGCTTGGATGAGACGTATAGAAGCCTTTACATGTCTAAAATGTAGGAGAGCCTGAAACGGCAAGCTTGCCAAGAACCAAAGGAGGAGAAGCAATGCCAGAAAGCTATTACCGAATCGAGGAAACAGGCGAAAACGCCAAAAGAATCACAAGCTATGAGAACGTGTACGTCGATCTCATCATAGGAAGCGACAAGGCCTTGCTCATAGACACTGGGCATGCGTACGGAGATCTGAAGGCTGTCATCAAAAGCCTGACCGACAAGCCCTTGATCATCGTCAACACGCATGGCCACGTCGACCACGCTTGCGGCAACGCCCAGTTTGACGAGCCAGTTTTTATTAGCGAGAAGGATCTCGATCTCTGCGCAAAGCACACTTCACGAGATTACCGCGCAAGATCAGCGCAAAACGCCGAAGAGTTCCTGGATTATCGCACAGGCAAGCTGGTTCGGGGCCTTCCGGAAAACTTTGACCTGGAAAAATACATTGCCCAAGGCGCTGGCAACCTGAAGCCCATAAGCGAGGGAGAACGCTTTGACCTAGGCGGGGCCACGATCAGAGCTATAGCAACTCCAGGGCATACCCCAGGAAGCCTCTCGTTTTACTGGGAGGAGCTGAAATGGCTTTATGTCGGAGACGCCGCCAACGCGTTTTGCTGGCTGTTCCTGCCCGAGTCGGTAGGGCGGGCCGCGCTTGTAGAGTCGCTGGACAAGATAATCGAGCTTAACCCCGTTCGAATATACGCCTCCCATGTCCCGCAACCCCTCAATGTCGATAGCGTCAGGCTATTCAAGAGGGCGGCAGTCGAGGCTGTTTACGAGAACGGAATCCCCTATGAAACGCCCATAAGCCCAGCAGCTCGGGTTTGCGCGATAGATGGCCTTACGATGAATGACTTCGCGAACCCCGGATTTGCGTCGGTGGTTATTGGGCCGGATTTTTAAGAAGGGGCATGCGTGTAGGGAAGGCAAGAAGTTGGGAAGCATCTCGGGTAAATGAATGATATGGAGAGCCATGGATGGATATGGAATTGAGTAATAATGGGCAAGGTTGGGGGAACAAATAGAGATATAGGGCTGGTTTTATAAAGGCCTAAAAAGAGATGAAACGGAACAAATAGAAATAGAACGCAATAAAAAAGAGTCAAGAGGTTATGGTGTAAGTTTAAAAACTCTAATTCAGCTAATAGGCAAGAAATGAGCTGAAAAGCAGTAAAAACGGACAAAGCGCCCTGAAATCTAATTCAAAAAGGCTGAAGGCAGATCCTGTGCCTTCAGCCTTTTGTTGCCCAGTTATCATTTGCAATCCGATAAAAGGGCCGAAACAAGCGTTTCCAAAAATATCTTTTGAAATCACACCCAAAAGCCCAAGCCTCTGGGTTTCTTGACTTCTGGCGGAGTTTTAGCTATACACTCAAAAACACCCGCAGCCAAGGCTGCGGGTGTTAGCAATTTAGAGCATTGTTGTGCTGCTCCGACAAGCTTGAGATCAAGCGCTTGGCCCCATGGGGGGCCATCCCGAAACAACGGAAAGCTGCGCTTTCAATGCCATTTCGGGACAGGGGCATACGGGCGGCAAACCGCTCGCTAGAGCAAAGCCTTATGGCTATGCCAAGTACTCCTTAAGCAGCTCTTCGACCTTGTCGGCCTCTTTTGCGTCGTGGATATCAAGGCGAAGGGGCTTGCCAAGATCGAGGCTGAAGATGCCCATTATTGACTTTGCGTCTACGACATACCTGTCGGATGCGAGGTCGAAAGCTCCGTCAAAAGTGGAGATGGTGTTGACAAAGCCTTTTACCTTGTCAATGGTGTTCAAAACGAGGTTAATGGATTTCATAAAGATTCCTCCTTGTATTGAGCGCTCAAGTGCAGAGGCTGTACTGACGAATGCTCAAATGTTGAATTTTCTTATCATTGCCCGCCTCAGAACCCAGTCGGGCCGCTCTCGCTAACGATAAGAAAATTCTAAATCATGCCATTCATCAGTATATAGAGCATATCCAAAAATTAGTTTCACGGCTTGGAAAGTCCGGCGAGCTTGCTCGTTGAGCCCGAGCATATCCGCCAGTGCTTTTCCTGCGCCGTTTGGAATTTTTAAATACGCTGCATTTCGCGCCTCTGGCGCGAATCCGGAACGAATACCGGTACGCGCTAACGATGGCAAACTCCCAAAGCATTAAATAAGCTTAAAATTGCCGCAAACACTCTAACTCCGGACTTTTTCAAGCCATAAAAAACCCTGGGATACGCCTTTACGATGGCGAGCATCGCTCGACAGCATATTCATTGATATTTTAACTCTTTTATGGCGAGATGTCAATCTATTTTAAAAGATTATTTATCGGATCCAGGTTTCTGAGAAAGTGGCAAAACTATGACAAAAGCCCGAAAGCAAGGCTTCCGGGCTGGAAAATCGTAAAAAATATCATCAAAAAAAGTCAAGAGAATTATCTAGGATTATTCATTATTGCTTGTAAGTTTTCTCTTGAACATGCGCAGCATCGTGATAATGTTTGCGCAATGCCTGCTCAAAACGAGCGTTTCAAACATGGCCAGGGAGGCCTGAGCCCGTCGGGCGCCATGGCCGGCGCTTTGGCTCGCTACTTGCTGTAAATAATCTTGCGGATGCTGGCTTCCGACAAGCAATATTCATCCATCAACTCATCCACGGAAACGCCGCTTTTATAGCAGCTCAAAATCGACTGGTTCCTGGTTCTAAGCTCTTCCCGGATGCCGCTCAACTGGCCCCAGTTGGCGCGTTTTTCCCTCTTTTGAGGGATGTATACGATGGCCCCGCCGATATGTTTCTGAACCTCAGCCAGCAGGTCGGGCGGAAGCACATCTTTGGCGTTCAGATATTTTAGCTTCAAGAAAGATGTCTCCTCGTACGCGTTTTGGTTTTGCGACCGAATTTTCAATATCCGTTGACAGCATTTTACGCACCTCCTGCGGCAAATTTTTTAAAGGCCTGTGGCCTGAAGTTTTGATTCCAAAAGTTTTGGTTTAAAAATTTTGGTTCTAAAAGTTTTGCTCTAAAAACTTTAACGCTTAAGCATGCGCTGGCAAGCGCAAATCCGGAACCTGTTTTTCGTTGCCCGTTTCTAAGCCGGTCGGGCCGATCTCGCTAACGATTTGTCAGCATAAATTTTTTATTCATTCGCAAGCATAGAACGACAGGGAAGCAACGCCTCCCTGTCGACTGCCCTATATGGCTAGGACAAAGCCCACCTCATCTTTATCACTATTATACCAACCCCTTTCGATTGGACTCGCCATGCCAAGCAAGCCTGGCTGCCAGCCGCCCGTTGAAACGGTGATTTCCCCAAGCGGCCAGCTCGACTGTAGATACATTGTAACACGCCATAATAGGAAGATCAATATAAAGAATAGATATAGCCATGCTCGCGCAAGCCTTGACTTTGCAGGGTTTTTGGAGAGAAGGAAAAAATGGTCCCATTAAAGTATGGCTATACCAATTTTTTCTCAAGCCTTGCCTTTATATTTTTAAACTCAAAAAGCCCTGCCCGGAGGGCAGGGCGAAAAAGTCACGCTCTTCTGAGAGCATATCCCAAAATTCCGTTAAGGCGCAGAAAAATTCCTGGCGAATGCTTTAACGCCGGAATTTTTCAAGCCATGGAATTAATTTTGGGATATGCTCTAAGCAGACTGGCGCGAAGCTCAAGCACAGTCTCTTTTATCAGATCTTTGGCTATTCGCCCTTCCTCTATGGTGTTTGTAGAGGAAAAGCTGAACCTCACAACAGAATCCCGCTTTGCCGGATCCAGGCCCAGCCTTGCCGCTTGGCTTTTCTCTGGCTTCCCGTGGGAGCTGCAGGCGGATCCAGTTGAGGCATGCAAGCCTTTGTCCGACAAGGCGTGAATCAATGTCTCGCCCCTGACTCCAAGAAAGCCCATGCTAAGGATGTAGTCGGAGGCGCTGGGGCCTCCTAGGAGGAAAGAGTTGTCCAGCTCTTGCGACAGGCTTGAGAGGGTTTCTTTGATCGCATGGACTGTCTTTTTGGTTTCCTGTATGACTGCCATCTCGGATCGAGCGGCGGCCGCCAGGGACACTATGCCTGGCGTGTTTTCTGTTCCGGGGCGGACGTTGTTCTGCTGTCCGCCTCCAAAGAGCAAAGGCTTGAGCAGTGTGCCCTTTCTGCAAAACAAGGCGCCTGTCCCTTTAAGGCCATGGATCTTGTGCCCGCTCAAAGAGTAGAGATCTATTAGACCAAGGGATAGGGGGATTTTGCAGAAGCCCTGGACTCCGTCTACATGAATCGCCGGGCGCTTTTGCCGCTTTGAGGCCAGGAAGGCGATCCTGGGAATGTCGTTGACAGCCCCGGTCTCGTTGTTGACATGCAAAAGGGTTATAAGTGTTGTGTCTTCGCGGATCGCGGAGAGAACAGCCTCCGGATCCACGTTTCCGTGAGGGGCGGCTGGAAGCCGCTCAACTTCGAAGCCTTCAGCTTCTAGTGCCTTCAGCGCGTTCTCAGTGCATGGGTGTTCCACTTGGCTTGATATGACATGCTGGCCTTGCCTCTTTCTAGCCCTGGCCAGTCCTAGAATCGCAAGGTTAGCCGATTCGGTGCCGCCCGACGTGAAAAACAGCTCTTCGGATTTCACACCCAAGATCTGGGCCAGGCTTTCCCTGGCGCTCTTGACCGCGCGTTCCGCGTCAAGCCCCATGGCATGGGAGGAAGACGGATTTCCGTAGCATTCCGACATCATTTCCATGGCCGCTTGGATGGCTTCCGGCGAAGAGGCTGTTGTGGCGGCATTGTCAAAGTAAATGCTCATTGCGCCGCTGCCTCCACTGCCTTTAATACTTTGTTGCTAAATGCTCATTGCGTCGTTGCCTTTAATACTTTGTTGCTAAATGCTCATTGCGCTGCTGCCTTTAATTCATTGCGCTGCTGCCTCCACTGCCTTTAATACTTTGGTGCTGATGTATGGCTTTTTGACCACATCGCAAACCCCGTAATCGTAGTACTCAGCCACGGACGAGGGGGTGTTGGTGTCCGCGACAAGAATTATCTTGATGTCGGGCTTGGCTTCCTTCATCCTGTAAGCGACCTCGCCCAAATCCATGCCTCCGCCCAGGGAAGCTTCAAGGATCGCTATGTCAGGATCTATGCTGTCAAGCAGAAGTATGGCGCTTTGGCCTGTGCCAGCTTCTCCTACAACCTCGATGCTGCTTTCTGTGGCGAGGATCCGTATGAGCATGTTTCTTGCCATGACGGAATCGTCAATCACAAAGACCTTTGTCTTTTCCTCTTTATCTGGCATTTGCCGGTTCATCTCCCAACCCGAGCTCGCCGAACTCGTAAAAGATGGCGGTGAGCGCCGCAAGCGGCGCAGTCTCGGATCTAAGTATTCTGGCCCCAAGGGAGGCGCAAGAAATTCCGTTTTCTTCGAAAAGCCCAACTTCCTTCTGTGAAAACCCGCCCTCAGGCCCGATAAAAAAGCAGATGGACCCAACATCCCTAGGCAGGGATCCCAGATAGGCCTTTATTCCAAGGCGCTTTTCGCTTTCGTATGCGGCGAATGCCGCTTGCAGAGTCAAGGCTTTTAAGATCGCCTGATTCAAGCTCATGGCCGGGCTTACAAAGGGCACTATCCCTCTCATGGACTGCTTGGCGGCTGATTCCGAGACACTTCGAAGCCTGTCTAGCTTGGATTGCGACAGCTCTTTCAAGACAGTTCGCTCTGTTATGATAGGCCAAATCTCAAACGCGCCCAGCTCCACGCACTTTTGCACTGCATATTCCAGCTTGTCCCCTTTGGCTATCGCCTGGCAGACTATAGCTTTAAGCCTGGGCTCGGTCTTGTTTTGGCAGGAGCTTTTGATCTCCAGGACTACCTCGGACTTTTTCGGGTCTATCCGGGTTATGGCGCAGTCATAGTCAAGCCCCAGGCCGTCTGAGACAAGAACCTGATCTCCGGCTTGAGCCCGCAAAACGTGAGCGAGGTGCGATGCGTCGCCACCTCTAAGAATGATCGAGCTGCCCGAAATGTCTTCCGGCTTCGCGAAGTGCTTAGGCATGCCGCACCGCCAGCGCCCGCCAGTCATCTTTTTCGCAGCTCTCGACAAGCTCAAACCCAGCGCTGTTCAGAGCCTCCAGCACGTCATCAAGCCTCTGGCTGATTATCCCAGAAGATATGAATATCCCTCCGGGCTTCAAGCAGAGCCAGGCAAGATCAGCCAGCCCTATTATGGCATCAGCGACAATATTTGATACAACTATGTCAGCCTTTGGAGAGTCCAGGATCCTCTGCCTCAGGTTTTGGTCTGTTATGGCGTTTCCGGACAAGACAGTCATCTGCCTTGCAGGGATGTTGTTTAGGCTGGCGTTATCAAGCGCTATGAAGGCGGCGGCAGGATCCAGCTCGCAAGCCAAAACCTCGCTCGCGCCCAAAAGCAGCGCAGCTATGGAAAGTATGCCAGACCCGCACCCGATGTCCAGAACGCGGCAATCCTTGAAAACATTCTTTTTTAATTGCTCCAGGCAGAGCTGGGTTGTCTGGTGCAATCCCGTGCCAAAGGCGTGGCCAGGGTTCAAAGTCAGAACCAACTCTCCAGGCTCTTTTTCATAAGGCTCCCATTCCGGGCGGATTACGATCCCTCCGGCCTTAAAGGGCTTGTAGTATTTCTTCCATTCATTTACCCAAAGGATGTCATCTTTTTTCAAGACGTTTAGGCTGAGCGCCCCGTAATCCTCGCCGGATTTGGCAACCTCGCCCTTAAGCCAGGCCAGCCGTTCCTCAACCAAAGCCAGGCTGTCAAAGCCCGCCGGGTCGGCGGTCAGGTAAAATACGACACTGGCTTCGCCAGAGCTTTTCTCCAAAAGCTCGTCATCCACGTAATCCCACGAAAGCGGGTTTTCTATCAAAAACTTCTTGAATTCAGCGTCATCTTTTATCTGCAGGTTTGACACTCCGCATTCCAGCAGAAGCCCCGAAAGCGGCTCAATGCCCTCCGGGGCGGTAGTTATTTCGGCCTCAAGCCATTCCATGCAAGATCCTCCCGATCCCGAAAATGCGCGCAACGAGATTTTTGTGATTAGATTTTTGAAATTTTATTATAATTCCGGGATTTCGCAAGCGCGATCTTAAAAAAGCGCTTTCGGCTCACAGCGAAAGCCCCTATCCCCAGAGCTAGATATCGAGGCGCACATCCCAACACTCTTCTAGCGCAGGAAAGGACCTGGCGCCGCTTCTACGCCAGGCCTTTTCCCGGCCCGAAAGAAATGTTGGGACATGCACATAGACATATTACAACAGATTCAGGAAAAACGCAATTGTTCTTTCAAGACGAGATCTCTTTAGGGCTTATTGTTTTAGGCAATAGCCTTTCAAGCCTTATTCTTTCACGCCTTATTGTTTCAAGCCTTATCTTTTCGCTCTTATTCTTTCGATTCTTATTCTTTCAAACAACGTTTTCCGCCATTCTGCGAAGGAGCCCTGCCAGCGCCTCTTGCTCTTGCAAGGAAAGGCCTTTGCTTGCCGCCTTGTTCCAGTCTGAAAGGGCTGACTGGATCTGTGGTAGGAGCGAATTGCCTTTTTCTGTTAGATAAATTTTGTATTGGCGCCTGTTTGACAGATCAGGCTCTCTCTTGATAAAGCCCAGATCTTCAAGCTCTTTTGCGAACCTCGCGTTGTTGCCTTTTTCCATCTGCAGGCTTTCCGCCAAGAACTCCTGGCTGGCGCCGGGATTGGTTGAGAGAAGAAGCAGGTACCTGTGCATGGGGCCGCGCAGTCCGGTGCCTTCCAGGGCGTTGGCCAAATAGCGCCGCCGCCCCCGGTCTAGCCTTGCCAAAAGGCAGCCTATAAGTTTTTCTAGATCTTCCATCGGACTAGTCCCGCCTTTCGCAATGCGCTTTATGTTTTCGCGCGAGCAGTTCAAGAGCATATCTGATATTTGCCGCACCCTCTAAGCCAGCTCCGCCTTCCCGCACAAAAGCTGCTGATACCGCCCGTCCTGGCTTGCCAGGGTTTCGTGGCGGCCTCTTTCAATGATCTCGCCTTGCTCCATGACTAAGATCATGTCAGCGTCCATGACGGAGGAAAGCCTGTGAGCTATCACTATTGTGGTCCGATCTGAAAACAGCCGCTTCAGACCCTCTTCGATCAGCCTCTCGCTTCTGGCGTCAACGGAGCTTGCCGCCTCGTCCATGATCAAGACCGGCGCCTTTGACAGCGCCGCCCTGGCGATGCTGATGAGCTGCCTCTGCCCTTGGCTTAGGTTGCCGCCGTCCTTGTCCAGCATCGTGAAATATCCGTCTTTGAGCCGCTCTATAAAGGCGTGAGCGTTTGCCGCCTTTGAGGCTTCAACCACCTCTTCGTCAGTGGCGTCAAGCCTTCCGTACCTGATGTTCTCCATGATGGTTCCAGTTGAAAGCCTGGTGTCCTGCAGGATAACCGCTATGTTTTCCCGTAGGCTTGCTCGGGACAGCTTTCTGATGTCCACTCCGTCAAGCGTAATAGACCCTTCCCATATGTCGTAAAATCTTGGCACAAGGCTTGCCACAGTGGTCTTGCCAGCGCCAGTCGAGCCGACAAAGGCGGTCTTTTCGCCTTTTCTTGCAGAAAAAGAAATGTTGTTCAGTATCGGCCGCCCTTGGATATAGCCAAACGAAACAGAATGAAAGTCCAACCGGCCTTGGCAAGACTTGAGGGTGATCGCGCCTGGCGCGTCAGCCATCTCAGGGCTGGCGTCCAGCACTTCAAAAACGCGCTCAGCGCCTGCAAGCGCTGACGCGACAGAATTCATCTGCCCCGATAGCTCATTCAAGGGACGCCCGAATTGCCTGGCGTAGTTCATGAAAACCGCAACGCCGCCAACGTCAAAGTTTCGCAGAGCCACAAGCAGAACGCCTACGCAAGCCACCGCAACGTAAGACAGGTTGCTGACTAGGTTTGTCAGCGGCATGATCAGGCTTGCCACACTATGTGATCTGACCTGCTTCTTCTTGTAGTCGGTGTTTAGCACAGAAAACTCTTCTATCGCCAGCTCTTCCCTGCAAAAGGCCTTCACTGCCTTCTGCCCAGCAATGGATTCTTCTATGTAGCCGTTTAACGCGCCTAGAGCGGCTTGCTGGCTTCGGTACCTGTCACGCCCCTTGTCGGTGACAAGCTTCAGCGCTATCAAAGACAGAGGGATAAACGCTGACGCGACCAGCGCCAGTATTACGCTTGTGGCGTACATCAGAGCAAGCGTTCCAGCCATCGCGGCCAACCCTGAGAAAAGCTGTATCGCCGCAGTGTTTAGCATCTCCCCTATGGAATCGATGTCATTTACGAACCGGCTCATAAGATCTCCGGCTGAGCTCTTGTCATAGAACTCCAACGGAAGCCTTTGCATTTTCTCAAACAGGTCTTTTCTCAGCCGTGTCTGCGCCCGCTGTGAAATTGACAGCATGGTTCTGGACAAGCCGTAAAACGATAGCATTGAAGCCAGGTACAGCGCACCCATCAAACATAGCCCCAGGACTATGCTCTCGCCGGTTCCCGCAATGGCGTTTACCATTGGCCGGATCATGTACGAAGCCGAGAGGCTTGACAAAGAGTGGGCCAGCATAAGAAAAACCGAGAGAACCAGCCACTTTCTCTCCCCTTGCAGATAAGTCAAAAGCCGTCTTATTATCTGGCTGGCGCTCTTTGGCTTCGCGCCAGAAAAGCGGGATTGCATCCCGCCTCCAGGCCCATGGGCCAAAAGCGGCCCCTTAGGGGAGCTGGCACGCGGGGCTGAGCCGGTGTACTTCTCTTGCAGCCGCTTGGTTTGGGTCTCTTCCATCGGCAGGACTCCTTTTGATTTTGCTTGGAATTCGGCAAGGCAATATTGCGGTTTTATATCATTTATAATATTTATTAAATTCTTGTTTTATAGCGTTTCTTTCTTGCTTATCTCTTTTTTGCTTCTCGCTCTTTCTTGCTTACTTATCTCTTTCTTGCTTTCCTGCCCTAAACCTGCGTCATGCAAATATCCCTGTAAATCCCGCAGCTCTCAAATAGCTCGTCATGGGTTCCGGCGCCAGCCAGCCT
>JAISWZ010000628.1 GCA_031270945.1 Clostridiales bacterium | reverse complement strand
TCAAGTCTTTTTTATCCCGCTTTTAGTGCGTTGACAAATACTCATACGCCAGCATCGCAATGCATATCGACTGCTCCGTGGTCAGCTTTCCCTCCGGATAAAAGCGGTTGTTTCCGATTCCGTTTATAATGCCAGCCATAACAGGCCATCCAAGCTCCGGATCCACCCAGTGCCCTGCGACATCGGTGAATGAGTGCGAAAATCCTACCGTATTCGTATCCAGGGCGATTGCCACCCGGTTTATTATAATAGCGGCTTGAGCCCGTGTCAGCGTTCCATTCGGGTTAAACTTGCCGTCGCCTACTCCGTTTATTATTCCCAAAGCGTTGGCGGCTAAAACCGCCTTGTCGCTTGTGTCAGAAAATGAATTCGAAATTGTCAAGCCTTTGTAATTCAGATACGCGACAATGTCCATGCCAGAGACCTTTTCTACTATGTTTATGAACATTTGCGCTGTGTCCCCCCTAGCTACAGGGCTCTGGTAGTTCTTAAGCAGCGCTTCTGGAACCAACCCAATCTCCGCCGCTCTAGCTATCGTTTCAAACGCCCATTCGGAAGGAGCCCCTGGCGAGCCAAGGCTTTGGACTTTGTCAGACACAGGAGCAGAGGTCACTGTAGGGGTTGGGCTTAGCGTTAGGGTTGGGGTGGGTGTTGGTGTCGGTGACATAGTAGGCGATATAGTCACAGTCGGCGTCACAGACGCCAATGAGAGCGAGTCTTGCTTTGGCACTATGCTTGCGATTTGCTCAGCCGCATGGCTACGCTTCATGTCCGAATAGTTCTTGCTCCATTCTTCGTCCCCTTTTTCGTACATCGAGTACAGGATCGTTCCCTCTTGCCTGTATATGCTTCCCTCAACGTCGGCATCGTACCAGTGCCAAGCGCCGTCCACGTACGCCCTGTTCCAGGCGTGGAGCTGGGTCTGGCCGTCGCTGCCGTATTGCCCTCCCCAAATCTCGGCCTCTATTCCAAGCCTTGAGAGCATTGTCGCAAACAGCGCTGAGAAGTAATCAGAGTTTCCTTCCCCGTTCGCCAGAAGCCTTGAGGCAAAGTATATTACGATGTCATAGGAAGAGTTCACCGGAACGCTTTCGAAAGTTATTTTGGGCGAGCCTGGAAGCGGCTCTTCTCCCATGTGCACGAACTGGTATGTCAGGAAGTCGTAAACCGCCTTGGTCTTCTCGCTTTCAGTCATGCCTGCCGTTATTGTCTTCTCCAGTATCTCGTCAATCACCCTGATCAGGTCTTCCGCCTCGTTGATGTCGCTGGCTGGGCCTTCAGATCCAGACCCGCCTGTGCTGTACGGATCCAGCCCAAACGCCTCGCAGAACGCCTTGAACTCTTCCCACGAGACCTCCTGCCCATTGATCTCGTACTTCTTTGCCATAGCGCTTGAGCAGTTGCCCAAAACCAGCGCAACCACCAGGATGAAGCTTAAAAATCCTTTGTGCATAGACATTTTTTCCTCCTCGCATGCCACTTTGGGATGCGTCTACGGATCGGGCAAAAAAATGCGACCAAGGCCATAGCCTTGATCGCATTCCATTGCAACGCTCATCCGCAGTTCTCGCGAATATTTTAACATACGAGAAAAATAAAAGCTAGACGTTCTCGAGATTTTTATTTCATGTTCGAAGCGCAGGACAAGCGTCAACCGCCCGTCTAGAAAATAACCTCCTTGGTTCCAAGCGCCGCTTCCTTCAGCTCTTCCAGCTCTTCCGGGCTTAGCGGCACGGCCTTGCCGCCTTGGCTTTGGATTATGGACAGCGCCAGCCTAAACATCCTTTTGTCCCCAGGAGGCACAGCTGTGTCTATGTCCTGGGAAAGAGTGAAGTTAAGGGCAAGCCTGGCCAGCCTGTCGTCATCATAGATCGGACGGTACCAGCACTTCGGGTATTCCCTCTCCTCTCCCTCAAGCCAGTGCCGCCTTGCCAACGCCTTGATTGCAACCACGCCAAGCCCTCTCTCCTTGGCGGCAGCCACGGCGGAGACGCTTCCCTCTTTCTTGAGGCGATAGGCGAAATTGACCGGAAAGAGCATGGTGTCAAACTCGCTGCTCTTCGAAAGGATCTTCAGCGCCGACTCGTCGCGGTGGCAGGTAAAGCCTATGTTTCTGGTGTACCCCTGCTTCTTTGCCCAGACAAATGTTTCCATGGATCCACCAGGCCCAAAGGCCTGCTCGATCTCATCAGGGTCATCCAGCGCATGCATCTGGTAGTTGTCAAAATGGTCAGTCTTCAAGGCTCTGAGCGACTCTTCCAACTCTTCCCTTGCGCCTTTGGCGCTTCTCTTCTCCGTCTTGCAAGCCAAAAGCACTTTGCTCCTATGCGGCTCCAAAGCTGGCCCCAGCACATACTGCGCGTTCCCGTACGATGGCGCGACGTCATAGTAGAGCACTCCGCTGTCCACCGCCTCAGCTACCACTTCAGACGCTTCTCCAGCTTCCATCCCGCCTACGACTATTCCGCCAAATGTTAAGATGCTTACGGTCAATCCCGTCTTGCCCAAGATCCTGTGATCCATGCCTTCCTCCTTCACCGCTATACGTAAACACGTGTTCGAGGACTTGCCCGCTTTAGGCAAGCCTGGGTTCCGGGTTTGGAGCATCGCAATACCAGCCCCAGACTCTGGTTTCGAGGCTTCGCAATACCATCCCCAGATAAGTATAGTATCTCCTGACAGAGACATGCAAGATCTTTTTGGCGTCTATTTCCTAAGATACTGCAAGCGATCACGCGTTCGTCTCTATGTATTAAGCAACAAAAAGCGAGAGCGTTGTGCCCTCGCCAAATTTAAGATTAAATGCTTTTTTTATTTTTTGAATCATCACCGCGATTAGCCGTTTGACTAGCATCGAGCTCAGCGCCCTCTAAAAGATCTAATATAGTTAACACATTTCGTCATTCCATACAATAGCACTCCACCGCAAAGGGAGGCCAGAGAAAAGTCAATGGACGCCGCTGTCAGCCCCTGCTTGAAAACTTCGCTTGCGGGTCTTGAATATAGAAGGATGTCCAGGATCGGGGCCAGCAAAACCCAGGCCATCATGTGAATAACCAGGTTTCCTGCCACAAAGCGAATGACTTCCGACTTTTCAAGGATTCCATCCATAAGCTTCGTCCGATCTGCCAGAAACCCTGAGCAAAACCCCACAAGGCCAGAGCAGATGACCCAGCTCCACCAAATGCCGTACCCTTCGAAGAAGTCGCGAAGCATGTGCCCTAGAAATCCAATCAAAAAGCCCGGCACCGGCCCCAGCAGACAGGCGGCGAACGCAAGAAAGGCGTATTGGGGCGCGAATTCAGTTCTGCTAAACACTGGAAACGAAAAGGTTGAGGCCATAAAGTAGAAAAGCGCTGTTCCAACGATCACACCCACTGGGTATTTGACTGCTTTTATCATTGCGCACCCCCATGTCAATCGGCAGAGCCTAAAGCATATCCTAAAATTCCAAAAAGGCAATTAGCGATTATTCGTTGTCTGGCAAGGCTGGAGATGGATTGGAAGTCAAAGGCTTTGGCGGATCTGTTGGAAGCGCTTTTTGCGACCCTTGATTTTGCGCCTTTTTCGGAACTTGCGCTGATTTAGGCGCAGTCCCTGCTTTAGGCGCTTGCCCCTTTTTCTGAGCAGGCATGGCTTTACGCGCTTGGCCCTTTTTGGGGCCTGGGACTGCTTTAGCTTGCCCTTTTTTCGGGGTAGCCGCCGCTATAGGCGTTTGCGCCTTTTTCGGAGCGACTGCAGCTTTAGGAGCTGGCGCTACTTTCGGAGCATCAGCCTCCTGCTTTTGCTCTTCTGCTGCAGTTGCCTCTTTTGGCGCTTGCGCTGCTATGGCTGGCACTACTATGGCTTGCGCCTCTGTGACTGGCGCTGCTTTAGCTTGCGCTTCCAGCTTTTTCTTAGCCTTTGCCTTTCTCTCTTTCTTGCGCTCAGACTTCAGCTTGTTGCCCTCATCTATTGATCTAAGCCATTCCTTGATCGGCATCTTCCATGGCTCACTCTTGCTAGGGATGTTCTTTATCAGCTTCCTGGGATTCATGTTAAGGCTTTTTGCCAATGCTACATCCGCTTCGTTGAGCCTGCAGAGCTTCTTGGCCTTCTTCCACATTTCTGCGTCGTGAGAAGCCATTGTCTTTCCCCCCGAAATTTTCTTAGGTGCCTTTTCGATTCTGCCGCAACACTGATCAAGAAACAATGGCTTGATCGCAAGGTTTGACTACTGCATTCGCCTTTTGCCAAAGCCTTGGTTTCATGATCTGACTGAGTTCATGCAGCAAAACCTTTTCATGCAAGCGCATCCCATAAGCTTGCCACTTTTCAGATAAGGCTTGCGCCTTTTCTGAATTTCGGGATTCGCTTGGTGCAATTATAGCGTTAACGCCATATTTCTGCAATCTTTTTCACGTATCAGGCGTTTTACTGTAAGAATTGCTTATTTTGAAAATCTAGGTTCAAGTTTTAGAGCATATCCCAAAATTATATCCGAGGCAGCGGAAAAATCCGGCGTTGAAGCGTTCGCCAGGATTTTTCCGCTGCCATTTCGGAATTTTGGGATATGCACTTAGTCTTAAGGCTTGGCGCGCAGAGCGGTCTGCCTCTCAAGCCTTTGCAAGCGGCCAGACAAGCCCGGCCCTCCTTTTCTTTTCCTGCGGCAATTGCCCAAGCCAAATGCCGCCCATGGGATCATATGCCGCAAAAAACGCTTTGGCGCAAGCTCTTAAGCCCTTTTGGCCATTTTCTCTTTCGTGACGGCAAACATTGGTTGCAAAAAAACGTTTATATTGTTAAAAGGATTATAGATAGCCAAAATGGCGCATGGGGGTTATGGACTAACGAGCGGCGAGATCAGGAATTCGCTTAGCGGGTTTCCTTGATTTCATGACCTTTACAGAGTTCTTGCTGCAGAATCAATCTTTAAATTTCGGCAATCGCTCGCCAGCGAGATTCGTTTATCGCGTTAAAGGCTTCTGTCATATTTTTTTGCGCCAGGCACTATAATGAAACTTGCGATCACAGATATGCACTAAGCCCAGCCGCTTGGCAGATCAGGATTTTGGGCTCTCGCCAAACTCAAAGACGCTGGCTTGATTTTGTTCCAAACGCGGATCGCGTCATCGCTCTAAAATCCTTCTATAATTATCTATTATTATCCATAAATTAGCACTAGCAGAGGGGCTGTCCCTCGCGCAGGGGGTGGCGCTCGCACTGTAGCGTAGTGGAGCAGCCAAGCGGGCGCTGTCGATTAGAACAAAGGGTAGGGCGCTAATGGGTCGATTTTAGTCAAAATTGATATTTCCATGGGTTTTCGAGGAATAAAATACATATTTATCTGAGGTCAGAAAAATTGGTAAATATTAAAATTTTGTAACGCAAGCTCAAAATTCCCTCGGCTTGGGCGTAAAAATGGTCTTGCATGGCTCGAAATCCTTGAAATCTCGGGATTGTTGGCGCTCGCTGCCCGAAAATGAAAATCTTTGCAATGCCATTGACAACGGTTCAGATTTATGCTTAAATTAATCCTGTTGTTGTTTAGTCGTTGTAAACAAAAAGTTTAGTATTGCAAACCAAGGAAGCGGGGGCAATGTGGATATCGGCGAGAAAATCAAGCAAATGCGCATCAAGATGAACCTTACCCAAGAAGAGCTCGCGAACCGCTGCGAGCTGTCCAAGGGGTTCATTTCCCAAGTGGAACGCAACCTTAACTCCCCTTCCATAGCCACGCTTATGGACATACTTGAAGCGCTGGGGGGAGACCTGAAGAGCTTTTTCAGCGACAGCGACAACAACGAGGTGGTATTTGGCAAGGATGACGTGTTTGTACAGCAAGACGCAAACCTTGGACATATAATACACTGGGTAATTCCAAATGCCCAAAAGAACATGATGGAGCCCATATTGATAAAGATCGTGAAGAGCGGCCGCTCAAACGTGAACAGCGCTCACGAAGGAGAGGTATTCGGCTACGTCTTGAAGGGATCAGTATTGCTCCATCTGGGAGAGAGAAAGTTCAATGTGAAAAGGGGCGAGAGTTTTTACCACTCCGCCAACGAGCCTTACTATCTAGAAAACGCTGGAGAGGGCGACGCGGAAATCCTTTGGATTACCACTCCGCCAAATTTCTAGCACCGGGGGCGCGGCACAAGCCGCCCGCCATCGCGCCGACACGGCAATGTCCTCAAACGGCGCGAGCGCCAAGAGCCAATCGGCCCTTGGCCATATGATGTTGAAGGGGGCCCTTAAAATGGATCATCTTATCGATCTCTGCGGTGTAGAAAAGGTTTACGGCCAGACGACCGTGCTCAACCGCATAAATCTTTTCATCAGGAAAAACGAGTTCTTGACGCTGCTGGGGCCAAGCGGGTGCGGGAAAACAACCACCCTGCGCATAATCGGAGGCTTCGAATACCCCACAAGGGGCGACATCATATTCGGCGGGAAAAGCATCCTTAAGCTCCCCCCGCACAAGCGCAAAGTCAACACGGTTTTCCAGAAGTACGCTTTGTTCCCGAACATGAACGTGGCTGAGAACATCGCGTTCGGCCTTAAGATAAAGAAAGTGCCAGGGAGCGAGATAAGCTGGAAGGTCGCGGCCATGCTCAAGCTTGTCAACTTGGACGGCTACGGGAAGCGTTCCGTGTCCATGCTCAGCGGCGGCCAGCAGCAGAGGGTTGCCATAGCCCGCGCCTTGGTGAACGAGCCCGAGGTTCTCCTTTTGGATGAGCCGCTTGGGGCGCTTGACCTGAAGCTCCGCAAAGAGATGCAGATCGAGCTTAAGAACATGCAAAAAGAGCTTGGGATCACGTTCATCTACGTGACCCACGACCAAGAGGAAGCTCTCACGATGTCAGACACAATAGCTGTCATGAACAACGGGGAGCTCCAGCAGATAGGAACCCCTGAGGACATCTACAACGAGCCGAAGAACAGGTTCGTCGCAAACTTCATCGGAGAGAGCAACATCCTGGATGGAGTCATGGACAGGGACTACTGCGTCTCCTTCGCAGGCAAGCACTTCGCCTGCGTAGACAAGGGCTTTGGAACAGGCGAGGCTGTTGACGTTGTTATCAGGCCCGAAGACGTAGCATTGGTTCAGCCTTCGGATGACGGGCTTATAGGAGTTGTCAAAGACGTGACCTTCAAGGGCGTCCACTACGAGATGCTAATCGAAGGCGGCGGCTTGACCTGGAAAGTCCAAAGCACTGTCATGTCTCCAGAGGGAAGCTCTGTCGGCATGGCTATAGCGCCTGACTTGATCCATGTAATGAGAAGAACCTCAACCCAGAGGCGCAAGGCTGTAGCCGGCGAGCGCAAGCTCGACTTGGGAATAGGCGTTTACAGCGCCATTTGCGCGGAGTAGCGCCATGGCTGGAAAAGACTCAGTCCTTGCCAGGAAGCGGATGGCCATCCCCTTCCTGGCCTGGGCTTTCATCTTTATAGTGGTCCCAATTGCCTTGGTTGTATATTACAGCCTTTGCATAGAAGTGGACGGCGTGATGGTGTTTTCCTTGGCAAACTATGCTAGGGCCTTTGAGCCGATCTACCTGAAAGTGCTGTGGCGATCCGTCAGGCTCGCCTTGGCCAGCACTGCCGCCTGCATAATTGTAGGCTACCCCGTTGCATACATTATGGCTTCTAAGGAGTACGCCCAGAAAAACCTTCTTTTGTTCCTGTTTCTTGTTCCCATGTGGATGAACTTCCTGTTGAGGACATACTCCTGGCTTACGATACTTGAGAACAACGGCCTAATAAACACTTTTCTGGCTTTCATAGGCCTTCCCAAGATGTCTTTGCTCTACAACAGCCAAGCCGTGATTCTAGGCATGGTTTACAACTTCCTGCCTTTCATGATCCTGCCGATACACACCTCCCTGAGCAAAATGGACAAGAGCCTGATCGAGGCGGCAGAGGATCTGGGAGCGGACTCCAGGCAGGTTTTCCTCAGGCTAGTGCTTCCTTTGAGCATGCCCGGGGTTATATCAGGCATTACAATGGTTTTCCTTCCCGCCGTCACAACCTTCATCATATCAGATCTTTTGGGCGGGGCGCAGTTCATGCTTATAGGAAACCTGATAGAGCAGCAATTCCTTAAGGTCAGCAACTGGAACTTTGGCGCGGCGGTTTCTGTGATACTCATGATACTCATAATCGCAAGCGTCGGCATCTTTTCGATCGTAGACAAGGACTCAGACGAGGGGGCGCTATTTTGAGCCTCTTTATTATAGACAAAGACTCAGACGAGGGGGCATTATTTTGAGCCTCGCCAATGCATTAAAAAAGGCTGGCCGATTTCTTCTGGCCGGCCTTCCGACAACGGCAAAAAAGACCTACTTGGCCTTGATACTCATATTCATGTACGCGCCAATAATAATACTTATAGTCTTCTCCTTCAACGCCTCCAAGTCAAGAGCCAATTGGGGCGGATTCACTCTTAGCTGGTACGTTGAGCTGGCGAAAGATCCTACCATATTAAAGGCGCTTTACAACACCTTGACAATAGCTGCGCTATCGTCAGCCATCGCTGTTGTCATAGGCACCACAGCCGCTGTGGGAATAGACGCAATGCGGGGCTTCATGAAAAAGGCCGCGCTTGCCATCACAAACATACCAGTGATAAACCCGGACATAGTGACCGGGGTGTCGCTCATGGTCCTGTTCATCTACGTCCTGAAGTTCATTCCTGGCCTGAAGCTGGGCTATTTTACGCTTTTGCTAAGCCACGTCGCCTTTAACACATCCTACGTCATACTTTCAGTCATGCCTAGGCTTAGGAGGATGGATCCAAACCTGTACGAGGCCGCCCTTGATCTGGGCGCGTCTCCAGCCCAAGGCTTCTTGAAGGTAATACTCCCAGAGATAGCGCCAGGCGTTTTCACAGGCGCAATGCTTGCCTTCACGATGTCCCTGGACGATTTCGTGGTGAGCTTCTTCACCACGGGATCCGGCGTCAGCAACCTGTCCATACTTATCTACTCCATGGCCAGAAGGGGTGTCAACCCCAAGATCAACGCGCTGTCAGCCATAATGTTCATGGCTGTCCTAATCCTTCTGTATCTCGTCAACCTCTCTGACAGCTCAAAGGCTAAGAAGGCTCGGGAAATGGGAATTAGAAACAGCTAAGCATATCCCAAAATTCCGTCAGTGGCGCCGTGAAAGTCATCGCGATGCTTCAACGCGTGACTTTCACAAGCCATAAAATAAATTTTGGGATATGCACTGAGCGCATCCTGAAACTCATTTTGGGGACCCAGGAACAGCAAACCCAACTGCGAAATTCATTCGCGCGAAACGCATGCGAGCGAAAAGATGCCTTTTCGCTCGCCATCACTCAAAAAGGAGGCGCATGCAGAATTGCTTTGCGCGAAAGCGTCTGCTTGCGAGGAAAAATGAAAAAGATCTCTTCCCGTTTTTGTGTCTTGATTGTCTCATGCCTGCTTCTTCTGGCCACTGGCTGCTCAGCCGGAGGGGCCAAGGAAAACTTGGAGCTCAACGTGTACAACTGGGGCGAGTACATTGACCTGAGCATACTCGACACATTTTCCGAAGAAACAGGCATAACAGTGAACTATGACACCTATGCGAACAACGAGGACATGTACGCGAAGCTCAAGAGCGGCGGGTCAAGCTATGACATAGCCATACCCTCCGACTACATGATAGAGCGAATGATAAGAGAAGACATGCTATTGCCCCTAAACCTGGAGAACATCCCGAACTTCAAGAACATAGACCAGCGGTTCAAGTCCCTTGACTACGATCCAGGCAGCGCCTACTCCATCCCCTACATGTGGGGCACCCTTGGCATACTTTACAATACTGCGATGGTGACGGATCCGGTTGATAGCTGGAACATACTCTGGGACGAGAAGTATTCTGGCCAGATTTTCATGTACGACAGCCTTCGTGACAGCATCGGCGTAGCGCTCAAAAAGAACGGCTACAGCCTGAACACGAAGAATCTGGATGAGCTTGAGATTGCCAAGCAAGACCTGATAAAGCAAATGCCCTTGGTCAGGGCTTATGTTGGCGATACGGTCAGAGACAGCATGATAGGCAATGAGGGCGCGATGGCTCTGGTCTACTCTGGAGACGCTTCCTATTGCATAGGCGAAAACCCTGACTTGGCTTACACTGTTCCCAAAGAGGGCAGCAACATCTGGTTCGACGCGGCTGTCATTCCTAAAGGCGCCACAAACATCCAGGCGGCGGAAAAGTTCCTGGACTTCCTCTGCCGTCCTGACATATGCTTGAAGAACGTGGAATACATTGAATACTCCACGGTCAACAGCGAAACTTTCAAGATGGTCTCCGAAGAAATGAGAAACGATCCAGCCTTTTGGCCCACCGACGAAATTTACGACAGGTGCGAGGTCTTTGTTGACCTGGCGGAGCTGAGCAACGCTTATGTAGAGGCTTGGACAGAAATTTTGGCAACGGATTAAAAAAAGGTTGCACAAGCCCGCCTTGGTCCATAAAATAAACAAGGCAGATTTTTTTGCATTGAGAAAAGAAACGGTATTTTAGCAAAAAAAATAAAAAAAAATAAACCAATGCTTGCGGTAGCGAAACTAACCGCAAGCACGAACACCCGAAACATGCATAAATGTCGATCAATCTGTCGAATTTTAATTTCCATGCCAAGACAATCCAAGGCAAGAACCGGCAACGCCATCGCATTTGCGCTTGCTCGAAAGAGCGATTTTCAGGGCCGCTGCGCCAGCAGCGGCCAATCATGACACAAGGGGTTGAAACAATGACATCCGATCAAGTGCTCTATATCTTGGCGATGGCATGCTACATGGCAGTGATCCTGGGCTTGAGCGTATACGTGTCCAAGCGGGCAAACAGCAGCAGCTCTGAATACTTCATCGGCGGGCGAAAGCTCGGGCCATGGGTAGCCGCCATGAGCGCGGAAGCGTCTGACATGAGCGGCTGGCTTTTGATGGGGCTTCCTGGAGTCGCGTACTGGTGCGGGCTTTCTGATGCCGCTTGGACCGCCATTGGGCTTGCCATTGGCACGTACATCAACTTTTACGCTGTTTCAAAAAGGCTTCGCAGATACTCAAGCATCGCTGGCAACGCCATCACAATACCTGACTTCTTCTCCAACCGTTTCAAGGAAAAGAGCCCTATTATCCTTTTGATCTCCTCATTCTTCATTCTTGTCTTTTTCTCCGTGTACGTAGGTAGCTGCTTTGTCACAGCCGGAAAGCTTTTTTCGACCATCTTCAACGCCGACTACCATCTGATGCTGATTGTTGGCGGAGCTTTTGTCATCGCCTACACCTTCCTTGGAGGGTTTTTGGCTGAGAGCCTTTCTGACTTCATCCAAGGGCTAATCATGATCACGGCCATTGTCTGCGTCATGATAATTGGCTTGGCTTCAGCTGGCGGAATCGGAAACGTTCTTGACAACATCAAAGGCATACCAGGATTTCTTGACTTCTTTGGCATAGCCTCTCCTACAGTTGAATCAGGGGTTCAGAAAGTGGTGGACGGAGTTCCCCAGTTTGGTTCCGCTGGCTCGTACGGCTTTTTGACAATCATCTCCACCCTGTCATGGGGGCTTGGATACTTTGGCATGCCTCAAGTGCTTCTCAGGTTTGTTGCGATACGCAAAGTTTCAGAGCTTGACCGCGCTCGCAAGATAGCCACTGTTTGGTGCGTCATATCCCTGTTCGCCGCTGTGGTTATAGGTCTTATCGGCAGAGCGCTTTATCCCACAGCCCTTCTTACCTCGTCGCAAGCGGAGAATGTTTTCATCCATCTGGCTACGACACTCTTTCACCCAATACTGGCTGGGCTGGCCATGTCCGGAATTCTCGCCGCATCCATGAGCTCAGCTGACTCATACCTTTTGATTGCGGCATCTGCAGTATCAAAGAACATCTACCAGCGCACATACAAGAAAGACGCGACAGACAAGCAGATAATGAGAGTAAGCCGCTGGACCCTGCTTGCCATAGCCGTTTTTGGCCTTGTCATCGCTTGGGACGTAAACAGCATCATCTTCAAAGTTGTCAGCTTTGCCTGGGCAGGATTTGGCGCCACATTTGGGCCTCTCATGCTCTTCAGCCTCTTCTGGAAGCGCGTAACCCGCGAGGGCGCCATCGCCGGCATGCTTGGCGGAGGCGGAATGGTCTTCCTTTGGTTCTTCTTGTTAAAGCCCATTGGCGGAGTTTTTGGAATATACGAGCTTCTTCCAGCTTTCATCTCCTCCTGCATTTTGATAGTGGCTGTCTCCCGTGCCACCAAAGAGCCTGAACAGGCGATTTTGGATGAATTTGAGCTGGCGCGGAATCCGGCAACCGTAGTTGAGTAAAAAAGCAAGGCGCGGCCATAGGCCGGCGCCTTGCTTTTTTGTTGGGTATTTTGGTGCTGGGTCGGGAGAAGAAAGGGGGGCGCGTCATTGCTGAGGGCGGCGCTTGGTTTTAATCTCTGTATGCTTAACATATTATGCTATTGAGCAATGTATCTGGAGATCGTTTATGCCTTTAAAACGACTTTACCTGCTTTAGCAACTCCTCGACAGACACCCCTGATGAAATCAACGCTACAATCCTCTTTTCCTCAGCTATGTCCCTTTCGATCCGCTCCAGCAATTCTGGCAGGGCGTCTTTTGGGATTACACAAACAGCGTCGCTATCGGCAAACAGCAAGTCATTTGGGTTCACTTCGATGCCGCCAACAGTGATCGGAACGTCAACCGCCTTGACGCGGCCTCTTCCTTTGATGTCTACAGGGGTATACCCTTTGGCGGCAATAGGCAGGCTGCAGGAGTCATGGGTAAACAGAGTATCTCTGGTCAAGCCGTCTATGATCACGCCTTCTATCCCTTGCCTCATGCTCAGCCTGGACATCATTTCTCCGAAATAGGCGTATTCATGGCTTCCTGCGATTGCAAGGACATCCCCTTGGCCAAGGGTGCCCAAGAATGAAAGTCCTAAAGCGATGTTCTCGTCATTGGTTTCGACTGTTTCCAGCAATACGGTTCTGGCCCTGCCCATAAAGCGATATGTCTTATGGTTTCCCATGAATCCTGCGGCTATCTGGTGTCGCAGGCCCATTTTGTCCAAGTTGTCGGATATGATTCCCGAGCACAGATCATCAAGCTTCAAACCATTTTCCTCCCGCCAAGAGCGACAATGTCTTTTACCCTTTTGTAAAGCTCCTTGTACTCTTTGGGGCTAAGCGCCTGAGCCTTGTCGCACAACGCTTCTTCTGGGCTGCAATGAACCTCGATGATCAGCCCGTCACAGCCGAATCCGGCTGACGCCAGCGCCAATTTGCCGACAAGCCTGGAATCGCCCGCCGCGTGGGACGGGTCAAGTATCAGCGGAAGCCTTGTTGTTTCCTGCATCACTGCCGCGCCGCACAGGTCATAGGTAAATCTGGTGGAAGTCTCGAAGGTTCGTATTCCCCGCTCGCACAGCATCACTTTTTCGTTGCCGCTTGACAATATGTACTCCACCATTCGGAGGTACTCTTTGACTGTTGCGCCAAACCCTCGCTTGACAAGCACAGGCTTGCTTGACTTTCCGCTTCCAATGAGAAGCGAGTGGTCGTACATGGCCTTTGCCCCAATTTGGATTATGTCAGCGGCGCTCTCGACTAGATGAAAGTTGGTGTAGTTGGAAACCTCGCTGATAATATTCATCCCGTATTGCTCCCTAACTTCCTCAAGCCATTTCAAGCCGCTCGCACCGCTTCCCTGCCAAGCGTATGGATCCGTTCTAGGCTTGAAGCAGCCGGCCCGGAAAACGCTGATGCCAATCTCCGCCAAAGCGTCCGCTGTGCGCATGACTTGATCTCGGCTTTCCGCCGCGCACGGGCCAGCCATCATCACAAAGGTCTTCGGGGATACCTCGCATGTGTCGCCTATCGAAATATTTGCAAAATCGTCCTGGCTCTTTTTGTCGGACAGCATGGCCCTCACCTCATCTCAGTGATACCTCATCTCAGTGATACCGCTCCTATAAACTCGCCATTGCTTGTAACTGGGATGACGCTTATCGGCTTCTCTTCTTCCAGCACTTTCAGGTACAAATCCTTTAAGGTCAGCGCCATGTCAGCGGAAAAGTAGTTTGTGTTCATGATCTGGCCCGCTGTTTCGGCAAAGATCTCCCTCTCAAACTTCAAGTAGGCTCGCCTGATGTCTCCATCGCAGATGATTCCTTGAAGCTTTCCGTTGTCTACCACAAAGCATACGCCAAGCTTTCCTCCGTTGATCGCTTCAATAATCTCAAGAAAGTCCGCTTTCATGCCTACAACAGGCAAAGAGATCGGCTTGATCAGCAAATGGGATATCGGGATGTCAGATCCGCCTCCAAACTTAAGCTCATAAATTTTCTGATCCATGTCAGCCACATTCTTAGCCAGGTAAGATCCAGAGACAACCATTTTTACTTTATGGGAGCTCATTTGCTTGGCTATGCCCCCTTCTATGCCGCCATCGGCATAGAGGCTGAGGGATGGATGCCTCTCATGAAGAGTATCCAGCATTTGATAGCTTCCCGATTGAAACTTCGCTCCTGAAACGCCTGGCTCTGAGCACATCACAAGCAAGTGCTGCAAGGATCCAAGGTATGGCTCGATGTCCTTCATTGAGGTGCTTGGCGTAACCGCGAGACCCAAGCTTCCCTTGAAAAGGCTCGCCTTTCTTATGGCGTCCGGTGGATTGTCCAAGCTTTCATACTGCAGGCTCAGTATTCGGGCTGTCGATTTGTTGACCGTATCGATTAGCCTGTCCGTCACTCTTTCATATATCATGTGAACGTCCAAAGGCAGGTATGATTCGTCAAAGCGCAGTATGTCGCTAAATTTGAACTCTCCGTCATCCTTGCCGAAAAGGTCGATGTGAAGATAGTCAACTCCAGATTTCTTCAGCACCCTGGCGTAATCCATAAACTCGTTTTTGACCGCCAGTATGGAGCCGGAGATTTGCATTCGCTCATCCCCTTTTTTTAATTGAGTGCATATCCCAAAATTTCGGCGTAGCGATGTAAAAGTCCTGCGAAGGCTTCAACTCAGACTTTACGCCATAAAATCAATTTTGGGATATGCCGAGCATTATTTTTCTTACCCTTTCGAGGTCTTTAGGCGTGTCAACTGAGATCGTTGCTGTATCGATTTCAAAGGCTCTAACAGGTATCTCGTTTTCCAAGAGGCGCATAAAGTCATGCTCTTCCGCTGTCTCAATGATGCTTGACCTCAGTTCGCCATAGCCTAGCAAAACAGCGCGAGGATAGGCATAGACGCCTACGGATTTGTAGTATGTGAAGTCAACGCTTTCCTTTGGGTAGGGTATGGGAGAGCGGGAAGCGAATAGCACCCGGTTTTTCTCATTCGCAACAATTTTTATCACAGTGCTGTTGATGGCGTCGATTGGGTTCTTAATCGCCATCTTAAAAGTGAGGACGTCAGAGCACCCAGCATAGGCATTGCACATTTCGGCCATTTTGCGGATCACTCGCTCTTCAATCAAGGGTTCATCGCCTTGGATTAAAATGAAGTAGTCCGCTTCAAAATGGTTGGCGACCTCTGCCAAGCGATCTACGCCAGTGCGGTGATCTGGGGAGGTCATAACCGCTTCTATCCCAAATTTGCTGCAAGCCTCAACTATTCGCATGTCATCCGTGGCAACGCAAACATCTTCCAACGCCTTTTGGGCGGTCTGATGCACATGCCAGATCATTGGCTTTCCGCAGATGTCCGCCAGCGGCTTTCCTGGAAATCGGCTGGAATTATACCGTGCTGGGATCACTCCTTTAATTTTCATCTACGCAACCCTCCCGCAGGAAGGCATTTTGTTAAAATGACTTATGAGAGAGTGAGTGAGTGTGTGTGTGTGTGTGTGTGGGGGGGGGGGGGGGGGGGAAAAATGAGCCGTTTTTTTTTAAATGTGTTTTTTTTTTCCACCCAAAAACCCCCCCAAAAAAACA
>JAISWZ010000562.1 GCA_031270945.1 Clostridiales bacterium | reverse complement strand
ATTTGCGAGGCTGGCTGCCAAAAGACAGGCCTTAAGTGGCGCGTAAATCACCAAGAAAAGCCCGTAGAACAAGGCAAGTGATTTGGGTTTGCAACTCAAGGACGAGTATGAAACCCTCTTGCCATAAGTTCACGAGCAAGTAATGATTTTGGTTTTCAGGATTTCGCAATGAGATAAGCCCCTAGATACAAGGCTTATCTAGTTTTTTAGCCCCTCCCAATAGTGCGAGAGGCGTTTGCAATCTAGCCCGTTACGTTTGCTTGGGGCCAAGCAACGTTAAAGGGCTAAACCATAAGAGCATATCCCAAAATTATATCCGAGGCACCGGAAAAATCCGGCATTGAAGCATCCGCCAGGATTTTTCCGGCGCCATTTCGGAATTTTGGGATATGCACTAAGTGCACTCAATTAGCGTTGCGAGGCTGATTTTGCGAAAAAAAAGCGTTAATGAACGCTGAAAGGCTTATATCCTGTGAGCGCGGAGCATCAGAACACAGCATGGGCAAGTAAAGACCAAGGTGTTTGAGGTTCGGAACTCAAGCATTGTCTTGATTGTCCCCGTGAAGGTTCGATTCCTAATCCTGGAAATTAGGCATTAATGCGTTTTAGAGATTGGCTTATCGGATAGGCCAAACTTGGCGATGCGATAGATATATCGGTTCGCCTGTTCAGCGCGATGCTAGGGTTAAATAGCGCTTCTAGTTTTGTAGCGCTAACCTATGCAAATGTGATACAATATCAGTGTCAGCATGTAGCCTTTGGTATCATGCCATAGGCGCAGACAAGCTGCCCCACCTCCTAAACCGTAGGAGGCGTTCAATGTGATCTCGGTGCCCCGACAGCGATAATCAGCGCTTGCACAGCCTGATTCCTGGACAGGCAACCTAAAGCACGGCTCTGGCATCACTTTTCAGAATGCCAAGCGCCCTGTGAATGTTAATTTAGTTCACGATCCACAAGCTAAGCCCGTAACAGAGCAAATTGTTTTATTTCAGCCATGCCGTGCGCTTGCCTAACTCCGACACTTGCTCCAAATAGCTCTCAAAGGCTCAAGGCATACTGGAATCGGCCATTCTGGATTGCCAAACGCCTTGATAGTTGCTGTTTTGGGCAAAGGTCAACAGGAGCAAGCACTGCACGTGGCTTGTTAGAATCACTAAACTCCAAAAATGCCTGGGTTCAAGTCTTCTTTTTCTGACTTGGACTTTCAAGATCAAGACAAGCCCAAAGACTTTTGTATCGCTTCAAGCGCATGCAAGAATCAGATAAGCTGTCTTTCAAGGGTTCAAAGCGACCAAGTGAATCACATGGTAGAGCTCAATGCCTTGTAATGCGTAATACAAGGCACCTGAGCCCAAAGGCGCAAGCCTCTTCAGCCAGAAGGGTCAGCGCTGAACCGCAAGCGTGATTTGCGAGGACTTGCCTGATTCCTTGATAACAGCACCAGTAAGAGTAGCACTAGATCTCGAGATCACTGGATTCATAGGGCATCAAGACCGGCTAGTCATTACCTTTACAGAACGCCAAGTGCCCTGTGAATGTTATTTTCTTTCACAGAACTACAGCAAAGCCAGTAAATCTGGCCAAGGGTTTAGGTTTAACCTCAAAGCCATACCACTCCTTGTGCGGCTAGATCCCAAAGGCGCAACCCCTTCCGCCAGAAGGACAGCGCCAAAGATAAGCATAAGCGCTTTGTGAATGTTTATTTAGTTCACATAGCCACAACAAAGCCCGTAAACATGGCAAAGGGTTTAGGTTCTAACCTCAAGGCAATCTCACGCCTTGCATGGCTAGATCCCAAAGATAAGCATACTCGCCTTGTGAATGTTTATTTAGTTCACATAGCCACAAAAAATCCTATAAACCCGGCAAAGGGTTTAAGTTAAACCTCAAAGCCACTACGTGCTAGCCCGAGTTTCGCGAGAAATAAGTCTATCGTATTTCCAACCTATTTCCAATATCCTTGGATACGATAAACTGCTAAATGCAAGTTTTATCCCAAGTACTACGCCCCTCCCGGATGAGGTGAGAGGCGCTGGATGCACCACCCTAGGCAAGGGCAAAGCATTCCGTTTTCTGACCTGATTTGGGACTGGGCACAGCGCAAAGACAGAGGCTTAAATGCCATGTCCCACGCGTACTTATGCCATACCCAAAACATGATTCTTTTGACCGTGCTAGACATTTTAGGCAATAGATCCTGTTTTCCTGCAAATAGCCCATAGGGGCAATGAAATGCTTGAAGCTTTGAAAGTGCTGGGTATCGGAACTCAGCAGACAATTGCGCTTCAAGTGCATGCAAAGCCAACCCAATATCCTGATGCTATAGGATGACTGAGCTACCCCCCCCCTCCAGAAATTTAAGAGGTGGGAAGCGGCTCTCAAAGCCTACGTTTCATGATACGTGAGACACGCGTACAAGCGCTCATGCCTGAAAGCAATGACCTGCACTAGCTGGGTTCAAAGCTCTAAAAGGCATAAGCATGTCTGATAAAGCAACATGTTAATAATGGGCGCAAATATCAATCATTTGGCGCTCATCAGTTAATACCATCCACGGTTGAACAAAAGACCAAGGATACAAGCATTGCTCTAAGCCATCATGGCAGGCTAGAAATCGCCTTTACAGAAAGCCAAACGCCCATGAGGGGCTGTTTGCTCACGTTTCCGCAAGCGAAATCCGTAAGCCCGGCAAGTGGTTGAGGTTCGGAACTCAATGATTTGTCTGGCTTGTCCTGGGGGTAGAGGTTCGGAACTCGACTCGTAGGCCAGGCATTTGCGCATGCTGGAGACGCTGATAATCGACCTCGCTACGCAATTCGGCGTTAGAGCCTGAACTTGAAGCAATGCAAACGTCTGGCAAAAGCCAAGATTTCAATCCTTGGATACAATAGATAATTAGCCGTGGGAAACACGGGGCGGCTCGATAGTCTTGGCTCTTTGGGCCCAGATTGAGAAGCCTCGGCTTGCGCAAAGTTGGGGGAACGAAAATCTAGAGGACTTTTTGTCCACATATCAACAGGCTAAAGCCTTAAAACCCGGGATAAAGCATTAGATAAAGGGGTTTAGCTTTCCAAAGAACCCAAATACAGCTTGGAAGCACATAATGAGGGGCAGCTCGTTCTGACGGCCTATTCTAGACCCCAAGCGAGACGCGCTGACTTCCACATGCCGGGCAATAAGCTTTAGCAGAAGTTTCCGCAAGTGAATGCAGTAATGCTGTAAGCGTTTAGTTCATCAGTTGGGCTCTTCTACCCTTGCAGAATCGATTTTTCGGATTTTAACCAAGGTTGAAGAGAGGCAGCAAACTGGAAAGGGTTCTGTTTTAAGCCTTTCTCAGTTTGTAATTTAGGTTTTTCAAATTAATCATAATGCAACGCACCCATGATGCCTAGAAATAGGCCTCAAACAAAAGGCGCTAGCTTTCACAAGCGATATGCGCAGACTTTTACTACCAGTTTCACAAACTAACTTCGCAGATTTGGAAGCGTTTGGAGAGTCGATTTGTTTATTGAGATTTTCTGAAGTTCGCGCTTTCAGATTTTTGGTTAAGTTGAAACGTCAGGCTCTCAAAGGCCTAGCGAAAGGACTTTTTGTCCACATATCAACAGGCTAAAGCCTTAAAACCCGGGATAAAGCATTAGATAAAGGGGTTCAGCTTCCAAAGAACCCATATACAGCTTGGAAGCTCATGATGAGGGGCAACTCGTTCTGATGGCCTAATCCTAGACCTCAAGCGAGATGCGCTGACTTCCACATGCCGGGCAATAAGCTTTAGAAACAGTTACCGCAAGTGAATGCAGTAATGCTGTAAGTGTTTAGTTCATCAACTGGGGTTTTCTACCCTTGTTGAGTTCGCTTTTTCGGATTTTTAGCCCTGTTTTTTAGAAATACTATAAGCTGAATATTACGATTTTCAACGGACTATTGATTTTTTAGAGTTTGCCTTTCGGAGCTTTAAAAGATCTCAACGCTAACACAAGCATTGCGCCTGAATATAGGCCTTAAGCGAATCGCTGGTTTCTCCGAGCCAAGCGTATGTAGCTCGCCTATCAGTTTCAAGATCTAACCCTGTAAACTTGGAAGTGCTTAGATTTTAGCCTATGCTCTGTATTCTTTCAGAGTTAGTTTTTTGGATTTTTAACCGAGTTTTTTAATAAAGGCTACAAACTGAAAAATGCTCAAACTCTTAACCGACTCTTAATTTTTTTAGAGTTTGCATTTTTGATTTTTAATACTAGTATGGCAATGCTACCAGTATGCCTAGAAATAGGCCTATATTAAGCAGTGCTAGCCTAAACAATTGCACTGCGCTAAGATTTGGCTGTACGTTTCACAAACCAACACCATAAACTTGGAAGTGCTCAGACTCAAACTTGAATCCTTAAGCCTTTTCGAAGTTCGCCTTTCATTGCTTTAACCTTGTTGAGCCAGGCTCTCCGAAAGCCTAGCAAGCGGAGTTTTTGACTTATCAATAACCCCTGTTCTTAAACGCCGCATACAGACTGGTTAAGCTCTTAAGGGCATGCAAGACAAGGCTATAACAGCAGTTGCAACAATGAGTTTAGCATCCAAGAGCATCTTAGAGCGTATGCCAAAATTAATTTTATAACGCGGGAAAGCTACGCGTTGAAGCATCGCATGCCTTTTCTCCGTGCGTTTATGGAGTTTGGGATACGCTCTTCATGCGCGTCCGAAAGTTGAGATCCACTTTGAAGCCAGGGATCTGCCCGTGAGCAGTCTGCAAGTTTTGAAGTAACTGCAAGAATCAATAAATGGCCAAATTTAGCCTCGAAATCCTGCTCTCATATTTTGTTATTCCGTGATGACTCACAGGAATCACGGAAAGGCAGCGCTTTAATGGCAAAGCGTGCCTGATAAGCAACACGATTAAAGCAGATGTTTCTAGCTCTAGAGAGCAGGGCTCCGAGGCTATGATCATATCCCAAGATTTATTTTAGGGCTTGCGAAAGTCTCGCGTTAAAGCATCGCGATGACTTTCGCTGCGCCTCTTTAGGAATGCTGGGATATGCTTGGCCTTTAGCGAAACCCCTCAATAAACGCTCCAGATGGACGCTGCGATGCAGCCCTATAGAAAGTGCCATGGCATGTCCAGAGGCCCCTTGTAGTGCGCTCTAGAAGCTTCACAGAGCATATCCTGTAACACACAGCAGAAGCCTCTTAGATCATATCCTGTAGCGCACAGCAGAAGCTCCATAGATCATATCCTGTAGCGCTTAGGCAGAAGCTTATTAAAGCATATCCGAATGCAAGACCGTGATTTAGTCGATATAACTATAGAGGGATAAGAACATCCAAACTCTCTGAAGAGGCGCTGGATTGAGGTTGCTCGCATTCATGGGCAATGCTTTATAGTCCTGTGCGCTCGTGCTGTTTAAACGGGTCATGCCGTAGCGATACAGCTGACATTTTCGACCAAGCAAGTCAGTGAGCATAGTCTTAAGGAGTAGCTATTAATGCCAACCCGCAACAGCATCTTTTCATTTACCCTGGATAATTGCTAGCACTGTATGCCAAGTTTTAACTGTGGCTAGCACTTTGAACTTCTAGTTGCACGAAAATATAACTGCGAAGCTTTGCAGTTGATTTATCCTAAACTTGACTCAAGTTTAAGGGCATGCCCCAAAAATTAATTAGGTTCTGAAAAACCAAGCGAAAGCATCGCATGCCTTTGGCGATTTGCCTTGAATATGGGCAACACTATCCTGTGCCATTATAAGAATTTCGGTATATGCATTAAGCGCGAATAAGCCTAAGATTTCGGCCTGAAAATCAAACCTTTTTAGATTTCGCTTTGCTTCGTAAATCTCACAGAATATATATTCTGCTGACGAAAGCCCAAATAAGGAATATGTTTATCGTTGCCAGCCTTAGAATCATAGAAGGCCGCTTATGATAAATATACTGATTCTGACGTAACAACCTTTGGCCAGCGTATTGGCCTTTAATCAAGGATTTGAAAAAGTTCCTTCTGTAGAATCATATATGACTCTTAACACTCGTTAGCATAGCTAAAGCTCGGATTAAGCTCTGCGAGTTAATATGCAATCACTCCCTGCAACACTTGCCCCAGGATTCGCATCATACCCCTAACCCCAGAAAATCGCAAAGGCTAAACCCTTTGCTTGACATATAGCGCATAACCCGAAATCACTTTCCGGCGCTTATGCGCATAGCGGGCGCAAGCGGGCTAGCCTCTTGCGGCGCGGCAACGCATGCTCGAAATGAAAGGAGACGCGGAACCATCCGCGGCGGGGGATCATGAAAATCAGCATAGACAAGCAGCTTTTGCTAGACAGCATCAACATTGCCTCAAAGGCGGTTTCTAGCAGGACAACCCAGCCTATACTTGAGTGCCTCTTGCTGACTGCCGAGGATAACGGCATCAGGCTTTATGGCAATGACCTCAGGGTAGGCATCAAGACGGCTGAAATTCCAGCCCGAGTAGACGAGAGAGGCTCAGTTGCAATCAACTGCAAGATGTTCAGCGACATCGTAAAAAAGATGCCGGGAGATCTTATCACGATTGAGTCAAATCCACAGAATGTCGTCTTTTTCAAAAGCGACAGGACGCAAATGAAACTGTTGGGGCAAAACGCCATTGAGTACCCTACTCTGCCAGAAGTGGAGGTTGACAAGGTATTCTCATTGAGCGCAGCCAAATTCCGGGAAATGATCAGGCAGACCATATTCTCTGCGGCTGTGGTGGAGTCAAAGCCTATACTGACTGGAGAGCTGATGCAAATTAACGGGGGATCCCTGAACCTGGTGGCAGTGGACGGATTCCGCATTGCCTTTCGGAAAATTGAGGACGAGCACCTGGATCCAGACGCCCAGTTTGAAGTAGTGATTCCTGCGGCCAGCCTGTCAGAGCTTGTGAAGCTGCTTCCGTCAGACGGAAACGACATCCTGAAGTTCCATTTCACGGAGAAGCACATTCTTTTCGAGCTGCCAACGTACACTCTAACATCAAGGCTTCTCGAAGGAGAGTTCCTCAAGTACTCGCAGATTTTCAACGACGACTTCAGCACCTACGTAAGGCTCTCTCGCCAGGAGCTGCTGGATAGCCTGGAGCTGGCTTTCCTTTTAGGCAAAGATGACAAGCAGCTTCCAGTAAGGCTGGAGGTTCAGTCAGACAAGGTGATTGTTACATCTAACGGCGAGCGCGGCTCTTCATACAACGAGGTTATGGGCGAAATCGACGGGAATGAGCTTGAGATAGCCTTCAACCCCAAGTACCTGATAGACGCCTTGCGTGTTGTTACAGACAGGGAGATAACGCTTACCTTCACTGGCTCCCTTAGTCCTCTGACAATCAGGAGCATTGACTCTGACTCCTACAAATACTTGATTCTTCCGCTAAGGCTAAAGGCGTAGATCTGTTTGATATGGCGTAAATTGGCAATAATATAAAGGCTACCCATATATTTTTTTGATCAACGAGCGCATGAAGCTCAAGCCGCGATTGCTTTTTTAGCATGCGGCACAAGAAAGACTGAGCGTGACGGCTTGCGCCCAAGCCAGGCATGCCATGAGGCTTTGCCTCATGGCGCCAGCGCATGGGCAAAGCCCAAGCGCTGGCCCGGAGGCGCGGAATGAAGATACATAAAACCACATGCGCAAACTTCCGCAATCTCGCTGACAGCGCGACAGAGCTGGGGCCTGGCGCCAACATACTGGTCGGAGACAACGCGCAAGGCAAAACCAGCTTTCTGGAAGCCATATATCTATGCGCTACCGGCAGATCTTTGCGAGCCTCTAGGGAAAGAGACATGATCCGTTTTGGCGCGGAAGAAGCGCATGCAGGAGTCGTCATGCGCAAAGGGCAAGCGGAGGATAGGCTTGACATCCACTTGAAGTCCAATGGCAGGAAGGCCGCGACCTTAAATGACGTGCCAATATCAAGGATCGGAGACCTGCTTGGAAGCCTTCCAGCTGTCACGTTCTCACCCGAGGATCTCAAGCTTGTGAAAAGCGGACCTGGCGAAAGGCGAAGGTTCCTTGACATGGAGCTTTGCCAGCTTGACAAGGTCTACTGCTTTGACCTCCAGAATTACCATAGGGTAATGAAACAGCGCAACCTCTCCTTGAAATCCATAAAAAGAGCCCCCCAAGCCGGTGACGATCTCGACATGTGGGATTCCCAGATGGCCGTCCTAGGCAAGAGGATCATGAAGCGCAGACAGTGGTTTCTCGACTTGATAGCGCCGCACGCCAGATCCATGCACGAGAAGGTTTCAGAGAGCAAAGAGCAGCTTGAAGTCCTCTACCGCCCAAGCGTGAGCGATGAAGAATACGAGAAAAAGCTCAGGGCCAACAGGGAACGGGACACGATCTTTGGATCAACTTCAATAGGGATTCACAAGGACGACATGTCCATTTCCATAAACGGCTGCGACGCCCGATCATTTGGATCCCAAGGCCAGCAAAGAACCGCTTCCTTAGCCATAAAGATGGCCGAGATAGACTTGATCCGTGAAAACAAGGGCACATCCCCCATTCTTCTCCTGGATGACATCCTGTCAGAGCTTGACAGCAAAAGGCAGGGTCACTTGGTTGGGTCTTTGACAGGCATACAGTCCATAATCACATGCACTGGCATCGAAGACTCGCTAAAATCCCTAGAGTCTAGCGCGTTTGTCATGAAGGTTCAAAACGGGCTGATTGCGCCTAGCTAGTCCTGATTTTATATAAATGATTCACCTTATTCGCTAGATGCGCCCTACAAGCGCTTTAAATATTAATCAACTAAATCTTATCTCGCGCTTTTCAATATCAGCAAGCTCTTCTAAATATTTACACGCACTATATAAGCAATACATTAAATATTACCCATAAAGGGGGGACAACATCCATGTATCTGCACGTAGGAGCTGACGATCTAATGCCTCTAGATGAGGTTTGCGTTATCTTGGGAGCGCAAGCGCTAGAGCGCCCCCAGCCGTTTCTGGAAGCGGCCAAGAAGTCTGGGAAGCTCAGGGATCTGTCTGGAGGAAACGCCAAGAGCGCCGCAGTGTCAAAGAGCATGGTGATCTTGTCCCCGATAGCGGCGGCTACGCTTGCGGCTAGGGTTGCGCAAGGTTGTGATCGGAAGCAATAACGAGCGAAGCAATAAATTAAGAGCATATCCCAAAATTAAATTTATGGCTTGTGAACGTCACGCGTTGAAGCAGCCACGAAATTTTGGCATATGCACTAAGCATATTTGGCTGCGACCTTTATGTCCCATAAGGATCCAGTCACGAGGAGCATGGCAATGGCAAAGTATGACGGCAATCAAATCCTGGTTCTAGAGGGTTTGGAGGCGGTGCGCAAAACCCCCGGAATGTACATCGGCACAACTTCGTCCCAGGGCCTGCACCATTTGGTTTACGAAATAGTGGACAATGCGGTGGACGAAGCATTGGCTGGGTTTTGTACTGAGATTGAGGTCTTGATACATCCTGGCAACACGATTTCCGTCACTGACAACGGACGAGGCATCCCGGTTGGGATACAGCCGCAAAAGGGCATATCCGCAGTGGAAGTGGTTTTCACCATGCTGCATGCTGGCGGAAAGTTCGGAAGCGGAGGATACAAAGTCTCTGGAGGCCTCCACGGCGTTGGCGCCTCAGTTGTGAACGCGCTGTCAGAATGGCTCAAGGTGCAAGTCAGCGTTGACGGAAAAGTGCATGAGCAGATCTACAAGAGAGGCATCCCGGAAGCGCCGCTCAAGATCGTGGGAGATACAGACATTACAGGGACGTGTGTGCAGTTCAAGCCAGATCCGGAAATTTTCGAGGAGCTTGAGTATTCGTTTGACATCCTCAAGCATCGGCTTCAGGAAACAGCTTTTTTGACCAAGGGCCTCAAGATAAGGCTTCTTGACAAGCGCGAAGAGCATGAGCACGAGCGGATTTACCACTACGAGGGCGGAATCAAGGAGTTTGTGGCGCACATAAACAAGAACAAGACAGCCCTCTTTGAAAACATCTTTTACTGTGAAGCCGAAAAAGAGAAAGTGGCCGTTGAGGTCGCTTTCCAGTATAACGACAGCGAGCTGGAGACCACATACACGTTTGTCAACAACATAAACACCCCTGATGGGGGGACTCATTTAGCTGGATTCAGAGCCGCGATGACCAAGGCCATCAACGACTACGCGAGGAAGTTCGGGTTTCTCAAGGAGACAGACAAGAACCTGGCTGGCGAGGACATCAGAGAAGGCTTGTCCGCCATTGTAAGCATAAAGCACGAGCACCCCCAGTTTGATTCCCAGACCAAGCAAAAGCTAGGCAACTCAGACGCCAGAACCGCTGTTGAAAGCGTTGTCCTTGAGAAGCTGAAGATTTTCCTTGAAGAAAATCCAGCAACAGCAAAGACCATCGTAGAAAAGAACCTCCTAGCCTTCAGGGCCAGGGACGCCGCCAAAAAAGCCCGCGAGTCCGTCCGCAGGAAGTCCGCCCTTGAAAGCGCCAGACTTCCAGGAAAGTTGGCCGACTGTTCCGAGAAGGATCCGACCAAGTGCGAGATCTACATCGTTGAGGGAGACTCCGCTGGTGGATCCGCCAAGTCCGCCAGAACCCCAAAAACCCAGGCCATCCTGCCCCTTCGCGGAAAGATCCTTAACGTGGAGAAGGCAATGGAAGACAAAGTGGTCATAAACGAAGAGATCAAAGCCATGATCACAGCTTTTGGCACCGGAGTCAAAAATGAGTTTGACTACGCCAAGCTAAGGTACAACAAGATCATCCTTATGACAGACGCTGACGTGGATGGGGCGCATATCCGCACTCTCCTTCTCACCTTCATCTTCAGGTACATGGAAAAGCTCATAGTAAACGGCAATGTCTTCATAGCTCAGCCTCCTCTCTACAAAGTGGAGAAAGGCAAGAAGGAGTACTATGCCTACACTGACCTGGAGCTTGAGAAAATCCTTGCTGAAATCGGGAGAGAAGGCATCAAGCCGATACAGAGATACAAAGGCCTAGGAGAAATGGACGCAAACCAGCTTTGGGACACCACCATGGATCCAGACAAAAGAACCCTTCTCCAAGTCAGCATGGAGGACGCTCTTGCGGCTGACGAAATCTTCACCCAACTCATGGGAGACAAAGTCGAGCCTAGGCGGGAGTTCATACAAAAATACGGCAAAACCGTCCAGAACCTGGACGTATAATTGTCAGGCCGCTTTCGCGGCACTGGAGAGAATAGGCAATGGATGGTTCTACCGACAAGATAGTAAATATAAACATCGTCAAGGAGATGCACACCTCGTATCTCAACTACTCGATGAGCGTGATAGTGGCCAGGGCTCTCCCAGACGCAAGGGACGGTCTGAAGCCTGTGCACCGGAGAATTCTCTATGCCATGAACGAGCTCAACTTGGATCCTTCAAAGGCATACAAGAAAAGCGCCCGTATTGTTGGAGACACCATGGGAAAGTACCACCCCCACGGCGATTCCTCCATTTACGACGCGATGGTTCGCATGGCCCAGGACTTCTCCATCAGATACCCCTTGGTGGATGGACACGGCAACTTTGGATCCATGGACGGCGACAGCGCCGCCGCCCAAAGGTACACAGAAGCCAGGCTCAGCAAGATAGCCATGGAGATGCTGGCGGACATAGAAAAAGAGACCGTCAACTTCATCCCCAACTATGATGGCGAATTTCAGGAGCCTGAGGTTCTTCCCTCGAAGTTTCCAAACCTCTTGGTCAACGGATCCTCTGGCATAGCGGTTGGAATGGCTACAAACATTCCGCCGCACAACCTGACAGAGTGCATAGACGCCCTGGTCATGATGCTTGACAACCTGATCCAGTCCAAGCCGACACCCATCGATGACATCCTGGCTATCATCAAAGGCCCTGATTACCCCACCGGCGCCTCAATCCTAGGCACTAGCGGCATACGCCAAGCCTACAAGACAGGCAGAGGCAAGGTCACTGTCAGAGCCACAGCGCAGATAGTCCCAATGCCAGGCACCCAAGGGCGAGAGATGATAGTTGTAACCGAGATCCCCTACCAGGTCAACAAAGCTAGGCTTGTCTCCAAGATAGCTGATCTGGTCAAGGATAGGCACCTGGACGGCATCACTGACATAAGGGACGAGACTGACAGAAATGGAGTAAGGATAGTAATAGAGCTCAGAAAAGACGCCAACTCCTCTGTCATCCTGAATAAGCTCTACAAGTTTTCCTCCTTGCAGGAAAGCTACGGGATCATCATGCTTGCCCTTGTCAACCAGGAAGCCGTCATTCTCAACCTGCAGGAGCTCCTGGAGCAGTACCTGGGCCACCAGAAGGATGTCCTCTTCCGCAGAACCAAGTTTGAGCTGGCCAAGGCCAAAAAGAGAAGCCTCATCCTGGAAGGCTACCTAGTAGCACTTGACAACATGGATGAGATCCTTCAGCTAATCCGGTCTTCCCAAGATGCACAAGAAGCCAGAACCAAGCTCATCACAAGGTTCTCCCTCCTGGACGAGCAAGCCGCAGCCATCGTGGAAATGAGGCTCAGAGCGCTCACAAACCTTGAAAGAGGGAAGATAGCTGACGAGCACGCAAAGCTAAAGCTGGATATCGAAAGGCTCGAAGGGATCCTCCAAGACGAGGCGAAGCTCTATTCAGTCATAAAAGAAGAGCTCCTTGCCATGAAAGCCAAGTACGGAGACGCCAGGAGAACCCAGATCATCGAGGATCCCGGAGAGATAGACTATGAGGATCTCATAAATGAGGAGAACTGCGTTGTCACCCTCTCCCAGATGGACTATATAAAGCGCATCCCGCTTAGCACATACAAGATCCAAAGAAGAGGCGGCAAAGGCGTCATGGGCATGCAAACCAGGGAAGAAGACCTGGTCAAAGACATCATCGTCTCAGGCACCCATGACATGATCACCTTCTTCACAAACAAAGGCAGAGCGTACAGCCTTAAGACCTATAAGCTTCCGTCAGCGGGAAGAGCGGCGAAGGGCACTCCAATCGTCAACCTCCTTAAGCTCATGCCAGGAGAAACCATAGTGTCAGTCATCGCCACTTCCAAGGATGATCCAAGACCCTATGCTCTTCTTGTAACAAAGAAAGGCATGGTCAAGAAGATATCTGTAAAGCACTTTGCCAAGATAATGGTAAGGGGATTAAACATCATCAACTTCAAGGATGGCGATGAGCTCAAGACCGTGCTCCTCTTGAGAGAAGGCGAAGAAATCTTCATCGCCTCTACAAAGGGCTACTGCATCAGGTTCAAAGAGTCACAGGTACGGCTTATGGGTCGCGACGCCAGAGGACTCAGAACCATAGTCATTGAGAATGATGACGCTGTTGTTGGAGCTTGTGTCAGCTCCGAAGAATCCCAGCTCATCTTCTTCTCAGAGTTCGGATATGGCAAGCGTACCAAGGCGTCAGAATTCCGCCTCATCCAAAGAAAAGGAAAAGGCGTCCGCGCCTACAAGTACTCCGAAAAAAGCGGCCGCATCGCAGGAGTATGCGCCGCCTCAGTAGAGGAAGAGATGCTTATCCTCACTTCAGAAGGGCTCATTATCCGCTTCAAGGTAGAGGACATCTCAACAAAAGGAAGGTTCGCCACAGGCGTCAAGCTCATAGACCTGGATCCAGGAGTCACAATCACAGCCGTCTCAAAGATCAGAGCAGATCAGATAGAGGCTGAAGAGCCTGACGAGACCCAGCCGGTGCCCGTAGATCAGGAGCCTGTCGGCGAATCCGAAGAGATCGAAGACGACGAAGAGTTCGAAGATGATGAAGAATTCTATGATGATGACGACGAAGACTACGAAGAAGAAGGCCTATTCGAAGACGACGAAGACAACAAAGAAGACGAAGATCCCGAACTTGATGACTCAGATCCCGAACTTGACGAAGATAACGACGATGATTCAGATCAATCACCCATAGATCCCGATCTTGATGATGGGGAATAGCCCATTTTCAAGGCTTTTTTGCGAAGTTTGATAATTCGCTAACAATAAAGCCTTTTAGCTTGACAACACGACCCTCACTCCCATTATCTGATTCACTCTTTTATTGGCGCATTCGAGCGCCAAAATTCATCACTATTTTTTCCCTTGCTCCAGTATATTTGAAAGAGGAACCAGCCATTTTTGGTTCCTCTTTTCATTTCAAGCTTTGCTCGCTTGCTGAAAGAGAATGACTGTTTGCCTAATCCCCTGCTCTTCTGTGGATATGTGGATAAAGATCCCGTGATTTTCAGCTTTAAGATCTTGCCGCAAGGCCCAAATCCAGATGGGATGGTTATTGGCTTTTCTTGGACAAGCTGTTTCTTCAAGCCATCTATTGAGAATGCCTACGTGCAACAGTGATTTGATTAGTAATGTTATCAAGCGCCGCATAGCGGCGCAATCCCATTGGGCAGTTTAAATGTTTGGGATATTCACATCGCTTGCGAAACATTGCTTCATTACGGAAAAGCACGTCCGCCTCAGAAACCAGTCGGGCCGCGCCCGCTAACGACAAGAAAATTCTAAATCATTGGCACGTTGACTGCAAGCATGTTTAGATGTAGTATAATTGTTAGGTGATATCGAATGATGGAGCGCAAGATCGCAGCTTCATTGCTGGATTGGAAAGTGAATCCCGGAAAGCAGCCTCTGCTTTTGCAAGGCGCGCGTCAAGTAGGCAAAACTTGCACATTGCTCTCTTTTGGAAAGCAGCACTACAAGAACGTGGCATATTTCGATATGGAGAAATCAACTGCGATCCAGGCCATATTTAGGAGGGATCTGAATCCGGAGCGGATTGTGAGTGAGCTTTCAGCCCAAAGCGGCAAAACCATTCTGCCTGGTGACACACTGCTTATTTTTGATGAGATACAGGCATGCGAGTAGGCCTTGACCTCTCTCAAGTATTTTGCCGAGCGCGCTCCGCAGTATCATGTCATCGCGACGAGCAGCCTTCTTGGCGCGGCGAGTAAGAGCGAAAATTATTCCTTTCCAGTAGGCAAGGTTGATATGCTGAGGCTTTATCCGATGGACTTTGAGGAATTTCTATGGGCCGTTGGACAGCGAGATCTTAGCGCCTTAATACGGGAGGCCTATGAGAGCTTTGCTCCGCTTTCGCTTCATGAAACGGCTATGGACTGGTACAAAACTTATCTTGTGGTAGGCGGATTGCCGTGCGCCGTTGCGGAATTCTCGGAAAAAAGGGATTTTGACTTTGTAGCCGCAATTCAGGCAACGCTGAATGATTCTTATATCGCAGACATAGCCAAATACGCTATGCCAAATGAGACCGTACGCATTATGGCAACATGGGCGTCAATCCCTTCGCAGCTCGCAAATGAAAACAGAAAGTTTCAGTATAAGGCGATAAGATCCGGAGCAAGGGCTAAAGATTACGAAATTGCTCTGGATTGGCTCGCGGCAGCGGGAATGATTTATAAATGCACACGGGTCAGCCAGGGGAAAATGCCTCTTATGTCTTATGAGGAAAAGGAAGCTTTCAAGATATACATGATGGACACTGGCCTTCTCTGCTCAAAGTTTGACATAGCCGCGAACATGGTGATTCACACTCCGCATAGCTTTGACGGATTTAAGGGTGCCCTGGGAGAAAATTATATATGCCAGGTGCTTGCAACAAATGGCATTATTCCACGCTATTGGGCTTCTCAAGGCAAATCTGAGGTGGATTTTGTTTTTCAAGACAGGAATGGAGATGTTATCCCGATGACAACGTGAGATCCAAAAGCCTTAGGAGTTACAGGGATATTTACAATCCTCCATATGTTGTTCGAGTGTCTGCTAAAAATTTCGGGTTTGAGAACGGGATTAAAAGCGTTCCGATCTATGCAGCATTTTGCTTGAAAGCATAAAAATGAGCGACATTTCGCAATAACTCTACAGCGACGCGTAGCGGCGCAAATCCATTGGTCAGGTTTTTGACTATGATTGGTTTGTTATAAGCGTTATAGTATTGATAACCATCAATCAAGGTACTCAAACAGCTTAAGCACAAGAACTTCCGGATATCCCAGAATTACATAAAGGAGCCGCACTAAGTGCATATCCCAAAATTCCGCAAGTGGGGCAGCGAAAGTCATCGCGATGCTTTAACGCGTGACTTTCGCAAGCCCTAAGATTAATTTTGGGATATGCTCCAAATCGCTCTTTGTGCTGCATGGAGGTAGCAATGAAGCATTTCAATACTGAAGGCGTCTGCCGCCCTGATTGTCATTACATGGTTAAAACTGATGATAACCTTGCGAAAATAAAGTCGCTGATAGACCGTAACAAGTATATTGTCCTAAATCGCCCGAGACAGTTCGGTAAATCCACCACATTGGATTTGCTCCAAAAAGTCTTGGAGCCACAGTATGCCTATGTCAAAACTAGCCTTGAGCGCTTTCCAGAATCCGCATTCACTGAAGACAACTTTTGCGAGGCCATAAAAGATCTATTCATCGATTATTTTGAACGCGAGGAGACTGGGCTGTCGGAGGAAGCGAAAACAGCGTTCATTTCAACATATGAAGCGTGGAATAATAAGCCAAGGATGCTTGCGCTTGTAAGAGCTTTGCGAAAAATGTTTAAGGCAAGCGACAAGCGGGTGGTGCTCGCAATCGACGAGATCGACCATGCAGAAAATCACGAGGTTTTTTTTGAATTTCTAAACTCTCTTAGAAGCGAATACAATGACAACCCAGCAAATACGTTCCAGTCAGTCATACTTGTTGGCGTTTCCGAGATAAATCACTTAATAAACAAGGCTCGCCCTGAAGCTCAGTCACTGGGCATGAATAGAAGCCCTTGGAACATAGCCGTTTCCTTTGGTAAGAGCATGGACTTGCCAAACAGCGGGATATTTGAGATGCTTGAAGAATACAAGGCTGATCATGGCTTGAAGTTTGACGCTGCAAGGATGAGCGACCTCTTGTTTGAGTACACTTCTGGGTATCCTTTTCTGGTGTCCAAGCTTTGTTATATTATTCATTCCAAGCTATTGGAGACTGAAAGGTTTGCGGACTTGGACGCTGCTTGGACTCGCGAGGGGTTTCTAGCCGCCCTTCAAATTTTGATGTCTGATCGAACCGTGCCGCTTTTTCAGTCTCTGGCAGGGCAACTAGAAGAAAACAAAGAGCTAATAACCTTAACAGCAGGAGATTGTGGAGCTGAAGATATGGCACGAGGAGCAATACAATAACGAGGGCTTGGAGCAACTTGCGGAATATCTTGACATATTCGGTCATGATTACGGCTACTTGCTGGTATTCTCCAACCTCCTTGAGAAAGAGGTCAAGGGGCGCTCAGAATCGGTTGTAAAGGGCAAGCGGATTGTAACATATGTGGTTTAGTGCATATCCGGAAAAGTCCTGGCGAACGCTTTAACGCCGGACTTTTCCGGTGTCTCGGATTAATTTTGGGATATGCTCTTAGGTCGAGTAATGCTAAGAATGTAGCGCAAGCCCCTGGTGCAAGGGCAAATCGCCAAAGTCCTGGCGACTGCTCCAATTAGTTTGCTCAGCTTCTGCGAGCAAACACCCCGACTTTTCTGGCACCTCGGAGATATTTTTGGATATGCTCTAAAAGGCGCTTGCGGATTCCGCAAGCGCCTGATTTATATAAAGCGTATAAGAAAAATGAATTGAATTTCTATATCCTATTGAACCCGCTTTAGCCTTACCCTGAAGTTGCCTGTATTGTATCTCGAGTTGTCGCCGGGGCGCAACTCGATGTTGTCATTGTCAATGATAATCACTTTATAGGTCATAACATCGCCAAACAAGAACCCTGAGATGTTTAGATTGAACTCCCCGCCTTCCTGGTAGAAAGCATAGGTGTCAATGGGGCTCCAGACGTTGCAGTTATAGCCGTCAAACTTTATGATCGACCCTTTCTGGATTTGGCCATGCGTGTCTTCTCCTGTTTGAAGCCATTTGCCTTCGATTGAGAACTTTTCATCAGCCTTGTTAATGGTTATTTCAAAATCGGCTGAGTCTAATGGATCTTTGTTTGTGTCTGCAGCGTCAAGGAGAACGACTGATACTTCGAACTTATTGTTTGGCCATGCTGTCGGAGTGCAATTGAAGTTGAAGACATAGGAGCCTGAAGCGTTAGGGGGCAAAGTGATCTCTTCATAAATGTCTACGGTATTGGGATCTGACGTGTTTGCGCCTGCTATGAGGATTGCGCTGCCTTTGCCAGTCAGTTCATAGAATGCCGTTACGGAAAAGCTGGCAGTCTGACCTTGGGTTGCTATGGTTGGGGTAACCTTTGTAATTTTGACAGTGCCCATTGTCTGCTGGTTTTCGTCAAGCTTTATGACGCTTTCGCCGAAACTGTAGGCTTGACTTGTCAATTCGCTAAATTTTGGGACAGCAGTTGGCTGGGAAACATAGAGATCATGCAAGACTCCAGCAATTATATTGCATAAACTATTTGTTCTATCTCTTGTTGAATCTTTTACTGTGCCATATCTACCGGGATCTTTCTCAATCATTTCTAGAACTTGCTTATGTCCGTAAAGCATGGTTTGGTAGTAAACGATATAGCTGGACTGGAGCTGGTTCAAAGTGTTGATGTCGCTGAAACTTTCTTCTAAAGCTTTGGCGTATAGTCCTTCCATAATTGATTTTTCCGAGGATGTTTGGTTTATCGCGGTATACAGGTTTTTGTCAGCTTCAGCCGCCTTCACTTGTCCAGGAATTATAGCGGATAATATGGCTGACTCAATTTGGAGTGCTGCAATCAAGCCCCCAGCCGCTTTGCCAAACGCTTTTGTAACGCCTTGAGAGATGATGGCGCTGCTGAGCTTTTCTGAGCCTAAGCCCCATAACGACTTTGCGGTTGTTTCAAGGAGGATTTTTCTATTTGAGTTCAGCATGTCGGCAACCTTGCGGGCAGTGCCAAAGAATCTTGGGCTTTCCAAGCCAGGTATCTTATCCAATGTAGTTTCTGCAAAGGTCTCATTAATTGCGAAAACTTTGTTTTGCTCAACCTTAAGCCTATTTTGTATTGTGGCAGTGAATTCAAACATTGTTTTAACGGCTTCCATTGAATTTGCCGCCAGCTTCATATCGCTTAAAAGCTTCAGGTCAGAAGATCGCTCTAACGCTCTAAGCGCATCATACATGTCTTCTGTGGAGGCGTCTTTGTATAGGAGACGGCTATCGACCAGCCCGTTATATACCCAATCAATTGACAGATCGTTTGCCGACGACGAGATATTGCTCACATATTCCATAGAGTCTGCTATTTCGTTAATCATCCAGTTGGTGTCTTCAATTTTGCCCTTAACTGATTCGTACTGGTCTATATCCTCATAAAGAGACTGTTCTATGACCGTTTTGTTGAGTTCATCGTTCATAAAATCAATAAGTGCTCCGAGTGGATTCCCAATGTCAGCAATTCCTCCGAAAGTAAAAAGGTCAACTACCGTGTCTATTCCAATCCTGAGATTAGCCCCACTGGACGATCCATACTGGTTTTCTAGCGTTAGCGAGGTTGGGAGAACCGCTTGCTTTGCGTTCCCTAGAGCTTCCCAAAAGTTTGACATGTGCATGATGATGTTTACTTTTCCGTTTTCAATTGAGCAGCTTGCCCCAAGCGCAGTTAAGATTGAATAGGGTTCAACGTAGTAATCTTCGCCATCTTTAATAATTGGTATTTTCGTTTGATTGTTTCCCTCGGAGACGGTTCCGTTTATAAAATCAATCTTGATGTTTCTAGATAGCGGGATCTTCTCAGTGGGGTTGTATTTGTTATAGCTTGTGCCATAATGGAAGTATGCGTAGGAGGGTGATCCGCTTGGGGGCACTTCATAAGAAAGTGTTGAGTTGGTCAGCCTCGCTATGTCCGAAAGCTTCATATAAATGTAAAATAAATCTCTGATTGCAACCATGCTCCTGTCTGGGATCACATTGCTTGCAATAGGTATGGCGATCATTTCAGGAGTAAATACCTCTGTTCCTACATCAATTGGAAGCAGATTTGGAAAGCCAGAGACTGATATGATCAACGCTAATATCGAAGCTATCACGCTGTTTAAGATGCTCATTTTCACCCCTCCTATGATACCAGATCAGAATCAGAGACTTGCTCTACTACGCTGTCCAAGAACTGCTGGAAGTACTGCGAAAAGATGTTATCCGCTTCTCCTGTCAATGCCCTCTCCCATTCCTCGTTAGGCACCAGCTTCCAATTGCCAGACTCCTTTACCACTCCCATTTCAATTTCTTCTGTTACCTTAGAGTTAGAAGCGCTGGATACTATTAGCTTATCTAAGTCTGCTCTCATCTCTTGCTCTGTTTTTTCTGCGTTTTCTTCAGCAAGACAATACGCGAATATTTCTTCAGTCAGGCTTGATACATCTGGCCTTGTCAACGTTATATTTGCCACTCCGGAAGTGTCGTCTGCGTACTCGATACTATTGACACTGTAATTCACGTTGTTCCAGAAAGCTTTGCTTGAGTCGCTTGCCTGGTAGTCATTTTCAACGTAGCCCTGGAGGTAGCGATGCATTTCGAGAGCGTTTGCTTCTTCAGGTATTTCTGGGCCAGCTTCAGCCAAAACATCCTTGTTTAATAGCGTTGAAAGCGGGTATTTTTTCAGAAAGCTGGCAATGCCAAAAACAGCTGCGGCTATGATCGCAATGGCTGCAATCCAGGGCACGATACCTGATTTTTTCTTTGGCTTAAAGTTTCCTTGATTTTGCGGATTTTTGATCTTGCTACCGCAATATGGGCAGAACAAGGCATCTGTTGAAGAGAGATCTTTTCCGCATTTAGCGCAATTCATATTGGCCTCCTAATTGACAATGGTTGAAAAAAGGGATTTTTGCGGGGATGGGGGGTGGTTGGGGAATCGGGTTATAGGATAGTGGATATTGGATATCGGTTTTGAATATTGGGTATCGGGTATCGGTTATTGTTTATTGGATAGTGGTTAGTGGTTATTGGATAGTGGTTATTGGACATTGGTTATTGAATACCAATCATTATTTTGTTTTAGCGGAATTCAAGCGCCGAAAACAGGAAGCGTTTTAATTCCTGAATCCGGCGCTTTTATACCACGTTTGGAATTAAGGGTTAGAGGTATTGGGTAATGGGTAGGTATTGGTATTGGGCTTATAGAGAATTATTAGCTATGTCAGTGAGTGAAAATAAATGCGCTTTAAATTTACATTGGTGTGCGCACACGAGGAAAACAATGAATGAGCATTTGTTGATGTTTTCACTCGCGAGCAGGAACCTCCTTGGTCGTTTACTTTTTCTTGAATTCAGTTCCTCCGATATAGATTGAGCTTCCCTTTTTCTCGAAGGTCTGATTCAAATTTGACGTAATGCCTAGGATCGAATACTTAATTTTTATTTGGCCGTCGCTGATTGAGTACGTTCCCGAGGCGTTGATGCCGAAGGCGGACATTGTGATTTCGTCGCCATCGAAAGTGAACTCCTGAGAAAATAGGTCTTGCGAGGTGTATGTGCCGTTGAGCCTCGTTGAGCATGCCGCCAGGGTGGCTATGGCTATGCTCAGGGCTGTTGCTTTGAAGAAGACTTTCATGAGCGAGATGATTTTCTTTGATGCCATTAAATCTCATCCTTTCCTTTGGGAATAACCCATTATATATTTTTTAGTGCGAAAAGCCTGGCGTTTGGATTGATTGCAAATTGGTAAATATTTAAAGATTAAGGAGATTGAGCGTTATTACTGTAACTGTCTCTTATGTAAGGAGTTGCTTGCAAGCGTTAACCTGCGATGAATTTTAGTGATGTTTTCGCTCACTATGTGCACCGGAAAAGTCCGGAGTTTATGTATTATCCAGGACTTTTCCAGAGACATATTTAATAACAGCTATATAAGTAATATTTGTTACAAAACCAAAATATCGAATTAATAATTATCAAACATTTCGCGTATATATGGTGCGATATCTAACATGTTAAGGCTTCTATCGTTTATTGATATATACATAGCTATCCATCTGTTGGAAACAAGTGTTTCCTGAACAATTTGTATTACAACATCGTTTCCTGAACGATCCCGACCATTGAATTCAATAACGCTATCATAACCAGTTGAGTGGAAATGGCTCCATTTGGTATTGGTGAACGCTCTTTCAAACACGCGGCCATAAGTGTCGCTATGGCCTACTGGAGACGCGTTTTTGACGACCTCAATTTTCGAATTGTTATACACCTGACTGCCAATCAAGACGATAGCCGCTACGACAACCAGTGCTATGAACCCTGCTTTGCTCATGAATGCCTCCTTTGGGCAGATGACCTGCCTTAAGCACCGCAATAGTCCTGGCAGATGCTACAGCTAGGGTTGCTACGAGCAAACCCGGACTTTTGCAGCCTTAGAATTAAGTTTGTGATATTCTCTTAGAGCATAATTGACAAAGTTTAGGAATCGGAACCCTTCTCTTCTTTCTTCAAGCGCTCCAGCTCAGCTTCAAGCTCTTGGATTTTGCCATTCAAGCCAAACTTGTAGTAAATCGACCCGACTATGCTTATGATGCCTGCAATAAGGATCAGGATGATGTTGACGCGTCCAAGCTGGGTAAACAGATACCAGATGATTAAGGTACCAAACCCTGAGTACATGAGTTTTCCTGATTCAGACCTCAACCCTAGATTCTTCTTGAGCTCAGTTTCGCAAGCATTCCTGCCTCTCTTATACTCCATATCAATCCTCCTTCTTGATTTTGCATGAGCCAGTGAGATATGCTAACGCCATGATTTTTGATCGATAGCAGTAGAACCTGGCTGGCTTTAAAGGCGGGCAACGTAATCAGCGCTCGTAGCTTGATGGGGTGGTGGCAACTTGTAAATACAGCGTATCATATGAATGCAGCTTCCCTGTAATTTCGATTTTACTCCGGCATGCCTTGAGGAAATAAGTATATGGTTATTACGGAACCGAATCAGGAAGGAAGCGTAAGTTTCTGACAGGATGCGTTTTATAATGCATGAGGAGGTATTGAGAGACTCGATACCCTACACTGATAAACCTGATATTTAAGCCATTTCGGCTTTCTGGCAGATGGCTGTTCCAAGAAAATCAAACGATAAATTTGCTTTTATTTTCGCTCCAAGGTATTACCCAGATAAATCATAACACAGGGAGTTCATCTGGTTGTAATAATGGTTTTAAGGAGGGCCAGCGCCCGGTGAGTAACGTATTAGGGATGAGGCTTGCTCCATATAGGCGAGGAGCATTATCGACTTGTTCAGAAGCTGTTAAACCAAAAAAAGCCCTGAAATCAAGGATTTCAGGGCGATAATAATTATTTGTATCTATCAGCATATAGTCGGATAGCGAAGTCACTGAATTTTTGTGAAGATTCATTTAGATCTTCGGGTGTTGATAGGCTCAATGGTTGTGATGAATAGAGCCGGTATAAGATATTAGTTGCTTCTTCAGCCGATTCATTTATTCTTGATACAGTAAAATTATCAAATTCTGGCAATTTATTAACTAGCATCATAGTTTGAATGTCTGCAAAAAGCCGTGTTTGATAATATATAATATAGATATAACGCAGCTTGGTCAATGTATCTATATTGCGATAGCCAAGCGGGACAGCATGGCTTCATAGGCGGGCAATGATATACTAACGAATGCTCAAATATGGAATTGTCTTAGCGTTTCCCGCCTCAGTAGCCAGTCGGGCCGCTTCGCCAACGATAAGAAGTATGAGTAAATTGCAGTTTTGAACGTTCTTCAATCTGATTACACCTGACAGTCCACCTCCCGCATTAACGCAGAGTGCATGGAAGCGCCTTATGTTAGCGATCCCTGGGGGATGGAGCTTTCGAGAGAGTATAAGGATGAACAAACATTAAGAAGTCTAACATAAGCGTAGAGTCGGATGCTTAAACATATTAGGCAAAATACATAAGCTTACTGTGGCAATTAAATTTTTGTGATTAATTAAACAATCAAGGGCCTGAAATCGTTGATTTCAGGCCCTTGATTTTAAAATGTTATATGTTTCAGCTTTAATGATTATATAAATTTCTTAAATTTGAAACATTATCGTAGGTTAATGGATAAAGTGTGGTATCCAATTTAGAACTTTCAGGAATCAATGATTGTACAAACTCATTGTATTCATCTTCTGTTAAGGACTCTGTTTCGCCTTGAAAGTGATCTATCTTGTATATTACACCATCATGATCAATATCATCAGCTGGGTCGTAATCATTTAATTCATCAGGTTCTATAGCGTATGCATCCATTAAGTTAACATGTTTTCCTGAAGTTATATCGTGCTTATATAGGGTATAACCCAAAATAGCAGTTGCTCCAGGAAAATAATGTGTATAATAAACTTTTGCTAATCCAGAATTGAAAAAGTCTACTTCAGGTGCTTCGAATCCAGAACGTTCTATAACTGACTCGCTACTCATATCATATGACCATACCCATAATTGTTGAACGCCAGTATAAGTATCCCTTAGTTGAATAAGTAATTCAACTAAACCATCTTGATCTATATCTTGAATTGCAAAATTATTTTGACTAACATTGTATTCGCCTTCATAACCTCCGTAATGCTCTTCAGGGTTAAAAAGGATATCGTAGAGCAAATCAGCATATGCCGAAAAAACTTTTTCATTGCTATTATTATACAGAGAGATGACTGATTCATCGAATTTTTGAGCTTCTGCCATCAACTCGTTTGACGTAGGGATGCTTAAAGGCTGTGATGAATAAAGATTGTATAAATTTTCTGATATTAACTCACTCTGGTTATTTAAGCTTGACAAGGCCGCTTCGTTCTGGCTTGAGTATCTTTCTGGATTACTCTCAATTACTGAAGCTATCATATTGTTCGCAAAAAGTCTTGTTTGAAAATATACAATGTAACTGGAGCGTATCTGACTTATGTTTTCTAGATTATGATAATTTTCTTCTTCAGCTTTCTTTAAGAGCTCTAAAACAATTGCTTCTTCTAAACTTGCTTGTCTCAAGGCTTGGTAGAGGTATATGTTGGTATTGGTTTCGTTAAGTTCGCCAGGATTCAAGAGATTTTTTAGCTCGTCCTCAATTTTCAAGTTGGATATCATTGAACCAGCTGCGTTTGAAAATGCGTAAGACAACCCCCTGGCGGCGATATCCTGTACAAGCTCTTCTGACCCTAAGCTCCATATCGATTTAGTTGTTGCATCAAGCAAAGCATTTTCCTTTGAGGTTAAGGTTGATGCAAGACGGCGAGCCGAATCTAAAAATTGGGTATCCGGTTTCACTGATACCATTGAGAGGGTTTCCTCTGAAAAAGCCTCTTTCAAGGCAAGAATTTTATCAGTCTCGGCTCTTAGCCTGTTATGGGCAGTTACCGTGAATTCGAATTTGGCGTTTAAAGCGTTAATGAAACTTGAATCTAACTTAGTATCCGTAAAGATGGTATAGTCGGAGGATTTCTCTATTCCGGATACTTTGCCGAGTATGGTTTTGCATGAGCTATCCTCAGAGATAAGCCTATTAGCGACCAATTGATTATAAAAAGAATCATAGCTCAATTTGCTTGTATCTTTAAGGTCATCCATGATATCCATATCATCGAATATATGGTCTATTTCATGATTTGAAGTAGATACCTCGTTTTGCACTGACTCATAAGCATCTATATCTTCATAGAGGGAATGAATCATTACTGTTTTATTGATGTCCTCGTCAAGCTCAGAACTCACGCCGAAGGGGTTCCACATGTCAGCGGCGCCAACTGGGGTAAAAATATCAGCGACGGCATCCAAGCCGACTCTTAGATTGGCATCTCTCTGTTCATTTGATTGGTTGAAAGTAGTAAGAGACAAATCTTCTTGTAGAGCATTTGATGATTCAATTGTTTTCCAGAAAGATGTTAGAGGCCTAACTATTCTAACTTCATCATTTTCCAAAAAACATTTAACTCCAAACATGTCGAGAGTGGGAACAACATGAGAATACATAGTAGTAGATATGTCTAAAGTAGATATATCATTTGAATAATCATGAATTGGATATTGGAATATATTAGAAATGTCATCATACGAAACAATACCTTCATAAATCAATATTTCTATCATATCGTTTACGTCTAAATACACCTTGTTAGTTGATTCATAAAAGCTGATGACTTTTTCGTGGAAGAAATTGCTCTTTACTGGTACTGAAAATTTCCAAATAGGTGGTTCGTCCCCATATACTTGATATCTAAAAAATGATCCAGAAAAAGATAAACAAAGAACTAATATAAACGCAACGACATGTCTGAATTTCTTCATTGAGAAGCCCTCCCCGCTACCTGATTGATTACTCCGTCAAGATACTGGGACAAATAATCAGAAAAAACATTGTCGGCTTCTCCTAACACGGATTTCTTCCATTCAGAATTAGGGATAAGTTGCCATGTTTCATCAACCTTTACGATTTCCATCTCAATTTCCTTTGAGGCTGTTTGAGTATTTTTAGACAGCCTTTCGACCATCATAGTCTGTAATTCTGCAGATAGCTCTTGCTGGCTTTTTCCGAGGTTTTCATTAGAAGCGCAGTACTCAAACATTTCGTTAAGAATGCTTGAAACTTTTGGAGTAGTCAGTGTTATGTAAGCGATGCCAGATGTGTCATCTGTATAGTTTATTTCATCGATAGAATACTCTACGTTGCTCCAAAAGGCATTATTCGCTGCGCTGGAGCTTTCCAAAGAGCTTGAGTAGCCTTTGAAATACTGGTGCATATCAATAGCGCTGGCTTGCTTTGGCAGTATCTTTTCAGCGTTGCGCGATGCTGATTTAAATGGGGAGAATTTGAGGACGAGTACAGTTGCTGAAGCGCCTAGCAAAGCGAATATGACTATGAGTATCGGGACTAAAGGTCTTTTAGATGAGGCGGATTTTTTGTTTGGCTGAGTTGTCAAAGGCTGAGACTGAATTGGGGATAGAGATATAGGATTAGGCTGATTTGTGACTTTGCTTCCGCAATAGGGGCAAAAAGATGACTGCCGAGACGGAAGCTCTTTGCCACAGGTTTCACAAAACATGGTATAACCTCCCTGTTGGTTGGCATGGTTATTTTAGTCGGGATATGTTCTTCACTATTAGCGCTCGTTGTTCATGTCATGATAACGAGGCTCAAATATTGACTTTTTTCATGCCCGACCTTGAAGCCAGGCGAGCACATTTCTGCATCACTCGGTTGATGATATGCATTTGAGGATTCTGCCGTAAGAACTCCATCAAGGCCCAAAATCAAGGTTTTGATTAAAGGCGGATTCGGCGGACAAATCTTGTGTTTAAGCCATTTACGTTTATTTGTCCAGTGGTTGTTACGGCAGAATCATTTGAGAGCATATCAGAATAAATAAGGCCTTATCCTTGAGATAGAATAAGGCCTACAAGAACTCATGATTTAGGCAAACCAAATTCTCTAGTGCGTTAAAAGTCTTGAAAATGGCTAATTAAAGGCTGTTATACTGTGTGCATATCCCAAAATTCCGAAATGGCACCGGAAAAATCCTGGCGAATGCTTCAACTAGTTTGCTCGGGCTTCTGCGAGCAAACACCCGGATTTTTCCGGTGACTCGGATTTAATTTTGGGATATGCTCTAATTATAAATCGCAGTGAGATGATCGGTATCCATTACATTCCATTTTGCTCCATCATAGCTATGCAGGGAACTTATTGTTTTGCCATCCTTTATCAAGACAAAGAATCGATTTGGGGTTGAAACTACGCCCAAAATTTCATCGTTTATGCCAGTTACGATTTTTCCGCTCTTTCCTTTTGAAGAGCAAAGTTCTCCGTCACTCACGTAGTAGAGCGTTTTATCCTTAAAGACTCCAAAGCGGCCAAAGCTTACTATTTCACAATCATCACCGATTTTAACCGCTTTGCCGGTGCCCTTCTGGCTATAAACTTCCGCGTCGTCGTTAATGTAATAGACGGTATTTCCGTTATTGGCCGCAACATATGATGTTATTTTATTAACCAATTTAACTGCGTCATCATTTTCCTTTAAAGCGTTAATTTTGTAAATGCTGTCGTTTTTCATATAGATTAATGTTTTGCCGTTGCTGGCTAGATATACATTGTTCTCAACTTTTTTTGCTACGCTTGTTGTATCAAATTTGCTGTTTACGCGGACGATATCGGAGTTGGTATTGAGCCATAGGGTATTGGCAAAGGTATCTGCCGCTATGACGTTTCTGTTATTGTTTGACGAAGAATTCGGCAATATAAAGCTTTCGAGAATACTTGATGAAAGGCTTTTCTTGGCGTTGCCTTTTACGCTTATATAAGTCTTTTCATCAGAAACAAAGATAATCTCAGACATATCCTTGTTGAAGAAAAAGTTGAAATATACATCTTCACCAAGCTTTTGCTTAGTGTTGCCATCTGCGTTCTTCATAACATATAATGCTGAGTTTTTTGAATAATAGATATACTTTGCTTTGTTTGCTAAGCCTGCGGGCACCATATCCTTGCCTAATTTGACCACGGATTTGCCGTCATAATACTCAGTAGAGAAATCATCGGTCTTGCCAACCGTGTATATGACATTCTTTCCATCCGGAGAGATAAGGTAATTGTATCCTAAATTAAGGGAATCAGTGACGGTAACCTGTTTTCCTTTATTCCATAAGCAAAGATCGGAAACTAACAGTGAGCTGTCGAATTCCTTTGAAAAGGCTACGCCATCCCCGGACAAGCTTAACTGAGCGTTTAGCACAGCATCTGATATAAGAGAGATTTTGTCCGACACGTAGTAAAGGGAGTAACCTTCGAAATTCTTGTCATATTTGCTCTTGGTGGTATTGCTAACTACAACGATTGCTTTAGTTCCATCTAAGCTTAACTTTGAGTCTATCAGTGTACCCTCTATTTCTATATTGCTCTTTCCGTAAGGCTCGACGATGATGTTATCATCAGAGCCTTCATAAATTAAAATGCTCTTATTGTAAGCATCATACTTGGACGGCTTGTAAAAGGTAAAGGCGACTATTAGCACTGCTATAAACGCAATTCCAAATATCACAGGGATCAATACTTTTTTTAAATCAATCGCTGGATGCGATGAAATCTTGGGATTAGCAAACGACGAGCTATCTGCTGCTTCAGATGCGATATCTACAGGAGTTCCGCAAGTATCGCAAAATCTAGCGTTTGCTATTAATTTTGCTCCGCAATTCTGGCAAAACGCCATGCGCTTTATCCTCCTATTCTACTTTTTGCCCGCAGGAGATGCAGAACGTTGCATCATCCATGAGTTCCTCGCCGCAGGTAGTGCAGAACTTCTTTGGCTTTGATACGGGCTCAGCCGCCGCGACTGGCGCCACTAGCAACTTTGCGCCGCAGTTGCCGCAAAATGTCGCAGCGATAGATACATCTCCTCCGCAGGATGGGCATTTCTTTGAACCCTTGATTTCACGGATTTCAGCTTGGTACTTCGCAATCCTTTCGTGCAAGGCTACCAGAGAAATGCACATCTGGCCTATCAATGTATTGGAGTCATACTCTCCAGCCTCGTAGTAAAGCTTGCCGATTTGCATTAGCAAGCCTCCGATCTGTTGCTCCTCGTCCGTTATGAGCGAGTTAAGGCGGGCTATGTCTGTGAAGTCCTTTGTGCCTCTGACCATGCTTTGGGTTGTCGTGGTTATCTTTCTTCCTAATTTATCGAATAATGCCATAAAATAATCACCATCCTATTTGTTTTTTAATAGGCATACTCACTATGTTATTGAAGCAGGTCTACCTGGCTTAAAAGACGGGTAACGATAAATACATTACGCGTTTGAAAGATCGGGAGCTGTACAAGGTTACCTGTCTTGTCGAATACTACCGACTCTTTAGACATTTAATGCTCGTTTAGAGTGACGTATTAGGGAGTAATACGCCATCTCGCGACGATCTAAGAAGCGCTGAATGTGCGCAAGCAACCTTTTCGGGCATTCTGGATGCGATTTTGCGGCGAGCTTCGACGTTAAATGCAACATTATTCGACAAGTCTAATAACCCTGTACAACCTGAAAGATCGTGAGCATAGTGGAAATTTAAAGGGTAAATGTTGTTAAGAAAAGAATCCCGCAAATTGAAACAATGATAATATTGGTAAGCAAGATCACAAGACCTGCTTTAAAACCTTTAAACCATTCAGCAATGTACACGTTTCCAAAGAAGTTGCGGTTAATTTTTTTGTTTATAAACAATATTGCAACGCCAATAATTAAGGTAATTGATCCCCAAATCAAGGCTGTTTTAGGATACCAAGCGAGGACATACTTCAGAGTCGATTCAAGGTTGCTATCAAACACAAAGCTTAAAGGTCCAGCAACAAGTCCAAAAATGAGGAAAACAAGTCCCAGACCAACAATTGGAACTCCTATGTTAAAGAAAAAATTATGACTGCTTTTTATATGCAATATCAACATGTTGAATATAATCATAAGGATTAACAAGCTGAAAATAATCAAAGGAAATATTGATGATAAAGTGATTACTGGATATTTATAATCCTTTAGTATTTTGTTCAGATTCAAATCGTTGATATTTTGAAATTCTTCCAAATAGATTTCTAAAGCGTCGTAATCATCGCTTGTAATCTTGTACTTGAACTCGTCACGTATTTCAGGGGATATGGCTTTCAAGAAGCTTATTACGCCTTTTGCCTTCATGCTGTATTGCCAGTTGTTATTTATCAGGGCTTCTTTATATCCGTCAACGACCTTAACTATCTCAGCCTTGACATTTTCGTTTTTTAGAAAAGATGAAAAATCGTAATCATCAAGCTGTCCAAAAGTTTCGAGAAACTCTTGAGATGGTCTTGTATAGGGATAGCGGCTATCCCCAAGCCAGTTTACCTCGGTAATGATATTGTCCGTGACTTCAAGCTTTTCTGAAATCCAAGACAGATTTGCATCTTTTATAACGCTGGTAACATTTGTAGGTTTTAGTATGGATGATGCAAGACATCCGGTTAAAAATGAGAAAAGCAATACACCTAAGACTATTGAAAGTATTTTTTTACCGACAGAGCTAGACTCTGGAGAGGAATCATAGGTATCAGAATCAGGTCTTTGGTTAAAGGAGATTGAGCTTAGATCTTGTTGCACGATTTGTTGACCGCAGTTGTGGCAAAACTTGATATTGCTAGCCAATTCAACTCCGCAGTTAGGGCATATCATAATTGCACCTCTTGGTTTATATTTTCTTTAAAGCACATTCCAAAATTTATTTTATTGTCTAGCTTGAAAAATATGACTTTAAGATTAATAAGGCTTTTACTAAAGTAATTTTTGGGATATGCTTTAGTGAAAATAATTATGTTTAAGCAACAAATATTAATTTATTCTAAGCTCACTAAATAGCCATTTTCCTGAACTATTAAGGACTAATGTGTAAGTTGATGATTGAACAACAGTTGATGTGCTATCGGGATTAATTATCTTGTATGTTTCTGATGCTGTAAGTTCGCACTTTTCGTCGCTCAAGAATACAACACTCAGGATTGCATAGCTAAGCAGTTCCTCAGTTAGGTTTGGTTTCTTGTTTACCATGTAATCGGTTATATATCTTTTTTGTTCATTGTATATTTGGGTATCAGCCAATAAGTAAGGCGACAAGTAATCGAAATTGCGAGAATTCAAAGCGTTAACATAACCATATATATAGTTTTTGTACTGAGAATTAACAGCATCCATTTCGCTGTTTTTGTCTTCAGTATTTGAGATGTATTCAAAAAAGGCGTCAACACGATCTACTGCATAAAGTTCATTGCTAGAAAATTGAAGATCATTGTCACCGCTAAAAACTTCTCTAACAATTCCAAATGAATCAATGGATTTCCAATATATTAATTTATTGTTTTTAAAATACAGATAATCTTTTTGATCAGACTCATACGTAGCAGCAACAAGTTGCGAGTTTTCTAGGTCATAAACTCGTTTAAAGGTATTTGCGTCATTTCCTGAAGACTCTTCAAAGCGGATGATTTGATTATTGTATTCGTAAGAATAAGAGCGATAATAAAATTCTTTGACGATGCTGCTGCCAACGTTGATTTTAGAAGAATTTGACTCTTTAATCTTTTCAATCCTCTGAACTTCAGATGCTATTACAGGATCCATGGATGGTGAAGGCGTCGCTGTAGGCATTGGAGTTAAAGAGGGAGTAGGATTGGCTGTAGGCGCTAGCCTTAAAGGCGTGGCGGAGGAGTCGGGCTTAGGCGTTTGAGTCAGTATTGACTTCAGCTCATAGTCTAAGTCATCAGATGTTTCTGTATCGGATTTATCATTAGAATTTGCTGATCTTGAGTTGAAAGTACCTAAAAATATTACTATAAATACGACTATTAAAGCAAGAGCAATCACTAACTCAGATGCTATTATAACGTTTTTAAGAGTTTGATGCATATATACCTCTCGATTTCTCCTGATTAGCGTTTTGAATTTCAATCTGATCGACCCTTAAGAGCGAAAAGACACCGCCTCTCGCTCTTGTCTAGGGCAATCAGAAATTTAATTTAGAGAATATCCCAAAATTATGGGGATATTCTCTTATTGGTCTATCATGTCTTGAAGATACTCTGTGTTTGGCTTTACTGAATTTATTGAATCTAGCTTTATTTCGATATTGAACAGGTCTTCCATATTGCTATCGATTTCAAGTTCGCGCAAATTCTTTGATTTATCTACCGTCACACTCAACTTAATAATATTTAGTTCGCTTGAAGCTAATTCTGATAATAAAGAATCGCGTGCCATTTTAAGAATAGCTTCATAATTAATGACTTCATCATCTGAAATGTCTTCCAGTTGTTCTTGCAATTCCATGAGCTTTTTGTCTTTTTCAATTTCATCTAACACATAGGTATAAAACTCTTTTATGAAGTCCTGCAGATCTACGTCGTAATCATAAGTGGTAAGATTGTCTTTCTTTGATGATTTGATGTTCTTTAAAACATTTGATTGCACTTCTTCATCGTTCATTGCTTTGTAGAAGAAATTATCAAAAATCTTAAGCATTGCATCGATATGATACATTTCAATTTCTATGTCTATATCGTTTTCGCTTAACTGGTCATTCGCAGCTTTTATAAGAGATCTCTTAATACTTGAACCATATTCACTCAGATTAAGGGATTTGTTTTTGAATATATCGTTTATATCGAAATCTTCAGTATATTCGTCGTAATCATCAGTAACGTCTTCATAAGCGTCTTCCAAGGCATTCACTTCCGTTGTGTTTCGCGATTCATCATAAGTAAATGCGTATCCGCCATATATTCCAAGCACTTGCCTTGCAGAACCTATAAAAGCAGTACTCTTCAGATTGGCTAGAACGATTAATTCATCTAGTGAATTTCCGTATGAAACATACCCTTCGGCCTCTACAGATACATTATACATGGTGCTCATAGATGCCTTATACTCAAAGCTATGCATTTTTAAAATATTCTTGAGTGAGTCATAGGTTACAGCCAAGGGGTTGCTGGCCTTTTTCGGGATAAGAGAGAAGCCGCTTGATGAGCCTGAAGAATCGCTCGAGCATCTGGTTATCCCAAATATTATCAAAGCAATTGCAAGGCAAGCTATGATGATTGGGATTATAGCCTTTTTCCAAGGCGCTTTTTGGCTGTAAGGCCTTACAACGTTTTTTGGTGCATTTGTTTGCTCACCTATCGGAAGCGGGGTTGAAGCATTCGGCCCCCCGTTTTGAACAGCTCCGCACTTTGCGCAGAATTTCGCGCCATCCTTCAATTCTGTCCCGCACTTTTCGCAAAACAATTTTTTTGCCTCCTCTTTCAAATATTATACGTTGTCTGCCTGTGGCGCAGACACCTCAAGTAATGGATCAGCCGCTGAGGAATATCGAAGAGGATAATTAGGAGTATAGCTATACCGAGCAGCCACAGCGCAGAGGCCCCGCTCCAGCTCTGCCTAATCACTGCAGAGACTGGTAAAATAGCTGTTGCATTGCCAATTGCTATTGCATTCCAAAGCCCTCCGCCAAACGTCATGTTAAGCAAGAGCCAAGGAATAAACAATACAGTTGAATAACGCCTTAAGCCAATGAATGCAACAAATCCTCCAAGGCTATTTGCGTAAAAAGCCAAGCCAAGCAATGACAGCAAGACTGGCATCTCTACAGCAATGCCGAATACAACCTGAAGTCCTAACACATACAAGAAAATAGCTGCAGCCCAATAGGCGTATTGAACGATGATGCCGATCAATGCAGAGGAAATTAGAGCTTTTCGGCCTCTTAACTTCACCCTGTTCATATCTGATCCAAACACGCTTGAGGCGGCTTGCAGAAATGCCATAAGCATAAACAGCGAAGGAACGCCAAAGGCCGGGGGGATGACTTCAAGCGTTTCAGATAGGAGAGGGCCATCATACACAAAAGAGAGTATGGGATCGGTTTCTTCTTGTCCGATGTCCATTTCAGAAGCATTTATGCCTAGATCACTCAGTTTATCTTCGTATTGCATCTCGATGCGAAAATCAAGGATTGCGCCTGCTATCAGCTCACTTACTGCTGAAACATCAGTGATACCGGGAGCGGTGTAATAGGATACGCTTGATTTTCCATTTTTAAGGTTTTCTTCGAAAGATTGTGGAACAAGCACGATTCCTTGAACGTATTCTTTTCTAAACAAGTCATCTTTGTCTTCAAAATTCTCAAGGCGTACGATATCCATGTTTGGGACGCCGTAAAGCGTTTGCACGAACTTTTCAGCGAGATCGCTGTCACTTTCTTGGCAAATAGCGATTCTCAATGCAGGCTCGGTTTCATCAAGAGCAATAGCTGAAATTTGGCCAAGGACGAGCATCAGAGCCACAATCAAAGCAAGAGCGGGAATGCGGCTTGCAAGGGATTTCAAGAAAATGAGGGCCATATCTTTCATTCTGGTCGCCTCCATTTCCAAAGCGTAAGCAAAACGCAAACAGCAGGAAGCAGAGCGAACCACATAGATCTAGCCCCGCCAGAAAATGTTGCCCCCAATGTCCATTCTGAAAGCAGATGAGCCAGAAAGGCTGGGTTTATCCATTGAATGCTGTACTTCATAAGCGTTATAGGATAAAATCCTCCCCCTCCAAACAATAGAAACAGCAATATGGCCAGGCAACCTAAAGCTGTCTTGGATGAACCCGATGTACTACCTGTTGCTGTTGTGAAGAAGAGGCATATCGATTGAACAGACACAATCATCAAAGCCGCTCCTGCCAGAAATCGGGGATATGACACCTCCCAGCCTATGTAAAGGAATGCCGCGCAGCAAAGAAGGGCTAAGGCTTCAGCGAAGAACAGCGAAACCATAAGCTTTATGACATAGGTTTGCCAGATGCCTATTTTATGGAGCCTCAACCTTCGCAAAGCACCGGATGAAAATTGGCTAGACGTCATGGTTGCTACGAAGACCGATATTATAGAGGCGATCATAAACAGCACAAGCGCTATCTCTTGAGTTTTCACAGCGTCTGCGCTACGGATGACATCAAAATTGTCAGAGCGCAAAAGCACTTCTGTGAGTATGGCTTTTTGAAAAGCAAATTCTGCTTCATATAAGGATTCAGCGTCAGGGACGTTAGATTTGGCCAATTCAATGAATGATAGCATTGCATCCTGCGCTTGGTTCAGCGTCTGTATGGTGGAATCCAGGACGCTGTATAAGCAAGTGCCTGTAATTGCGTCATTAGACTTCAGAGTAACCTGGGCTTTGCCATGATTTATCATCTGCTCAACGATATCTGGCGGAAAGATTGCTATAGCCTGAACCTGCCCGGTTTTGAGCATCTCGTCGGCTTCATCAGCATTCGCAACATACAGATGATCAATAATTTCCGAGTCAATGACTATCGCTGTAAGGTATCGAGAAAACTCTTCGTTCTCTTTGTCATATACAAGCGCGATTGAGATGCTTCCTATATTTCCTCCATTTAGCAAAGAAGAGGGAAATACAGCAAATAGCGATAGTATTATCGACACGAATATCAAGAAAATTAATAGAAATTTATTTAAGAGCAAATGCACTTCTGACTTAAAAAGCGCAATCATTCTCATGTAGGCACCATCTCGCAACTTGGGAGAGTCATCATCCTATCGCATAGGCCAATGAAATCCTCCTTGTTATGTGATACGAAAATGAGGGCGGTACCTTCCCGCTTCATCTCTATGAAAAGTTCTTTCATCCTAAAGCGTGACATGTCATCAAGCGCGTTGAACGCTTCATCTAACAGCAACAGGTTAGGAGAAGGCATTAACGATGCGGCAATAGACAGTTTTGCCTGCATGCCAGCACTGCACTTGGAATATCTGGTATTAAAAAAATCTACAAGACCGCACTTGTCAGCAACAAGGCTGATTCTATCTATTGCCGCTTGGCCATGCAATCCGCACAAAGCCGCCTCCAGATGCAAGTTGTCCTTTACGGATAGTGATTCTTGAAAGCCTGGACGCTGCATGACGTAGCCAATGCTGCCTTTGATATTAACACGGCCTTCGTCAGGCTCTATCAAGCCAGCTATAATGTCCAAGAGCGTTGTCTTGCCAGACCCATTGTAGCCGCAAACCGCTAAGCCCTCCCCTTGGCTAAGCTCAAAGGAAACTGGATTCACCAAGGGGCGCTTCTTGAATTTCCTTATGTCATTGCAAGCTAGAACACGCGTCATCTGTGAAACACCAATCATGATACCTCCTAAACGAAAAGTAATTAGTTGGCAAGAATTTAAATTGCTTGCAGTCGCAAACAGGTTCTGGAGAAAATCAGAATTACAAACTACCCTCATGCATCTGGTATACTTATTAGGCGCTTGCCCAGTCCGAGGCATCGGAAAAATCCGGCGTTAAAGCATTCGCCAGGATTTTTCCGGTGCCATTACGGAATTTTGGGATATGCACTTAATCTGCGATATGAGGCAGTGTCGCAATTCTAGAGTACATAAATATGTAAATGCATTTCAAAAATCTTTTACTCAATGATAACATAGAACCTTAATCAAGTCAATAGGACATTCGAAGTATTTTAAGAAAACTTGGAGATTATTACGCATTTACGGAAATAAATGTCGTATCATTGCGAATCTGAGAAGAGTGC
>JAISWZ010000463.1 GCA_031270945.1 Clostridiales bacterium | reverse complement strand
TCTGATTAAATTTTTGGATTTTGCGCCATCTAACCATCGGCACCTCAAACTTTTATATTTCGCCTGCGTATATAGTGATCAAAGGGCTAGCGCTCTTAAGTGCATATCCCCAAATTCCGTTAATGCGCCGCAAAAGTCCAGGCGGACGCTTTAATGCCCGGACTTTTGAAGCCCCGGACTAAAAGAGCATATCCCAAAATTATATCCGAGGCACCGGAAAAATCCGGCGTTGAAGCATTCGCCAGGATTTTTCCGGTGCCATTTCGGAATTTTGGGATATGCACTATTTGGGATGTGTTCCAAGCTGATAAGGAGTTTGGTGCCATGTCTTCCTCAGCGTCTGACTATGACCTGATCAAGAGCTGTCTGCAGGGAAACCAAAACGATTTCGCCGAGATTGTATCCAGGTACAAGAACCTGGTTTACTCAGTCATACTGCGGATGGTGAATGACAAGGAAGAGGCGAACGACCTGGCCCAGGACGTTTTCCTCAAGATCTATAAAAACCTGGACAAATATTATCCTGAAGGCCGTTTCAGCACCTGGACGATAAAGATTACCTCAAACCATGTGATTGACTACATGCGCAAGAAAAGGCAATCCCTTATTCCAATCGAAGAGGTCGAGCACGAGCTTGGAACTACGGAGTCCCCTGAGGATGCGTTCATACTCAAAGAGCGCAGGGAGCAGCTGCAGTCAGTCGTATCCGGATTGCCGGACATGTACAGGATACCGATCATGCTCTTTCACGAGCAGGGGCTTAGCTACCAAGAAATTTCGGATATCACAAACGAGCCTTTGTCCAAGGTTAAAAACCGCATCTTCCGGGGTCGGAAGATTCTCAAGGAATCATTGTTAAAGCTTAAAAGAGAGGGGAGAGCTAGCTATGGAGTGTGAGCGCGCGGATCTTCTCATGATGAAGTACATGGACAACGCGCTGAGTGAGAGCGAAGCGCAAGAGCTGAGCGAACATATCGCGTCTTGCCCGCAGTGCAAGGAGGATTTCCTTGCGTATGACAAAATCATGAGTGATTTTGCGGAGATGGAAATAGTGGAAGCGCCGCCTGGGTTTACCACAGCCGTAATGGCGAAGGTCAGGCTTTTGCCTCCGCACACGCCAGCCGCTGAAGGAATGCTTGGAGACATCTGGTCCGCTTTCTTGGTACTCATGGGTTTGGGGTTCTTGCTGGCCATGCAGAAAGATGCTATCATACTGTGGATGTCCCAGTATCCGCAGCTAAGCGATGCCGTGTTTGCGATATCGCAGGTGAACGAGAGCGTGTCATTGGCTTCAGCGGCGGCGGTCGCAAGCTTCCAAGAAGTGTTTGGGCAGGCGAACGCTGTTTTGACAAACCTAAGGTTCATAATGCTTGGAGTTTTCACGGCTTTGGCCGCTGCGCAGATCTTCCTGCGCAAGAAAGAAAGAGGCAAGGTAGAGGCGTAAAATATGAAGAAAAAAGGGCTCCTCATATTGCTTGCGGCCGTTTTGGCAATCATTAACGTGATCGTCAACTTGTCAGCGGTAAATGGCGTGACAGACACCGCCACCACGCAGGTCATGCAGCTTCTCAATGGCGGGAGCGAGGAGTTCTTCACGGCTTTCAGGGATTTCCTCGAAATGGAAAGCCCCATATCAAGCGTGCTGGCATTTTTGAACAGGTTCCCCTTTTGGGTCATGTACATTTGCTCAGTGGTTGTGAAGGTTGCGATTTGCGAGGCCCTTTTGACGGTAAAGCCTGCCTTCTTCTGCCAATCTGGCGGATTTGTCCTGTACTCTCCGCTAAAGGTGATAGCCAACGGCTTGTTTGGATACTTCGCGTTCCTGGCGCTTATGATAGTCTTTCTAGTATCAATTTTCGGGATTCCCTTGGCGGCCACGCTGTTTTTGCTCTTGTGGGTCATTTCGGTTCTAGGCGAGATCGGGCTCGGCCTTGTGGTCGGGCTTCTTCTCCTGAACAGCCTTCACAAAGGCACGGGCTTAACCGCATGCCTGCTTGTAGGCGTGACGCTGATTGAAGCCATCAGAAGAATCCCTTATATCGGCTACACGGCAACAATGCTCCTGCTTCCAATAGTCTGCCTGGGAATATTCATCACTGCGGTATATGAGGGATGGGGCAAAAAGAACTACCTGGATCTTCCCTTCTGGGCCCCGAAAGTGGCGAGCGGGCAGAACGTGCGCGACATCATAATGAAAGGCGTCTTGTAATGAATTTTGAGCTTGTGCTAGGCATAGAGACATCTTGCGACGAAACCGCCGCTTCTGTTGTGCTAGAGGGCACGAAGGTTCTCTCTAACATCATATCATCCCAGATAGACACGCACCGGGTGTACGGTGGCGTGGTTCCTGAGATAGCGTCCAGGAAGCACATAGAAAGCATAAGCTTCGTCGTTGGCGAAGCTTTCAGGCAAGCCGGCATCGAGAAGGAAGATGTCGGCGCAATAGCAGCGACTTGCGGCCCCGGCCTTGCCGGGGCTTTGATTGTGGGTTTGTCTTATGCCAAGGCCTTGAGCTTCGGCCTCAAAAAGCCGATGATCGGAGTGAACCACATAGAGGGGCACATAGCGGCCAACTACATCGAGGACCCAACTTTGAAGCCCCCGTTCCTATGCTTGGTGGCGTCTGGCGGGCATACCCATCTTTTGATGGCAAAGTCCATGACGGAGTACGAGGTGCTGGGCAGAACCAGGGATGACGCAGCCGGAGAGGCCTATGACAAGACTGCCAGAGCCCTGGGATTGCCCTATCCAGGAGGGCCGGCGATTGACGCCTTGGCGCCTGCTGGAAACCCTGACGCTGTCCCTCTGCCAAAGGCGGAAGTGTCAGGCGCTCCTTGGGATTTCAGCTTCAGCGGGCTCAAGTCTGCGACATTGAACTACATCAACAGGTGCAGAATGACAAGCGTTCCATTGGTGGTCGCGGATGTGGCGGCGTCGTTCCAGAAGGCCGTCACTGAAGTTCTCACGGAAAAGGCCGTGGGGGCATGCGTCAAGCTGGGGGCGGACAAGCTGGCCTTGGCTGGAGGCGTCGCGTCCAACACGGCTCTTCGCGCCTTGATGAAAAAGGCTTGCGAAAAGCGAAACATCAAGCTCTACATGCCCAGGCCCCTTTATTGCACGGATAACGCTGCCATGATAGCCTCATGCGGATATTTTCAACTGCAGCAGGGTAAAATATCCACATTGGATTTAAACGCAAACCCTGATTTGGCGATTTAAGCATAGACCAATTAAGGCAAAACCGCCTTTTTTGGGACTGCCAAGCCGCAGGCAAAGCGCGTCAAGATAATTTCGGGATAAGCCCAAGCCCTTCTTGGGCTCACAAAGCGTGCCGCATGCCGGCCGACCCGGCGCAAAAGAAAAAGATTGTGAGGCGATCGCATGACTGACGCAATCGAGCTTGCCAATGCTCTGCTAGGCGATTTTCCTGCCTTCATCTGCATTGTGGACGAAACCAGCAAAAAGGTTGCCTACGCCAACAAAACCGCCCTTGAAACGCTAGGCGGCGACGTTGTTGGCAGGAGCGTGGAATCCATAAACAACGGTAACACGCTCATGCTCAGTGCTGGCGAGAAATCTGGAAAAGCATACGAGTACAACTCCTGCGTCAACGGCGACTGGCATTGGATTACACACTACCGCTGCCAAACTGGAGACGCGCCGCTTCAGCTGTTTGCTGGAGTCTGCCACGGAAAGCTGCAAAACATCGAGGGATTGGATACTGAATCCACTTGCGCCATCCCAAGGCTTGAAAAACAGATCACTGAATTCAAAAGCGGCACTGCAGTCCCGTTTTCCGTTTGCCATGTAGACATAGACGGAATGGCTGCAGTAAATGAGGCCCTAGGCAGCAGCGCTGGCGACAGGCACATCGAGACTGTCACCCAAGTGATAAAGAGCGCGATCCGCCAGACCGACATTTTCTCCAGGATGGAAGCGGACGAGTTCCTCCTGATCTTCCCCAAATGCTCATACTCCATCGTAGACACCATCATGGGCACCATTGTAAGCAGGCTGGATGTTCTAAACGCTGAGGAAAACAACGTATGGGACTATGCCATCAGCTACGGGATCCTGGAGGTTGGAACGCTGGAGCTTGCAGAAGTGGAGACGATCATGAGCACTTTGAAGCAGCTCACAAGATCCATGAAAGACGAAAAAAAGCTCAAGAGATAGCGGCATGTCCCAAATCTCGGGCTCGCGAAAAGAACTATGCTTTTCGCTCAGGCGTGATTGCTTGAGAGCTGCGCTTCACTAGGCAAGCTTGAACTAATAGAGGGATATGCCTTAAGCCCATGCCTAGCGGCATGGGCTTTATGATGCTGTTTTTTTGTAAAAAAAAAAAACAAAAAGACAAAAAAACAAAAAAACAAAAAACAAAAAACAAAAAAACAAAAAAACAAAAAAACCAAAAACCCGAAACCCCAAACCCGCAAAATCAATACCCGCCGTCGATCTGGATCACCTGCCCTGTGATGTAAGACGCCTTATCCGACGCCAAAAACAGGGCAAGCGCTGCCACATCGCTTGGCATTCCAAACCGCCCCAGCGGAATTTCTGAGATGAAGCTTTCTTTCTCGCCAGCGGAGAGCCTGCTGTTCATGGACGTGTCGATTGCGCCGCAAGCCATGGCGTTGACGCGGATCCCGCACGGGCCAAGCTCCTTTGCCAGAGACTTCGTGAATGAGTCAAGCCCGCCTTTTGTCGCTGCGTATACGGCCTCGCAGGAAGCGCCAGATTGCCCCCAGATAGACGAGACATTTATTATGCTCCCGCGCTTTCTGGAGACGAA
>JAISWZ010000456.1 GCA_031270945.1 Clostridiales bacterium | reverse complement strand
AAAGAAGGCAAATAACCGCTGTGATTGATGAGGTGCTTTCAAAGATACTCAAGCAAGGGATGACTGAGCGGGAAAAGGTCAAAGCCGTCTATGACTTTCACATCTTCCAATTCACCCATGGAGACCACTTTAACGGCCCCCAGGATCGCCTGCCCTCATCGCCAATGATAGAATTCTCCAAGGACGACATGCCTACGTCCTTAAATCATCAGATGAATAGGCTAAGCAACTTGTACTGGATAGGCTGGGGCGTCTGCGACGACTTTGCCGCCTCTTTTGCCGCAATGCTCACGCGCCTTGGAATCAAAGCGGAGATATGGGTAGGAATGTACCTTAACCGCGATGGCACATCCACGGCTCATGCATGGAACCGCGCCTATGTAGACGGCGCCTGGAGATGGTATGACGTTGACGTCGAAGGTACAGTCTACCGAAGAGGCGGAACAGTTCTGTACTACCTCTACGAAAAGGGAGACAAGGAATGGGAGACGACTCATGGCAGCATGCACCTCTCAGTTGACGTTGAGGACATGTCATATTGCTTCAAAGGCCTTCCGCCATACGGCCAAGCGTCAGCGCCGACAGCCGCCCCAGCCCCGATAGCCACCCCTGTCCCGCAAGCCGCACCAACCCCAGGGCTTCCAGAGATAGATTCCCCGTCCAGCTGGGCCGCAGAGGCGGTAGCGAATGGCGCCCTCTACGGAGTAGTCCCTCCCACCCTCTTGAAGGGATATACAAAGCCCGTATCCAGAGGCAATGCCGCCCAGATGTTTGTGAATATCGTTGAGAAGGTCTCAGGCATTCCTATCGATGACTATGTTGCTCAACAAGGCAAGTCTGTCTCCAACAGCTTCACGGATACCTCGGACAAAGCGATCCTGGCCGCTAACGCGCTTGGCATCCTAAGCGGAGTAGGGGATGGCCGCTTCGATCCTGACGGAACCCTTACCAGAGCCCAATCCGCCATTATCACCAACCGGGTAGCCATAGCCCTCAACAGGAGCACCATCGGCTTCACTCACACATTTGTGGACACTGCTGGCCATTGGGTAGACAAAGAGCTGGGTTGGCCAGTGGTTGCTGGCATCATCAGCGGAATCGGCGAAGGCAGGTTTGATCCCGATGGAGCGCTTACCACAGAGCAAGCGATAGTGATTGCCGTAAGGGCGTTTGAGTACCTGAGGGATCATTAGACAAGGCTTGAAGGGTCATTGAATAGGCTTTCAGCGGAGCGAAGGGAATGCCCTTTCGCTCCGTTTTTTATTCCAAAGTCCGCAGCCTCCCCAAGGGAGGCCGCAGGGAATAAGCCGAGGACGGCTGGCAATCAGCCAAGTTGATATTGGGAGCTGCTTGTGCTATACTGACGAACGATAGCATTGATAAATATCAATCGTTAGCGAGGCAATTCGTGGCTATAAAGACGGGCAGCGATGAATATTAAACATTTGCACAGTGCTAACGAATGCATGGAAAGGGGCTAAAACGCTTGATAAACGCCAATCTTACTGTAAAAGCAGGTTAGAATATGGATTGACACTTTCACAGTAATTCGCATACTCTGACGAATTTTTCTGCCGTTTTTAAAGGTATAGCGAATTTTAGAAAAGCCCGGATTTAAGGGATCCGATAAAATGGAAATATATGCCTTAGTTATTTTGGTAAGGAGGAATTTACCAAATTTCCCTAAAAAGAAAACTCCTCGCCCCAATCGCAGAGCAAGGAGATACTGGGACTAAAGGCATTAATATCCAAAATGCTTTATCGGTGTTTATGGGAATTTATGGGTGGCTTACCTGTTTTTTTGCGGCTTAATTAGAGACCTCTTTATCAATGCCACTTTATGACCAATCGTGACGTCCAAAGCTCGTGATTAAACCATTTTATGGCTTTTTCGCACATGTTTCGACTGATTAAACAGTGCCGCGCGGTCTTAAAACAGACCCAACAGCTCTAAAGCGCCGATGTAACATGCACAATCCAAAAAAGATTCGCGCCAGAGACCTTGTGAAAGTTTTTAAGAAAATTACGCCGTAACCCTGCTCCGGGACGCCTCTGGGCTGCAAGGCTCCTGCTTGGATTCCAGTGCATCCTGCTTGGCTTTCAGCCCATCTTGCATCTTATTCATCTGAACATTCACAGCTTCTTTGAAATCGTACACGACCACGGGAGCAACATCATACACCAGGCCATTCGAGAGCATTAATTTGAACGCCTCAGCGATTTCTTCATTGACATGCTTGCCTGGATCAGGCAAAGATTTGTAGGAATCTATGTCAAACACAGAGAAAAACTCTGACACCATTTGGATGAGCGGAGTTTCGGAGGCCCAGGTGAACATGTTTGCGCCGCTAAAGTTTTTGCCGCAAAGATTCAAGGCTCTTGCGTACTCCATCACAATCAAGGAGATCTTTTTGACAAGCTGGATTGCGAAAGCCGCTTGGCCAGTCATCTTGCTCTTGTCGTCATCCATGTAGCAATCCAACGCGTAATGCGCAATTTCCACTCGCCAATGTCGCCTTGTTATGTCATACGATTTAGCGAAATCCGGCAGCGAGCACAAGAAAAACCTGTATTCAACCGATGGCGGCACTTTTATGTTGTTTGACACAGTTGTTCCTATCGTCATGATGACTATTTTGGTGTCTTCCCAAACAGACGCGTCAAACCCGTCAATGTTTCCAAAGTCCCTCCAGCCGAAATACTCGCGGATTTCATGCACTCCACGACTGTTGTCCACAGTGCGGGCATAGCTTGACCTCCCGCCGTCCAGATCAACGCAGGCAACCGGAACGCTAGGATGCTTGACATCCAGGGAATTGTTGTCCCGCAAGGCCTGCAGGTTTGGGGTCGCCTCATATGTAGGGGCGCTCAGGAAGATGTCAGGATCCGCATCCAGCTCAAGCTTGGCGCTCTTCCAGGCGCTCATGCAGGCGTCTGCCAGCGCGGGGAACTCTTTCACATTGCCTTTGATTGCCAGGATATAGTCCGCGCCTTTCGCGATGATGCATTTGGCGACTTCAGGCTTGCAGCTTTGCGCGTCGCTTGTCACCACGGGATGCCCGTATAGCGGCTTCTTCAAAAGCTCCTTTATTCCCTCGGGCTCCAAGGCCTTGTAATCGACGAGTATTTGCATCACAAATTCGCCAGTCTCAGAAGAAACGCAATTCAGCGTGTCCACTTTTTTTGCTCCGCCAGCGCTTGAGCCATTGCTTTCCTTCCCGTCCATTGAGTAAGGTATCGCATCGGGAGGCACGTAGCCGCACTTCACCAAGCAGATCCTTGTGATTCCCGTAAGGAGGTTGTAGACGGCCTCATACACATCTTCAATGTTGAGCGCCTTGTACATGTTCAAAAACGACGTCAAGCTTGGCAATTCCTTTAATCCAATGAGAATTTCCAGATCGCGCATGTTGCGCTCGCAGAAGATCACGACGTCTTCAAGGGTGAAGTGCCCCCTTAGCGCGGCTAGAATGTGCACCACAAGCAATTGGGCGTAACTGTAGGCAACGTATGACTGGTCTCGCCAATCTTCAGCTGCTTCAATAATAGTGGAAATCATTTTGTTAAAGAGCTCGATCCCGGAATTTTTGCTCTTAAATTGTTCGGATTTAGTGATATCGTTGAGTTTTTCAATGAAAAACGGGCGCATTGTTTCTTTGCTGACGCCAACGATACGCGGTTTCCAATTCACGGACTCAAGCCAGTCAGCCTTGATTTTCTCAGGGTCGAACACAACCACCCTGTCTTTCTCCGAGAGAAGGCTGACAATGGCTTCCCTCGATAGCTCCTTCTCAGGATCGATGCCCAGCGCGCGATCAATCCTGAAATATCGCATGAATACTTTGTCGGGCGCCAAAGGCCCGAGACCCTCAGAGAAAAACTGGCCGCAAGCGCAGTGGTAAATGGGGGCGCCAAATTTGAAGACCGCCGCATCCCCGGAGGCCAGGGATCCGTGAATTTCTTTTTCAATGTAGGGCTTGCCGGTGGAGCTAAGCGTGCCCCATTCGGCGCATCCGCATCCGCATTGGGGGCACAGGGGGGGAACCCAGCTTGCGCTGGGGTTGCCGAAGTTGTACTCCACCGCTTTGTCAGCGCTGGATCTCTTGGCGGCTCCGTACTTGTCAAACAGGGCGACGAGGACATTTAATGATATCTTGTCAAAAACAGCTTTCCGCCTGCCTAGGTTCCTGCTGTTCAATACCGAGCTTTCCTTGTTGCGCCTGCTTTCGTCGAGTTCCTCCTTGGCGGTTGCCGGCGTGGCGTCAGTTGCGGGAACAAGCTCTTCAGCCGTGGGAACGCTTGGCCTCTCAAACGACAGTTTCCCCTCCACCTTGAACTTTGTGTATTTCTCTAATTCATGCGGGATGAATTTGATCTGCTCGTGAAAATACCGTTCGCATGAATTGCAAATGAATGTTGAGGCTATGAAAAGAAACCTCACAGGTGCATCATATCGATCACGGGCTTCAACGCTCATGTTCACGCGCGGGCTGCAGTACTTGCTGTCGCTGTAGGCGATCCTGGCGCTGGCTGAACCGCAGAACGGGCACTTTTGGTCTTCAAGCCCAGGGGGTTCCTTGTCGGTGAACCTGTACTCAACAACACCTTTATCGCGGTCGGCAAGAGATACCTTCCTATCCTTGAGCAATTCCAAAAGTAGATCGTGCGGCACCGTGACCTTGATGCTTCTATCAACAAAGCACGTTATCCGGCTGTTTTTGGTTTCCGCGTAAGACGGTCGAGGCTCAGTGCACTTGACGATGACAGGAACAACTGACTCGCTGGATTGAGCGTTCCCGGGAGCTGGAGAGCCCACAGCAGGCTCCGCAACCTGAATGGCCTGAATGGCAGACTCTTCTTCAAGGAGCCGCTGCATGCTGGGCTCTGCGTCTGGAGGCGCGGCGGGATAGCTCAGCAAAGCCAGCTCTGCCAGCTTTGCAATTGAATCCGCCGCCGCGAACGGCAAGAGCTCCTTTATCCGAGATTTCTGCGAAGTCTCATGCGTTGCATCAAGATGTTCAGGATGCGAGAAGTGCGACGCATCGCATGTCGAGCAAAAATAGTTTACCCTGTATACTCTGTACTCCACCGGAGCACAATTCGCATCCAAGGCGTATATGTTTGAGAAAATCGCATCATCGCTCGGTTTTATGACACCGCCACATGATTTGCATTGGATCCCCGCAAGTGCTTTTTCCTTAAACACGTACACATATTTGTGCATCACGCCGTGCCTATCATCGTGCAGAAGGGTAGGCTCGCCTATCATGTGGCAGTAATCAACCAGCAAGGAAAGGCTTGCTGCAAACTCCTGCCCGAGAAATATATAAGGGCTTTCCGAGCTGAAATCTTCTGTTGGCGGCATTTTCTGTCTCCTCCGATTGTTTGCTTAAATGTGCTTTCATGTTATCACATTTAAACTCAGGATGCAAGACAATTTAGTTTTGACGAAATTCGACGGATGCAAAACGCGAGGCCAATCACTGAAATTTGTGTACAATTTTCACAACATCAAATCAGTTAAGTTAAAAATGATCCATAGTATTTCAGAGAGCCATTAGTGTCATGGATACACATTAATACCTATATTTGACATTAGGATTTCAACAGGCAATCCGATTGAATTGGTAATAAATATCTCAAAACCCATATTAACCAATTATAAAAGAGCATAAATTTTTAATGATTATTATGGGAATTATGGTAATTATAGTAATTATTTATTTTCCAATTCACACGACGTGCTTTTCCATACTCTAACCTGCTGTAAAAGACGATTTTCACTTTTATGCTGGCGATGTCCTCGATGTTTACGACAAATGGCCATCTCCCCAAGCGATCATATCTGATGGCGCATATGGAGTGCGAGGTTTTGAAGGTGACACCACAGGGGTTTGCGACTTGCCCGAATGGTATCGCCCCCATCTCGAAGCGTGGGACAGGTTCGCGCGTCCCTCCACAGTTCTCTGGTTCTGGAACACGGAGATCGGCTGGGCTGCTGTTCACCCCGAAATAGAGAAGCATGGGTGGAAATACGTGCAGACGGTTGTTTGGGACAAGGGGTTGGCTCATATTGCTGGCAACGTCAACGGGAATACTATCAGGCA
>JAISWZ010000452.1 GCA_031270945.1 Clostridiales bacterium | reverse complement strand
TATAAATTTCCTGTATTGCTCAGACAAAAGTCCATATATCTATCTTTCTCCGCTTAGAGGCTTCAAGGTGTCATATCCATTCTCGTCTTACATTGGCATATTCGCCCCTTACAGCAACTTCTTTGTCATTCTTGCGGCAGTGTTGGCTTTCAGGTACTTTAGCCGTTTGAAAATAAAAAGCCGCATGATAAACCGCATAGCCGCCTTGACCCCAACCGCTTACGTCTTGCATAGCCTGGTTATCAAGGCGATTAACATCAGGCCTGAACAGCAGAATCGATTCAGGGGCTTCGCTCCGCTAATGGCAGCAAAGATTTCGCTGGCATTTGTCGTTTCCCTATTATGCGCCGCCATTGTCAACTTTATCGTAAAAGGCCTGGGAAGCGGTGCCAGATGGTTGGTTAGGGAAAGAAATGTTCATGTGAACACTCAAGAGCTGTAGCGAAAATCCGGAAAAGACACGCGCACGAAAAACATAAATTTTATGACTGAATTATTGTCTCGAGCTTTAATAAAAAGATGTCCAAAATAAAAAGCATATCCCAAAATTATATCCGAGGCACCGGAAAAATCCGGCATTGAAGCATTCGCCAGGATTTTTCCGATGCCATTTCGGAATTTTGGGATATGCTCTAAAGGCGCAACCTACGCTTGGGGCTGTGGCATGCTCTAAAAACAAAGCTCTCAAACAGTATTGCCCTTAGGGTCGCTCTTTAGTCGGTGAAATTTACAAAAAATTCTTTTTTCGCGCATATTTGGCCCTTTTTAATACGGCCTTGGCTATCGCATCGCTTCTGGCCTCTTGTATGTAGGGAGACCTGAAGATCTCTTTGATTTGCGTTTCTAGATTTTCGAGGTCAGTTGGTTGCCAGGAGAGATCTGAGACGAGATCTAGCTGCTCTCTCTGGGAGAGTTCAAACGCCTTGGAGTCGCTATCCTGGCCTATTGTTTCTTTGTTGTGCCAGAGGGAGGTGCCGCTGTCAAAGATGGGGGCAAAGCCAAGCCACTTCAGGGTTTTGGCGTTTCTGACAAAGCCGAAGTTATTGTAGTGCCTATCCCCATTTGCGATGATGTAGTCCAGGGTTAGCATTTTCTCTATGTCAACCCGCATGTCTGGCATGCCAAGGTCTTGGCAAGTTTTTAGGAGATGCGAGAAAGTGGTGTCTTCTGGCTGCATTGGGCGGGAGTTCAGGACCATCCAGGCGGTGACAAGCTCGGTCCGGTCTGTCAGGAAATTTTCGCAAACGCTATAGGGCTGACTGTCAAGGAAGGCCAGGGAATAATGGACATGAGGCATTTTCAGCCGTTCCATGATGGCGCTGGCTATCACCTCGTTGAACGGTTCCTGCTGGATGCCGGATCCGGCTTTTAGCAGGTAACGGGAGTTAGGGGACAATTGGAGCTCGGTCTGGAAGCCTAGAGCTTTTACTTGCTTGCCTTTTAGCCATCTCTTCTTCAGCCAGCCATCTGTTGTGGCATCCGGGGACATCTGGTGAATGTCCGCAGACATGCGGCCAAAGAGCAGGTCGCCCAGCTCTGTTGAGAAGTCGTTATGAAAGAAGTTGATGGCATCCCAGGAAAGGGGTAGGCCTTCTGGCCTGAGCCAATAGTGATCTGAGAGGCTAAGGGCGTAGGAGTCTAAAATATTGGGTTTTTGGGACAAGCGATTGAGGCCGTCACGAGTATCTGGAATCGAGCGGTCATTCAGCCAGCTGTCAAGCTCGCGGACATCGGGACGGCCTTTCATTGACATGACTCCCAGCGGAAAGTGGTCGGGGGCTTGGATTGAATCGATGTTTGTGATTCTGGCATCGTCCAGATCTAGAATGGCGACCTGGACATGCTGGTGCATCAAGGCAAATTTCATGTTTTCTCCATATTATTCTGGCGCGACGCTTACCGCTTGCGATCCCATCTGCTCCCACGCTTCCCTGAAACGTTCGAGATCTGCCTGGCTGGGCCCTTGGAGGGGATCGTTGAAATAGGCGGTGTGCTTGTCATAGCCTGTCAGGAGCACGGAATGCTCCTTGTAAGTGGCCTTTAATCTTCCTGACGGAATGTTCCAGAAGACGAACTCTTCCTCTTTGAGAGGCGCGAAGGTGGAATTGGTGATGATCCAGACAGGAGAACCCTGGGCTAGGAGCTTTTTCAGGGATTCGAACTCACAGCTCGTCAAATTTATCCCTCGGTCCGGCATGTACTTCTTCAGCAAGTCGAAGATGGGCTTATCGTAGACCCCGTAGCCGTCAAGCCTGGGGTTGTCCATGGATCCTACGAAGCCTAGGTTTGGGTCGCCAAAGGTGACTACGCCTTTTCTGGATCTATAGATAGTTGCGTCCTTGGAGATTTTTTCGGCAAGTTCCATTTTGCCTATATCAATTCCTTGGCTTTTTAGGAGCATGGAAAGGCTTGAGACCTCGCATCCCCTGGCCAGCTCCGGGTACTGAAGAACTACAGGAGCTTGGAGTTTCGCTTCTTCAGGAAGGGGAGAGTCATCCCAGAGCAGGCGGGACTGGCGCCTGAGATAGATCTGCCCGCCTTGGAGAGACGCTTCGGAAAGGTCACCAAAGAACAGGATGTTATCGTTGGTGACGCTGGCGTAAGGCAGCCTATTGTCCCAGACCCAGCCATCCTTCCAGACTCCGCTATCCGGCAGACTTTTTGCCTGATCAAGGGCTTCTTGGTAGGTGCTATAGGTGCCTTTGAGCTCGCCTTGGCTAAAGACTTCCAGGAGAGATAGAGGGATCGGAGTTGGAACAGGAGTTGGAGTTAGCGAGATATAAAGTTTTGGTCTTCTTGCCTCGTCAAGAGCGGAGAGAAAACCCTCTCCGCTCTTAATGGACAGATATGAGAAAAGGGCCGCCAGGGCAAGCCAGGCGGCCCTTCGCTTGCTCAATTGGCGACTGCCTCCAGGACGCTGGGCTCTATGACCTTCGCGTCTCCCCAAACACGCTCCAAGTTGTAGAAGCGCCTATTCTCCTTGTCGAAGATGTGAACCACCAAAGTCCCGAAATCCAGGAGAACCCAGTTCATGCTCTTCATGCCCTCGGCATGGTGAAGGGGAAGCCCCAGCTTGGAGAGCCTAAGCTCCACCTCATCGGCCATGGCCTTGATCTGGCTGGCATTGCTTCCTGCTGCTATTATAAAGCAGTCAGCTACTGTTGAAATGTCATGGATGTCCAGCACTGTGATCTC
>JAISWZ010000225.1 GCA_031270945.1 Clostridiales bacterium | reverse complement strand
AAATTCCGAAATGGCACCGGATAGCGTTTGCCCAATGTTCATGGGCAAATCGCCAAAATCCTGGCGAATGCTTCAACGCCGGATTTTTCCGGTGCCTCGGATATAATTTTGGGATATGCACTAAAGCCTAACACATTGAGCATCCTCCGCACTTGCCTCTGCAGCCTATTTCATCAGAGTCGAAGTCTGGGAGAAAAAGAAACTCGCAGTCGGAAATCTTGAACGCTTGGCTATCCAGCCCGTTGTCTATGCGGCATTCGCCAGGCAAGAACTTAAGGATTATTGGCAGCTTTTCCAAAGAATCCTCAAGCAGGCCTGGACGGGACTGGGATCTCAAGTGAAAGCGCTTTCCGTCGTTTCTCCTGATAATGGCGTCGCCAGAGGTGGCCAGCTGCTGCAGGGCTCCATCCGGGCCAAAGCGAAGGGAGTTGAAGTCTGCCTCAACGCCAACGGCTGAGATGTCATAAGCTTTCACAAGGCCGACCGGAGAGTTGACTTTCGTAGGATAAGCTGGCTCCACTGACTCCAAGCTTCCGTCTTCGTAGAGCCTGAATCCTATCCTTGTTTCAACTTTTCCAATGGGCGTTGTGACAGGTATTATCTCTCCAGGCCATAGAACCAGGCTCTTTAGAGCGCCGCTAGGGTAGAAGCGGAGCGCTATGGGCTTTGCTGTGAATTCCCCGCAGGGGAGGGAGAAGTCAAAGGCCGGAGCGAGGTCTTTCTCCTCTTCTTCAGACCAGCCGAACCCGATCTGCCCGTTCAGGGGAAAGATTCCTTCGATCAAGCCGTCCTCGTAAAATGTGACCAGCTCAGCCGGTATCGAGCCCATGGGAGTCATGACATCCACCTGCGCATCCAGGCTTATGGAGCGGACGCTTCCGGACTCATAGAAAGACAGGGACTTTAGATCCTTGTTCCTGATTCCAGGAGGGCTGAAGCTTGGCACCATCCTCCCGTAGGGGGTGTCAACAGCGTTGAACGCGTTAAGGCGGCAGGTCTTAAGCTGGCCGTTGCTGTATAAGGTTTGGCTGGTTATTCCCTCTAGATCAGGGGCTTGTATGCCTGCCAACAAAGTGCCATTCATGAAAAATCAACTCCAAAAAATAAAATCAATGAGCCGTTTTTTAGCAAGCCCGCCTGGCTAAAGGCGGGTTGAGATTCGTCAGCTATTGGGAAGCGCCGCGTTTTCCTTTGCTGTCAGCTCTGAGACGCTTATCTTGAAAACCGCCACAGGCTTGTGGTCCATGCTGGACTTGTGCCCTGCAACCATGGAGCTTGAAACCCTGTCTGGCTTGTAGAAGCCTGGAAGAAGCTTATCCAGCAACAGGTTTAGGGCTTTGGCCCCTTCGGCGTGGTCAAGGACTTTTTCGCATGAGCCAAAGATCATGACGCTGAAGTAGGACGTGTCAGCGTGGCAAGGAACGGGATCAGAGACTGTGCCGTTCTCTTGGAAGACCGTGAAGCTCACTTTCGGGTTCTTTTCGATCAGGTCATTTTTCTTGCCGGAGCCCATCCCGTGAAAGTAGATGGAGCTGCCATCCCAGACGAAATTCACAGGGACTGCATAGGGATAGTCGTCTCCGTGAATGGAAATGACTCCGACTCTGGCTGCGCGGAGAAACGCGTTGATCTTGCTTTCGTCCGCGCAAACTCTTTGCGTATATCTGGCTTGCAAAAGATCACCCCTTTTAGCTCTTGCCGACTCTTTGGCAAAAATCATTCTTTAAACTCTCAAGCAGCCCAGCCATCAAGCCGTTTGCCTCTTTGACAAAATCCGGGCGAAGGAGCTCTTCCGCCGTTTGGACGTATGGGCCTGGGACAAGCTCGTCTTTGCAGTTTTCTATGAGAGCTGATATGGTTTCGATTGTGCTCTCCAAATGGAACTGAAAGCCGAATATCCGGTCTTCGCAAGAAAAGGCTTGGTTTTTGCAGCCAGCGCTTTCCGCTAGCGCCAAAGCGCCTGGAGGCACGGAGAAGGTGTCTCCGTGCCATGAGAAGGCTTGAAATTCGGGAGGAAGAGTTGAGAAATGCTTGGCTTGCCTATATCCAAAAGTTTTGATTTTGTGCCATCCGATCTCTGGATGCTCGTTTCTTGTTACCTTGCCCCCTAAGGCGTCTGACAAAAGCTGGGCGCCAAGGCAAAACCCCAAAATGGTTTTGCCTTGCTCAATCGCGCCATGGATAAAGGCTTTCTCGTCTTTGAGCCAGGGGTACAGATCTTCTTCGTATATGTTCATTGGGCCGCCAAGGATTGCAAGCAGGTCGTAGCTGTCATGGCAAGGGAAGGAGTCAACTCCAGCCAAGCACAGTTCAGTTTTTATATTGTTCTCCTCAGCCCAAGACAGGATTGAGCCTGGCGTTTCAAAGGGGACGTGCATAACGCAGAGCGTTTTCATAATCTCTCCTTTGGCTTGAAACCGTGAGCGAAACGCTTTGCGATTGCGGGCAAGCCTACCAGACATTTAGCACCCATTCCTTGTTTTTCTTGTACTCCATGTCAGTGAAGAGGGTGTTGGCCATCTGCTCCGCCAGCCAGATGGCGCCGTCGTAGCCAACAACAGGATGCCTGTGCATTCCTGCTCTGTCATAGACGGGGAAGCCTACCCTAAGCATTGGGATGCCGTAATCGATGGAGGTGAACCTGCCCTTCGAATGCCCAAGTATCAGATCAAGAGCCAAGCCGCTGTTCTTTATCCTGTCCTCCAGCACGAAGAGGTCGGCGTTTCTTACTATCTCGATGTCATAGCCAGCGTTCTCCAGCAGGTACTTGATCCTGGGATCCTTGGCGTATCCCGCGTTGTCGTCTCCAAGAAGCAAAAGAACCGGCTTCATCTCCAGATCCAGGCAGAACTCCGCAAGCCCTATCACCAGGTCTGGGTTTCCGTAGATCGCGACTCTCTTTTCGGCAAAGAACATGTGAGTCAGATCAGCCAGCGCGTCCAGCGCTATGCCCCGCTTGATTGCCACTGAGTCCGGGATGGCCTTTCCTGTCAGCTTTTTCAGCTTCTTCACAAGAATGTCGGTGTTTCTTATCCCGATTGGGGATGGGCAAATGATTGCCGGAACCCCAAACTCGTCTTCAAGGTAAGCAGCCGCCTTTGCGCCTTCATACCTGTTTAGCACTATGCTTGCGACAGCGTTTGCGGTGCCTCTCAGGTCTTCGATGGTTGTTTCCCCGTGGGCCACAGTGTTGCCGGAAGGCATGACCGGAGCGTCAAAGCTTTCGATCTCAAAGAGAACCGTTGCCTCTATGCCCATCTCGCCCAAGATCCACTTGATTGCCGTAACATCTCCAGGATTTGCCCAGCCCGTGAATATGTTAACCTTTCCGTTGGGAACACTCTTCTTTGCGAAGTGGGTGACGAAATCTCTCACGGCCACGTCATAGCCGGTTACCATGCTTCCTACAAAGCTTGGAGTGTGGACAGGTATCAAGTGAACTTCCCGCCCTGCGAACTTCTCTTTCAAAAGTCCAGCGTTCAGCTTCCGGACAACTCCGTCTATGTCATCCCCTATTACCTCTGTGCAGCATGTGGATATGATAGGCACGACCTTAACGTCAGGGTATCTCATCAGCAAGACGTCAACAGCTGCCTCGACCCTGTTCAGCGCGCCAAATACCGCGCCGTCCTCATGAACGGACGAGGACGCGATTTCAAAGCTTTCCTTGAAGTGCTGGGAGAACAAGAGCCTGACAAACATCACGCAGCCCTGGCCTCCATGCACAATCCCTATGCAGTCCTTTATCCCGATGCTGGCGTACTGCGCTCCGCATGGCTGGCATGTGAAGATGGGGTTTATAACGCCGGAACGCCCTTTTTCCGCTAATTCACAGCTCACAAAATCAACTCCTAGGTGCCCAAAATTCCATAAAAGGCGCGGGGCAGCGTTTGCCCAAGGGCATGCGAGCTTCGCGCGCCATAATTCAATTTTGGGATATGTCTTAATTTTGGGATATGATCTCAATAATGCTTATCCGTCAGCTCTTCATTCAAAGAGCCGGTGACAGTGAGAAAGTCCATCCGCTCTTTCAGGCTTGCCATCACGTCCGCAAGCTCTTCCCGGCTGGAGGACGAGATCCAGCTGAACTTCTTTCTGCAAGCGTCAGCTAGACACACAGCGTCCACCCAATAGCACTTGTCATCGGGGGTCTTGATCTCAACTTTCTCGTCCAGCAAGATCTTTGCCGTCATTCCCAATATGTTCTCGTTCTGGCGCAGCCTATCCCAAGCCCTTGAATGAAACTGCCATAGGCAGTTTTTCATGATGTGGTCAACGATTTGGGAAACTCGCTCTTTGGAGTCTTCCATGGCGTTCCTCCTTGTCTTTCAGGCGTCTAATCGAGGCGCTGCCTCGATTAGACGTTTCAAATTAAACTGCTGCTGGCTCAGGCTCTCGCCTGGCGAATTCAGGATGCGTTTTCGCCTGCAGATCCGGTATTATTGAATACTTGCCAGTGTATTCGCGAAGGGTTTCTGAGTTTTTGACTTCTTCAGGCAGATTTGCGTCAGAGAAGGACTTTCTCGTGGCAAACCCAGCGTCTCCTATAGCTTCGTCAGTCCTGATGTCTACAAGCGACAGCTGATGGACAGGAGAGTAAATGGCGTTGTAAATGTCCCTGGCAAACCTGACCCAGCCCTCAAACCCTTTCCATGGGCCGTTGTGGTAAGCGTGGGCGTTAAGGTACGGAACCCTGATCTTCTTTGCCACCTCGCCTGGGCGCTTGCCTGTGAAAATGCAGTCCGGCTTCAGTGTTTCCATGGCTTCAAGGCCTTCCAGCTCGTTGGGGTCATCTATTGCCAAAGCGCCTTCCTCGCAGCGGGATATGCCTTTTTCCATGTCTCCCTGGTGTCCGAACTTTGTGTAGACAGAAACCACGTCAACCCCCATCTCGGCATGGATCGCGTGAGCCCAGTGCCAAAGCTTGGATCCTCCTGGCCAGAGGCAGACTTTCTTGCCTTTCAAGCGCTCCTTGTACCAGTCCAGCTCGGGTTTCCACTTGGCGGTTTCCTCGTCTATGATAGCCTGAGCCCGATCCTCGATGCCAAAGAATAACCCAATCTTTCTCAATGAAGAAGACAAAGGCTCAAACCCGAACCCGTCAATGTCTAGCCTGGGTATTCCGTACCTCACTCTTAGCTCGTTGCAAATGTACTCAGCGCTCCTGGCGCATTCCAAAACATTTAGGTGAGCCCTGTGCATTGCCCTCAAGTCGTCGTAAGATCCGTTTCCCGTGAATGTCGACAGGACCTGGATGCCCATGCGCTTGAAGTAGTCCTGCATGACTTCCTGATCTCCCTGGATGTTGTACTCGCCAACGTAGTTTATAACGTAGTCAGAAGTGATCTCAGGCTCCACGGTTCCAACCTTCTGATTGATCCAAGCTATGTTTATCTTGTGATGCCCGCCTGATTGGCTGGGGCCGCCGAACCCTGGGGAGTTGCAGACGAATATGTCCACCTCTGGCATGTCTTCCATTATCTCAGCGGCAATGGCGTTTATGTCATCGCCTATCAGAGCGGACGCGCATGTCTGGTAAATGGTCATTCTCTTGATCCCAGGAAATGCCTTAAACGCCTCTTTTATGTTGTCCTTCAAAAGACGCTCCGCCCCGAAGACTATATGCTTCTCCTTCATGTCTGAGGCGAATGTGTACTTCAACTGAAAGTTGTCGTTGTCGCTTATATATCTTTTGGTTTGCCAAGTGTCATAAGTGCATCCAACCGGCCCGTGGCTCAGGTGGATCACGTCTTTCATCGGCGTTCCGATAACATGCTTGGCGCCGCAGTACGCGCAGCCGCGCTCTGAAATGCTCCCTGGTATGGTGTTCAGGTATCCCAGGGGAAGAGCCATGGAAAGATCCTCCCCAGGCCCCTTTATGACAGCGTGCTTTTCCCGCTCGGGTATGCATTGGCTGCATTTGAACAAGTGGTAAGGCATTGTTTTTCCTCCTAATTGAGCCAAAACAATGTGTTTTGGTTTTTATGCTTGGCTTTTATATATAAAAGAGCTCTCCAAATCCTCGCTTGCTGCCAGGGGTTTGCGCAAGCGCAAACCCCTGAATTCCCGGTTAGGTCGGGTGCGCTGACAAGCGATGATCGCGGGAAACTGCCGGATTGAGTTGATTTATTTTTAAGTTAAATTAATTAATTAATTAATTATTTATTTATTTATTTATTTATTTTTTAACTAGGAGCGCATCCCGAATTTTGGGATATGATCCTAGAGCGCGTCTTGCCCTCTTTCCTTGGTTCTGATCCTTGCAATGTCGTCAATGGGGCAGACAAAGATCTTTCCGTCCCCATGCTGGCCGGTTTGGTTGGCTTTGATCAAAGCCTGAACAATGTCGTCAACGTCGCCATCCCTTGCGACAAAGTGGATCTGGCGTTTTGGGATGTACTTCATGACTGCGTTCTTGGTGCTTTCGAGGGTGCGGCGCTTCAGATCCAAGCCCACTTCTTCAACGATCCCTTTTTGCTTGCCGCGCCCCAAGACGGGGATGGCTGTCATGCTGGGATACCCCAGCTTTTCGAGCACGGCTTTTGTTTCTGCCATTTTCCTTGGCCGAATGATCGCTATGATTTCTTTCACTAAAAGCACCTCCTATAGGCTTATTAAACAAGCAGAGCCTAGCAAGCAAAGGCCTGTTAAGCAAGCAAAGGCCTACAGTCCTTCTGTGCCAGTTCGCACAGTGAAGACCCTTTCTACAGGAGCAACAAAGATTTTGCCGTCTCCGAAGCTGCCAGTGAAGGCCTTCTCTTCTATTACGGCTATGACTGTTTCGACGTCTTCGTCTTCAACTGCCATCATAAGCAGCGTCTTGGGAAGCTCGTCGTAGTGGATCTGCCCAACTGTGATTCCTCTTTGCTTGCCTCGCCCGAACGCGTTGATCTTTGTGCAGGAAGCAAACCCGATATCCGAGAGGCTGTCTGCTACCAGATCTGCCGCCTCTGGGCGGACGACAGCTTTGACCATTTTCATGAAAGGCCTCCTAGCGCATAAAGCGCAATGCTTTTCGGATATGCTTTTAGTGCATATCCCAAAATTCCGCAAGTGGCGCGGCAAAAGTCATCGCGATGCCTTAGTGCATATCCCAAAATTCCGTAATGGCACCGGAAAAATCCTGGCGAATGCTTCAACGCCGGATTTTTTCGGTGCCTCGGATATAATTTTGGGATATGCTCTTAACGCGTGACTTTTGCAAGCCATAAAATTAATTTTGGGATATGCTTTTAATCCGATATTCCGTACTTGACAACCATTTTCTCCAGCTCATCCATGCTGAGAGGCTGGGGGATTGTGAAGTCGGTGTTTTCTATGATCTTTCTCGCAAGCTCCCCGTATTCCTTGGCCTGGTTTTCGGAAGCGTCAAACTCCACCACTGTCTTTTTGTTGAACTCAGCTTTCTGAACCACATTGTCCCTGGGAACAAAATGAATCATTTTTGTCCCTATCGCAGAGGTGAACTCTTCCAGGAACTCTCTCTCCCTGTCCACTTTCCTGCTGTTGCAGACGATGCCGCCAAGCCTGACTCCGCTTTGCTTCGCGTACTTCAGCAACCCTCGACAGATGTTGTTGGCGGCATATATGGCCATCATCTCTCCTGAGGCAACGATGTAAACTTCCTGGGCCTTTCCGTCTCTGATTGGCATCGCGAAGCCGCCGCAGACAACGTCTCCCAAGACGTCAAAGAAGACGAAATCCAAGTCGTCGGTGTAGGCGCCGTTTTGCTCCATCAGATCTATAGCCGTGATAACCCCGCGTCCCGCGCAGCCTACTCCAGGCTCTGGCCCTCCGGATTCGACGCATCTTATGTCCATGAATCCTGTCTTGATCACTTTTTCGTTTGTGACTTTCTCCGCGCCCTCTTGGCGAAGCACATCCATGAGGGTCTCTTGGGGCTTTCCGCCCAGTATCAGCCTGGTGGAATCCGCTTTGGGATCGCACCCGTGAATGAAGATTTTCTGGTTGTAATAATGGGCCATGGCGGCAGCTGTGTTCTGCTGGGTTGTGGATTTGCCTATGCCGCCTTTTCCGTAAAACGCCACTTTTCTCATGAGACGCCTCCTATGATTGGGATATGCCTGTGTCGATGAGCGTTTTTGGCTCATCGATTTTGGCCAGCCGCAAGTGATGGCTGGCACAGCCCAGAAGTGACAAACGATACAAAACGTAGCTAGTTGCGTTTGCCTTTCGGGATAGTTATATTATATAGGGAACGCGGGGTCTCAGCAATACGCTAAAACTCATGAACTTTTGGGCTGGGAAACACATTTGAAAGTTAAGATTACGCAGCCGAATTTGGGAGAAACGAAATCGATAGTGAACTTTGTTATCGTTTGGTCACGTTTATATTTGTTTGTCACGGCTATCACGAGCTCTAGAGCCGAAAATCCCAAAACCAAGAAGGCCCCAGGAGCCCTGGGGCCTTCTATGCTGCTAGCATTTTGCATGGAGCGTTGCTATAATTGGATAAAAGCTGTCGGGGCAAAGACGTTGGAGGAGCGATATGGATGACTTATTGGATAAAAGCTGTTGGAGCAAAGACGTTGGAGGAGCGATATGGATGAGTTGTTGGATAAAAGCTGCCGGAGCAAAGACGTTGGAGGAGCGATATGGATGAGTTATTGAACGCGCAGGAAGTAGCGGACATTTTGAAAGTGGCCCGCAACACTGTATATGAGATAATCAAGCGAGGAGAGCTAAAAGCCGCCAAGGTTGGCAAGCAGGTGAGGGTGCTAAGGGAAGATGTGGACGCGTACCTGGCTGGGCTGGGATCTGGCGGAGCGAAGCGCCTGGCTGCGCCTTTGGAAGCGCATGAAGAGCCTGCGCTTGAGGATGTCAAAAGAGGGCAGGAATTCGTTATCTGCGGGCAGGATCTAAGCCTTGACATCCTGGTGAACCACATGTACAGGAGAATGTCCGCTCTTCCCATATACCGGTACCACTTGGGATCATACAACGGGATTTACGCCTTGTACCAAGGAAGGGCTGACGCGGCGTCAGTGCATTTGTGGGATGCTGAGACCGGCGTCTACAACGTTCCATACGTCGGCAAAATGATGCCAGGCATGACGCCGCTTATGATAAGAATAGGAAAGAGGGTGAGCGGGTTCTATGTCAGGCTGGGAAACCCAAAGGGGATAACAAGCTGGGAGGATTTGAAAAAGAAAGGGATAGCGCTGGCGAATCGCGAAAGGGGAAGCGGAACCAGGGTGCTGCTGGATGAGAAGCTTAAGCAGATGGGCATTGATAGCGGGCAGCTGCAGGGATACCGCAACGAGTTTGGAACGCACTTGGCCGTGGCTACCCAAGTGGCCAGGGGAGAAGCGGACTTTTGCATTGGAAGCGAAGCTGGAAGCAGGACAATAAAAGGCATTGAGTTCATGCCTCTGCAGACGGAGTGCTACGATCTGGTGATAAGGCTTGAGGATCAAGGGAAAAAGCCGTACAAGACGATGCTTGACATAATAGCGTCAGAGGATTTCAAGCTGGATCTGGAAAGTGTCGGGGGATACAATACTGATGAGACTGGAAGGATAATAAGGCTTTGAAGCTTTTGAAAAGGGGCCAGTGATCGCAGGTTTGCGATCGCTGGCCCTTGATTTATAATTTGCGGAGTTTTCGCTCGCGAGAAATGCTCTTACCACAAAAACAAAACCAGATCTGGCCCATACTCGTCAATATAGTCGTAAAGGTTGTCAGGGCGGCCTGTATGGCGCAGATCCAATACGCAAAGGTCGCTAAAGGCTAACGACAAAAATGGTATGGCCACATCCGCGTAGCTGTGCTTTATTAGCATGACGCGCATGCTGTTAGGGGCGTTGTTGTTGCGTATCAACTGGATTGGGTTGTCCCCTCCAGCGTACATGGCGTAAGGAGTGCCGGAAAAGTAATCTTTTTTCTTTACCCGCTCGCTCCAGTACAAGGCTTCTTCAAGGGTTCCAGACTTATGCTCCCATTCTCCGCTGTCATAAAGGGTATCTGATGCAAGGCTTGTCTCAAAGCTGGGGTGGATGATAGTGAAATCGTCCACTCCAGTGAAGAGGGGGCCGACTCGCTTGCCTTGGGAGCCAAGGAACCAGTCTGAGAGGACTTCGTAGGTGTAGTTTGCCGGATCCAGCAAGGCCCTGTCATACTTAAAGCCATAGTCCGCTGAAAGCTTTTCCGTGATCATTCCGGCGTACCATAAGCCTGACTCGCCAGTCCAGTGATGGTCGGTCTTGAAATAGTACGAGAAGAAATCTCGGCCATCCCTATCCATTTCAGATTTTACGTCAACCACTTTCACCCCAGCCTGAACCAGCCCCTTGTTCAAGTCTTCAATAGCTATCTTGTACTTGTTCGGCAGGGGTATATCAGAGTATTCAACTTTGTAGGGAGCGTGTGTGTATATAAGAGGGATTTGCTTCTCAATCAAGAAGGAGTTAAGCTCCCCAATTTGTTTCAAGTTTGACTCGTACACGCCGGGTTTTGGATTCTGGAGCCTTGCTAGGTAGCCATTTGGGAGCTTTATGACATCTTCTCCAAGAACCGAGTCCAATGCGAGCCTGTTGCCGATAGCGGACTGAAAGCCTCCGTTTAGGGTAATGAAGAAGCCCGTGGCTCTGGATTCGGTGAAGTAGCCAGCAATGGCGTTTTCGAGGTGGTAAATCTTATCGACCAGACTGGCTGTCTCGAACATCACCTCTCCCTGGCTTCTGGCATCTGTTTTGACAAAAATCTCAGCGTTGTCCCCTGCGGCCTCTGCCAGCTCTGGGGCTTCAATGGTGTTTCGACCGGTCACTGTCTCTATGACCCTTATGGCCAGGGTTGCATATCCGGGAGCGCCAAGAACAAGAGAAAGGGCGAAGAGGCAGGATATTATGACAGAGACAGAGATTGGCCTTGGTCTAGATGCTAAAAGAGTGCTCATGATTCAGTCCTTTCAAAAAGATAAAATGGCCCGAATGCCCGAATGCCCGAATGGGCATACGCGAAGTTAAGATCGCTCAAAAGTTAAAGTAGATGAACGGGTTGTAGCTGCCCTTGAACATGTATGAAAGGGCCAGTATGTAGCTGACAGCAAGACCTGCGGCGAAAATGCCGCGAGGCAGTTTCTTTGCCAGGGGGAAGGCGAACAAGGCGCCTGCAATGAGGAAGAACGCGCTGTTCTGCAGCCAGAAGAGATCGGCGGCTGAGGCGAGCCCTGACTGGGAGAGGCCAAGCATGGCGGCAATGTAGGAGAAGGCGGAAGGCAGGTCGCTTGAGCGGAACAAGACCCAGGCGAAAATTATAAAGAGAAGGGTGTAGACGCTTCCAAGCCATCCGGCTTTTTTGTGGAACCCGGTCATCTTCTCGGTGGCTATCAGGGCGAAGTGGGCCAGCCCCCAGACAAAGAACGTCCAGTTTGCGCCGTGCCAGGCGCCAGTGAGGAACCAGACTATGAAAAGGTTGAGGAGGAGCCTTCCTTTCGAAACTCTGGATCCGCCAAGGGGGAAGTAGACGTAGTCCCTGAACCACTGCCCAAGTGACATGTGCCAGCGCCTCCAAAACTCCGAGACGGATCTGGACGCGTAGGGGTGGCTGAAGTTTTCAAGGAAGTGGAACCCGAACATTTTGCCCAGCCCTATCGCCATGTCGGAGTAGCCGGAGAAGTCGTAATAGATCTGGAGCGTGTACGCGATTGCGCCAATCCAGGCCATGGCAACTGTCGGGGTGCCGCTGTCAAAAGCGGCCGCTGCCAGCGGGGCCAGGTTGTTGGCCATGAGGGTTTTCTTGGCGAATCCCAGCATGAAGCGCTCGGCCCCGTCCATGCAGTCCTGGAGCGTCTCCATTCTGCCCCTTATCTGCTCCGCCACGGTCTCGTAGCGCACAATTGGCCCAGCTATCAGCTGGGGGAAGAAGGATATGTACAACGCGACGTCAAGCGGGTTTTTCTGCGCCTGCCCGCGCCCCCTCCAGATGTCCAGCACGTAGGACATGGCTTGGAACGTGAAGAAGGAGATCCCGATGGGGAGGGCAATGTTTAGGATCTCGGAACCAGCGATTGCATTCACAAAAAACGAGAGGTACTTGAAAACAAAGAGCATGCCGATGTTCAGGGCAACCGAAGTTGCGACGATGGCTTTACGGGCCTTATCCCCGCTCTTTTCAAGCAGGAGCCCCAAGAGCCAGTTGCCAATGATTGAGCCCAGCATGGCCAGGACGAAAACGGGCTCGCCCCATGCGTAGAAGCCAAGGCTGGCCACGGTCAGGAATATGTTCTGCCAGCGGCGGCTCTTGCGAAACAGGACGTAATAGCCCAGCAAGACCACGGGCAGGAACAGGAACAAGAAAACGCTTGAAGAGAAGACCATTTGCTTACCTCCGATAAAGATCAAAAGTAGGTGCGTTTGATTTTCGGATCATTGAGCCCAAAGAACCGCAGGATTCCGGGCTTTTGTCTTTGGAGGCGACAATTTGAGAATGGCTTGTTTCAGGGGTTTTTCTCAAGTGCAGCGAGGCTTGATTCTCGTTTTGGAACAGCCTTCTTTTGAGTGTTGTTTGAGGAAAAAATCATAAATCTCATGAGATTTGCAAAACATTGATGGTCAATGTTTAGAAAATCTATAGACTTATGTTTAAAGAGGCGCAAGATTTGCATCAGAAAACGATACAACTCTTTCGGCAAAAAACATCAACAATCAAACTTTGAAAAGCGGAAAAAAGGTAGACCTTTCTCCAATCGGAAATTTTGCTTGAATTTGTGAGCAATATGTAGTAAACTGATTTAAGCGGCAAAAGAAAACCTTGATTTTACAGCAAGTTTTAGGGCGAAGCAAAAAGGGGGCATACAAAGATGCCCCCTGATAATTGTAAAAATCAAGAAATTTGTTCATTGTAATGGATTGGAAAAATGTCTACTTTTTTACAATCTTTTAAATCATAGCATATTGCGAAAGTGTTTGCAATAGAAAAATGATCCCAAAGAAATGGCGCAAATTAGGGGCTGGATATAGCGCAAGACTCTATATTGCCGCACTTTTGCGCAAACGAAAAAAGCCTGCCATCGAGGTTGCTGATGACAGGCGATAATAGCTTTATTCTGGGATATGCACTTATTAATTTTGCGATATTCTTCATTTCTTCTTGCGCTTTGTTATTACCACGTTGGGATCGACTTTTTGGAAGATGTCTTTTAAGACGCTTAACAGGTATTCTATGGAATCTGAATTTTGCAAAATTCCGTTTTGCGTGAAATATTCGCAAATCATAAATATAAAGACGTTCTTGCCGTTTTCTTCGACAGTTGTGAATCTAGAGCTAAAATTGGAGATAATCTTTGTCCCGCAGCATATCTCTGTAAATTTCGGGGTTTTAGCTCCATAAAAATATTTAAAAATTCCTTTTTGCGAGTTGATAAAGCTGTCGAGTTCCGCGAACACTGGATCCATGGAGCCTGAAATCGTAAATGTCCAGTAGTTTGTGGTCAGGTCGAGCTCTTTTGCATACAGATCCGGATGGGCTTTCCGATTGTATGACGCGCTTTTAAAATATCTTTTAATTTTATAGCAGATAATGCCAAATACTGTGAGTGCGATAACCATAACCATTTGTATCATTTCAGCATTTTTGTTCATAAGCATCCTCTCTTGTATTATTCCAGGCTTGAGCGCGGACTTTTGTGAGCAATAATATTTTGGGATATGTTAAAGGTTCTTTTGCTTTGTTATTACCACGTTGGGATCGACCTTTTGGAAGATGTCTTTCAAGACGCCTAACAGGTATTCCATGGGTTCTGAATTTCGCAAAATTCCGTTTTGCGTGAGATATTCACCAAACCTAAACACAAAAACGTTCTTGCCGTTTTCTTGGACAATTGCGAATCTAGACGTAAAGATTGCGAGAATCTTTGTCCCGTAGCATATCTCTGTAAATTGCGAGGTTTTAGCTCCATAATAATATTTGTATAAACCTTTTGACGAGTTGATAAAGTTGTCAAGTTCCGCTAACACTGGATCCATGGAGCCTGAAATTGCAAATGTCCAGTAGTTTGCGGTCAGGTCGAGCTCCTTTGCATACAGATCCGGATGGGCTTTCTGGTTGTATGAAGCGCTCTTAGAATATCTCGTCCAAATAAAGCCGAGAATGCAAGCTGCAAAGACGAAGATAATAAAAAGCATTTCCATAAGCGTCCTCCTTTGGATTAGAGCTGGGTTCTTGTGTTTTGCTTAGATCTTGGCTTCCGCGCATGATTAGGAATTTATGAATCGCTGGAAGCGGAACCGCCTGGTTCAAAGACGGGCAATAGAGCATGCAATGACTTTTGTTGCGGCTTTTACGGAACCCGCGTTTGAGCCCCCGTCACTCTCGAATGCCTTCGCGTTTATGCTGAACCTCCTTTCTGATTGCGAGCTGCGACGCCATTTAAGCATATCCCCAAATTCAGCCTTGGCGCGTCCCTAAATTAATTTGGGATATCTTAAAGCGCATTGCCAAGACTTTTTTGTCATGCATTTATTATATCTCTTCGCTTCTGGCATTCTGTAATTTGGTTTTTACTTTTGGCTATGCAAGCGGTTGGATTTTGCGACGCTGCTTGCCAGCCCTAGGAGCGACTTTCGGACGCACTTATTGCACATCCCGAAATTCCGCTAAGTGCAAAAAAAATCCTGGCAAACGCTTCAACTCCGGTATTTTTCAAGCCTCGGAATGATTTTGGGAAGCCCCTGCGCAAGTTAAACGTTTAACCTGCGATTGCGGCTTGCGGGAAACCCTTGCGGCGCCGTCAGTAATATTGCTATCTAAAAGCAAACGAAAATAAAAAAGCTCCGTATTTATAACGTCACACATAAGCCTCACAGAGCCGCTGGCTCCCAGGGCTTGAAAGCTGGTAACGTTCAGGTTGCTTGCGCTAAAACCGCGCACCACCTGGCAACATATACCTATGATAGCCATCGACAGTATGAGATCATGTTTGCAGGGGGTTGAAAATGGCAGAGAGTGATTCATTGGCAACGCCAGCGCCTAAGAACTTCAGGCTGATGGTTGCAGGGCAGATCGTAACTGTCCTGGGCTCGTCCTTGCTGCGGTTTGCGCTGTCGCTTTACGTCTTGGATATAACAGGGCGAGCGGATGTATTCGCAGCGATGTTCGCCTTATCCAGCATCCCGTTTCTGTTGGGACCGGTTGGCGGAACGCTTTCTGACAGGTTTAACCGCCGTGTGCTGATGGTGCTTTATGACGCCGCCTGCGGAACGGCAGCGCTTGCCTTCCTGCTGTTTCTAGCGACAGGGCATGAATCTGTATTAGCAGCTGGAGCGGTTATGGTGTTTCTGGGCATAGTTCAAGCGCTTGAAACGCCTAACGGAATCGCATGCGTCCCGTTGCTGGTTGAAAGCGGCAAGCTGGAATCAGCAAACGGCACCATCCAGGCAGTGCAATCGCTATCCGGGATCGTTGCGCCTATCCTGGGAGGGATTCTGTACAGCGCAGTTGGCTTGCGCCCTCTTGTTGCCGTAAGCGCAATAGCGTTTGTTTTAGCCGCTGTCATGGAAAGGTTCATAAATATTCCCTATTTTAAGCGGCCACATGAGGGAAGCATTGTTTTTGCGCTTGTAAGCGAGATGAAGGATGGATTTGCATTTGTCTGGAAGGATAAGCCAATACTCAGGCTGATGGTTGTCGCGGCTCTTTTGAACCTGGCGCTAACCCCTTGTTTTATTGTAGCGTGCCCGCTAGTCCTGCGAGTGACTATGCATAGCACTGAAACTATGTATGGCGTTGGAATGGGCATCATCAATGTGGCGTCAATACTGGGAGCGTTTTCGATTGGAGCGTTCTCCAAGAAGATGAGCATACCAGGCATGTGGCGCTGGATATTAGGGATCGCTCTGACGCTTGTTCCCATGGCGATATGTGTAACCCCTGTAATGCTAGGCTTGGGGTTTTGGCCGTCTTTTAGCGTCTTTATGCTGAGCATGATTGTCATGGTCGCGGCAGGCACCATACTTTCCATCTTTGTGATAGTGAGGATACAGGCAAAGACGCCTATCGAAAACCTGGGAAAGGTCATGGCTATCGTTCAGGCTGTCGCGCAGTGCGCTGCCCCTGTGGGGCAGATGCTGTACGGAGCGGCATTTCAAGCTTTTCTAGGTGAGGCTTACATACCGTTCTTGCTTGTGGGCGCACTGACTATGGCAATCGCTTTTATCGCAAAGGTGATGTTGAAAGGCAAGGATGAAGAGCTTGGCGCAACTCCGACGTTTTTATAGCAAAAAAGCCCAGCCTTCGCGCAAGCGCGAAGCCTGGGCTTTTTTTGCTCTTGGTTGATTTCGGAGGGATTAAGCCTAGACTGGCAAGGCTTGAGGGAATCTTCTCACGCCAAGAGATTTTTAAAGAAACCTAAGGATTTTGATATTTTGTACTACAAGAAACTTATACAATGTTGGGGGTGTCAAAATGTTGCAAAAGCTTAAACGCAGGGGTTTTTCAAGATTTTAGTGCGCGATCAAAAAGCGCGGTTTTTTACTCGCGAAGCATTGCGCTCTGCCAGAGGAGGCGGGTTATGAAGTCATCGGTATCTGAAAAAATAACTTATGGTTTAGGCGGAGTGGGCTATCAAATGACGCTTGCCCTTACGAACGCGTTTCTTGTATTGTACTACACGGACTCGGTAATGATTTCAGCAAGCTTCGTGGGGACGATGATGCTGGTTGCCAGGCTGATGGACGGCGCGAGCGATATTGCCATGGGAATTATTATTGAAAAAACAAAAACGAGATTTGGAAAGGCCCGCCCTTGGCTGCTTTTTGGCTCGCTTCCCCTTGCCATTAGCATAATGCTGCTGTTCAACGTGCCTGCGGGGTTGCCTGAACTGTCGCAAAAAGCGTATGTTTTCATAACCTACATCTTCATGTCTGTTATATGCTATACAATAGTCGCTCTCGCGCATTCGTCCATGCTTCCGCGAATTTCGCTCGTCTCGGATGACAGGAACATAATTACGGTTGTGCTCGCCCTTATGCAAGGAATTATGACGGCGCTTATGGTTGGCGTTTTCGCGCCGCTTCTGGAAGCGCTGGGCGGGGAAAGCTCACAGCAGGCGTGGACTTCCTTGGCAGCGATTGTCTCCGTCGCATCACTGCTTTTGCTGTTGGTCTGCTTTGCCGTGACTAAAGAAAAGCTTTCTGTTGAGGAGAAGCCGGAGAAGGCAAGCGATGGAGACCAAGCGAAACCCCAGGCCAAAACGCCTATAAAAGAAGCGCTTGCGTTTTTATTGAAAAGCCGCTACTTCTACATAATAGTCGTTCTTTACATGACCATGGCAATCACGAATGGCACGGCGGGCATAGGGATTTACTACATGCGAGACATTCTTGGCGACGCCAACTTGATGGGGATATTCAGCATTCTTGTGGTAATACCCATGATACTTGTCATGCCCTTTGTCCCTAAGCTGTTTTCTCTGTTCGGGAAAAGAAGAACACTTATCTGCTCCCTTGGCGTCGGAATATTGCTCAAAATCGTAATGCTTTTCTTTCCTGCAAATGTTGCAGTGCAAATGGTTTGCACCTTCGCTGGAACAGTGATAGTTGTTCCGCTATGGGTAGCCACGCCGACAATGGTCTGCGACTTGGTTGACTACGGCGGCTATAGGTGCGGGATACACATCGAAGGGCTGGCTACAAGCGCATCCAGCTTTGGCACCAAACTCGGCACAGGCCTAGGCTCGGTCATGCTGGGAGCGGGGCTTACGATAGGCGGATACAACGCGCTTTCAACAGTGCAGTCCGATGCCGCCAAAAGCGCCATCATTTTTATTATGGTAGGCATTCCCGCCATCATGTTCGTGATCTGCTTCACGCTCATCTGCCTTTGGAATTTGGAAAAGTACA
>JAISWZ010000261.1 GCA_031270945.1 Clostridiales bacterium | reverse complement strand
CGAAGCTTCTTGAACATCTGATCGCCCAGGGCATTCTTGGGAAGCATTCCCTTTATGGCGTGAATCAGAGCCTCTTCGGGCTTTTTCTCCATTATCTGGCGCATGGGGATCTCTTTGAGCCCGCCAACCCAGCCAGAGTTTCTCTTGTAGATCTTCTGGTCCAGCTTCTTGCCTGTCACCTTGATCTTTTCGGCGTTGACTATTATCACATAGTCGCCTGTATCAATAAACGTGCTGAACGTTGGCTTGTTCTTGCCGCGCAGCACCTTTGCAATCTCAGAAGCAAGGCGGCCCAAGGTGTGCCCTTGAGCGTCTACGATGTACCATGCGCGCTTTACGTCAGAAGCCTTTACTATTGTAGTGCTCCTCATTTTCTTCCTCCGCTGCATGCGCCTTCTGGCGCTTGCATTATACTGGGGTTGCGCAAACCTTGCCTGCGCATTTCTTGTTTGCAAATCATGCTATGCCTTAAGCGTTGCCAGCGACCGGGGTTTCGCCAGCAGAACCTAAAAGCATATCCCAAATATTTTAGTCCATTTGGTCAAGCTTGTCAATACTTAATATCAACAAGGCAAAGCCCTTTTGCAGGGGCGGTCTTGCCGGCCTGCTCTCTTTTTCTTGACTCAAGCGCGATTGCCGCCGATTCAGGGGGGTTCTTGCCCAATCCCACCTGCCAAAGGGTTCCCGCAATTATGCGCACCATGTTGTAAAGAAACCCGTTGCCTCGCACTTTTATTGACACTATCCCCTCGCTCTCGCTGACAGAGCACTCATATACCGTCCTGACAGTTGTCTTGGCGCTTGAGCCCGCTGCGCAAAACGCTGCGAAGTCATGCTCGCCCTCAAGCAGCCTGGCCGCCTCCCCCATTTTGCCAACATCCAGCTCATGCGGGCAAAAGACTGTCATGTGGCGCAGCAGAGGGTTAGGATAGCTTCCAACCAGGTAGCGGTACAAGTAGGTTTTCTCTTTGGCGTTGAACCTGGGGCTGAAATCGTCTGGGACTTCCTGCGCCTTGAACACGCATATGTCCTTTGGAAGATAGGAGCTTATGACAAGAGGAAGCTTGTCCAAGGGAATCTTTATCCCTTGGGCGAAGAATGAGGCCCGCTGCCCCAAGGCGTGAACCCCTGCGTCTGTCCGGCTTGCGCCGGCCACACGCAGGACTTCCAGCCCCAGCGCCCGCTTGATGCCCTCCTCCAGCGTCTCTTGCACAGAGACTCCGTTCTTTTGCCACTGCCAACCGCAATAGGCAGTGCCATCATATGCCACGTCGAGCAATATTTGCATGTTTTTACCTTATCTTAAGCAAAGCATGGCTCTGCCCAAGACTGGCCCCCCTGGCTTTTTTCCTATAGATTATAGCGGTTGATTATGCTTCTGTCAACAAAAGGCTTGCTGGCAATGATGCCCTTGGCGAAGCCTGGGGTTGGAAGAGAGTATGGCTGGCGTTTTGAAGTTCGCGCTAAATATTTCTTCGACATAAAAAGGCTTGGTGCGCGAGCGCACCTGGGATGCTTTATGAGGGCTTTAGGCGGGCTTTAATAGCGCTTAATAAAATAAAAAAGTGTATTCGCTCAAGTCTCTGGCAAGGCATGTCGAATAATATTCGGCGAATAAAACATGGTCAGCGCCCTGAGCGCCCCAAGTGCTCAAAAAAACCAAGTGTTTTATACCTTTGAGAGCATTTTTATTCCCATATATTACTATTTTCCCAAGATGGCGATAAAATATAGGCTCCAGCGCCTCCAGCAACGCTCAAGTGCTTGAAAAAAAGCGGGATTGGCTGACTATGACAGGCCCAAAATGGCAAAGATATTTAAAGAAGGCCTAGCTTGCGGCTCTCGCAAAATCATTTGCATTCGCGCGTTCCTTGTGGTATAGTAGTTCAATGTGAAATTCAAAAGGCCATATCCCAAATATAACCGATAATCGCCCAGGTTATTCGGGATTTGCCAAAAATCCCGAATGCGCACAGGTTATGCGTTTAAGCCTGGAGTGACCGCATCCCAAAACAAGCATGGGATATGGTTTATTTATGGCATTTTGTCATGGCTAATATTGGGATGCGCACTGAGTGTGTATCCTAAATATTCCAATTACTTAAATTAAAATTTTGGGATATGCATTAAACGTTTGCAAACCCGCCCTTACTCTGATATAATAGTTTTTGCTCTTTTCGCTGTCCAGCCCTGGGCGGGGGTCGAGCACTGAGCGCATATTCCAAATTTCCTGCAGCGGCTTTTTTAGCCCTAAGATTACTTATGGGATATGCCCTAAAGCATTAAACTCAAGGAGGTTTTCAATATGGCAAAATGCGAGATCTGCCAAAAGGCCATGCAAAGCGGCCACAGAGTCTCTATCACGCGCAGCCAGGTATCAAGGCGCGCCAACCGCAAGTGGAAAGCGAACATCAAGAAGCTTCAGATAGTGGAAGCGAACGGGAATGTGAGGACAATACACATTTGCACGAGATGCCTTCGCTCGAACAAGGTCAAGAGAGCCATATGATTTTTCACGGCAAGCATGCTTGGCGCAAGGGGCGAAAGGGCATCTTTTCACCCCCCTTTGCGTTTTGCGCCAAAAAAGCAAGCTTTCCGTCCAAAGCGCCCGATCTCGGGCGTTTTGGACGGGATGCTTGAGAAGCGTTCCAGAGCGCTTAAAAATATTTGGATGAAGCCCACTTGCGGCTGTTGCCGCTTGAAAGACAAGGAGAAACGCCGCCCGGGGAATTTCCCTGAACCCACGCCAAGACTTGAACGCCGGAGGAAGGTGGCCCCTTTTTCCGGCCTTTTTGTGAAAAAGCGAAAGGCATCTGGCTTCTATGCCAAAGAGGGCATGACGCAAAATTCATTTTAGGGCTTAGAGCATGTCTTATATAAGCCCTGGGTTTTCTGGCATGCCCAAAGTTAAGCGCACCAAAAGCCGCTACACGGCAACGAAAGGATAATTGAATGAATTACTTAAAGTTTGACGAAATGAACCTGTCACAAGAAGCGCTCCACGCCATTTCAGACATGGGATTCGAAGAGGCCACGCCTATCCAGTCCCAGTCAATCGAAATCATCATGTCGGGAAGGGACGTAATAGGCCAGTCCCAGACAGGCACAGGCAAGACGGCGGCATTTGGCATACCGCTATTGGAAAAGATCAACCAGTACGACAAGCACCTTCAAGCGGTAATACTCTGCCCAACAAGAGAGCTGGCGATTCAGATCAGCGAGGAGTTCCGCAAGCTCCTCAAGTACAGGGACAACATAAAAGTCATCCCGATATATGGCGGCCAGCCGATAGACAGGCAGATCATAGCTCTGAGAAAAGGCGCCCAGGTCATCATTGGAACCCCGGGACGCGTCATGGATCACATGAACAGGCGCACCCTGAAGATGGAAACCGTGCAGTTCGTTGTGCTTGACGAAGCTGACGAAATGCTGGACATGGGATTCCGGGACGACATCGAGACAATCCTTGACAAGGTGCCAACCAACAGGCAGACAATGCTGTTTTCCGCCACCATGCCCAGAGAGATACTTGATCTGACAAAGAGGTACCAGAAAGAGCCAGCCCATGTTATGGTAGTTCACAAGGAGCTGACAGTTCCCTCAATCGACCAGGTGTACTTTGAAGTCAAGGAAAAGATCAAGCTTGACGCCTTGTGCCGCCTGATAGACATGGACAACCCGAGCCTGTCCCTGATATTCTGCAACACGAAGAAGCTCGTGGACGAGCTGGTTGAGCAGCTGCAGGGTCGCGGCTATTTCGCGGAGGGCTTGCACGGAGACATGAAGCAGAGCCAGCGCGATCTCGTTATGAAGAAGTTCAGGAACAGGACAATCGAGATCCTTGTGGCCACTGACGTTGCCGCCAGGGGAATAGACGTGGATGACATTGATATCGTCTTCAACTATGACATCCCTCAGGACGAAGAGTACTACATCCACAGGATTGGCCGCACAGGCCGCGCCGGCAAGTCTGGACGCGCCTACACCTTTGTGGTTGGCAAGGAAATCTACAAGCTCCGCGAGATCATGAAGCTTACCAAGGCAAAGATCTTCCAAAAGAAGCTTCCAAGCCTTGGAGACATCGAAGAAAACAAAACCAGGCATTTTGTTGACAAGATCAAAAGCGTGATCGAAGACGGCCACTTGACCAAGTATGTCAACATAGTTGAAAGCATGATAACCGAGGACTACTCAGCCCTGGACATCGCCGCCGCCCTGATGAAGCACAACCTTTACGACGCTGACGCGGAAGAGATCGACCAGGAAATCGAAGAGCTTGAGAAGCAGAAGTTCCAGCCACGCAGGCGCGATGTTGACGAGAACATGGTTCGCTTGTTCATAACCATAGGCAAGAAGGACAAAGTGAAGCCAAACGACATAGTTGGCGCGGTAGCTGGAGAGACTGGCGTCCCGGGACGCGTGATAGGCCACATCGACATCTTCGAGGAATTCACCTTTGTTGACGTTCCGAAGGACTACGTGAAGGACATCATCACAGGCATGAAGAACAAGAAGATCAAAGGCAAAAAGATAAACATCGAGCGCGCGAAGAAGAAGTAGGCGCGCTTTGCGCTTGCCCCCGCAGGGGGCGGGCGCTTTTTGTTATAATAAAAAAGGCGAAAAGAGGAAACGCATTCATTGGTTCTTGCCGTGAGCAGCACGGCAACTGGAGGGTAGTTTCATGAGAAGAAAAGACCGAGAAATAACGTCCCTTGACGAGATCATAGCCATTCTCAAGAGAAACCAGGTAGGCCGATTGGGCTTGAGCCTTGACGGAAAGCCATACGTGGTTCCGTTGAACTACGGCTTTCTTCATGAGGGCGGCAAGGTTTCGATATACTTTCATGGCGCCAAGAGCGGGCTCAAGCTTGATATCATTAGGCAGAACCCGTGCGCCTGCTTTGAGGTGGACGGTTCCCACAAGCTAATCACAGGAGATGACGCCTGCGAGGCCTCATTTGAGTACGAGTCAGTGATAGCAACAGGGCTGGCTAAGATCTGCGAAAGCTCCGAAGAAAAGTCTTTGGGCCTTTCCCAGCTTTTGCTCAACCTAGGCATCGAGCCGCCAAGCAAGTATCCTGACGCGGTGCTAGAGAAGACCGCGGTGTTCAAGCTGGAGGTCGAAACGATAACTGGCAAGAAGCATTTGGCGTGAACCGGGTTTAGCGCTTTGGGAGGCTTTCGCGTGAGCAAGCTTAAGACTGGGCCTTTAATCATATCTGTCATAAACATTGTCATAGTAGCCGCCGCGATCTTCATCTCATTCCGGGCTGGCTTTTCCTATGGCGCGAAAAGCGCTCTTTATGACGAGTCAAACGACCATATGTCGGCGGAAATGGAAATGTTGAAGTCGGAGTTCGCGCCGCTTGAGACCCAGCTGGAAGGGCTGAATCAAGAGTTTGGGCCGCTCAAGGACATGATTGAAAAATACTCTGGCGCTGGATTGATAGGCTTTTTCGATGGCGGCAAGCCATACGTAAAGATGCCCTTCATCGCACAAACCGATGTCCTGGTGCTGGCCCACCCCAACTTCCCTCCGGAAGTGGTGGAACTTTTGACAAATCATATGAAAGCTTTGTATTCAGGCGACAGAGACGCGCTATTCGCAACCATGAACGGCGACTTCGAATATGTTGGCAATATGCTGAAAGAGCCAGGCGAGAGGCAATTGAGGTGCGTCATAATTGATTCCAGCGCGAACAGCGAAGAGGAAACTTACATGGAACAAGGCTATTTCTACACTGTGTGCGCCTTCTCAAGAGAAAGAGTCAACCTTGACGCAGAATTTTACCGTGTCGGGGTAACCAAGGAATCTGGACGGCTTTTTGTTTATGGCCATGATTGATCGCAAAACGTGTGAGCGACAGTTCTTTTCGCTCACTGGCAAAAACCGTTTTTCAAGCGCAACTTCATGTTAATGTTAAAACCTGAGGCCTGAACCGGGATTTGAGCAGCGATCCCGGTTCAGGCCTTTTTTCTTCTTTTTCTCGCTTTTCTTGTTTTTCCCCTTAAATTGCCCAAGAACTCCGCTTTGGAGCTTGACCTGCTCTAATATTGAGCGTATAATTGTCCTTGCGTAAATACAAAAAGAAAGGGAAGTTGTATGAAATTCGGGAAAAGCGATAAAAAAGGCAGCCAAGATTCTGAATTCGCCAAGATCGACCAAGCGATGCAGGTGCTTTTGAATGAGTTCAACAATGGCGGAATGGAGCCTTTCGTCTACAACATCGACATAGAGATGAGAAAAAAGGCCATGGATCAATGCAATGACGATACAGCCCTTTTTCTCACAGGCCTTGCGTTTAGCGCGGCCAAGTCGTACATCTTGGCCCACCCCGACGAGGATCTGGGATTGGTTGAGAAGAGGGCAAAGTACATAATCCTGATGACCTTTGGCAAGGTTGCAGTTGAGATGTATGAGGTCAAAACGAGAACCGGCAAAGTGGTGTATGACACCTCCAAGGATTTCTTCCCGCCGCAGAATCCAAAGGATCTCTATATTTCCGGCCTTTACGAAGAAGGCGTGGAGGCGATGGGATTCCCCTTGCACCCCAATGACGTCTTTGACACTGTGAAGCGGATTTTCCTTCCTGCTGACAAAAAGAAGACGATCAAGGACGCCGACGAGTTCATAAAGATCGCCAAGCGCTACAACATACAGCTCAACTTCGGGGTGGCCCCTATAAACTATGACAACGCTCCAGAAGAGGATCCTGACGAGAATGACGGGCTTATATTTGGCCAATTCAAGATGCCCTCCCAGGAGCAGGTTGACCAGGTGCAGGCGATTATCGAAAGCGTTTCCGATCCTGATGAAAGAAAGGCGCAGCTGAACAAGCTGTTCAACAAGCCCTCAAACACGGTCGAGTTCAAGAGGAAGCAGTGAAAATCTAAAAAAAGAAAATTTAAAAAAGCAAAAAACGCTAAAAAAGCCAAAGAGACTGTGAAACCTTTGGATGATTGATATTGAGATTGATTTATCGTTTTGCTATAGCTCTAAAACTTCAAAAAGAGCCTTTCGAGATTGTCTCGAAAGCTCTTTTTTTGTTTGTTTTAACCCGGGATTGCCTGAGATGAGCCTTTTGACCTTCAGAACCATATATTTCTAGTCATACTCAAGGCCTATGTAACCGATATCATTTTTTGAGACTTCATGACGCGACAAGAAGCAGGCAAGTATTATTTATAACAAGCAAAAAGCAAAAATATAAAAGACAAAAAGCAAAAAAAGACAAAAAATACAAAAAAGATAAAGAGACACAAAAAGCAAAAAGGCAAAAAAACCAAAAGACACGCCTCGCAAAATAATATTTGCCTTTTCCGCGAAACTTGCCGCCGGGACAATGTCTTGTTTCATCCGGTTTCAAGCCGCTTGACGGTTGGCATTGACAAAATTGCTAGGAACATATATGCTGTAATGGAGATGTAAAAGAGACAAAAAGCGTTATTTGTCGCCACGCGCACGTTGGCGCGGCATGCCCTGCACTAACGGGCGGGATTAAGTTCTTGCGCTCGTCAGTCTAATGAGAAAGGTTGATCTTAGTGGACTTGTCGCTATTGGATTATTTTCAGCAGATAGTTGTAGAAGAAGCGGTGAAGAAGGCGACTGAGGATTTCAGGAGGCAAAACCTTGAACACGCAAGGCAATTCATCGCGCGTGGCATCGACATGGTTCATGTATCAGCCGTCTATAAGCTAACCCAAGAAGAAGTTGAATCCTTGCAGGAAAAAGCTGAGTAGCCAGCAATGATCGCGCTAGATCCCAAGGGCAAGGCTTGTGTGAACGACCTCGCAATCAGGCAACTGTCATTGGACAAGCGCATGAAATACATATCATTTGCCCCAGCAAGGACATATTTGGGCGCGTCTGCGCGCATATTTCCAATTCTTTTGGCTGTTTGTCCCTAAAGTCTGGGCCAACGCTATCTGTCTTGAATTGGGATATGCGCCTAGACGCGCCCTTGTTTCGCTCAAAGCATGCCCGCCTTGACAAAATGTACCGCGACTGGCCGTTTTAGACAGAATGTTTTTTGCTTTTTGCCATGTATCCAAAACCCAAGGCCGGGCAACCAAAAAGGGAGCGCTACGCGCTCCCTTTTTGGTTGCATTTGCATTGCCCAAGCCGGGCTTTGTTTCAACAAAAGCCGCCAACCCAACGATACTAGAGCATATCCCAAAATTAATTTTATGGCTTGTGAAAGACGGAATTTTGGGATATGCACTAGTTGGGTATGCTCTCAAGGATCTCCCTGACTTCCTCGCTGTCGGTGAGTTCCAAAAGAACCTGGTAGTAGAACCGCGCCTTGGAGTAGCGCCCCTCATTCTTGAGATGCTCCCCAATGGCGTATGCGAAGGAAAGCACTTCCTCGCTCGGGCCTATAGGTATGCCGTTTTCCTGGCACAGCCTTTTGATTTCGTCGCCTTCCGGAACGACCACTCGCTTTCCGGTCAAAAGCTGGATGTTTTGCAACTCCTTCTGGGCTTCCCCAGACTCAAGATCGAAGCTCATGCTGAAGAAGAATAGCGCGTTGGCCAGTTCGTAGTTTTCCCGGGACGCGTAGTACCTCGCTAGGTAAACGTAGCACTTGGCTAGATCGGCGTCAGTGTAGACGCACTTCAAGCAAGTCTTGGTTGTCTCGAGGTAATCTTCCATCCGCCCAGTCAACCTGTCCAGGTCAGCCAAAAGGAACAGGACGTCAGTTCTGACTGGGTTGATAATCCTGGCCGCGTTAAGGGCCTTGCGGGATTCATCCACTCGTTTTAGCCGCATGAGCGCCAAGGCGTAGAGCGTGTAAAGCTGCCCGATGTCCTCTGGCACTATCTTGAACTCGCAATCTTCATCGTAAAGGGTTGTGTAAATGGCTATCTCCAGCATGTTTCGGAAATGGTGATAGGAGTTTTCCTCGTTATCGGCGAGCTTTATCCCTGAGCTGTTGATCTTGGCTATGTAGCTTTCCAAGATGTTTACAGCCCTCAGGTAATTGCCGCCCTCGATCTGGCGCTCAGCCCTGCCGAGGGCCTTCTCCAGCCCAAGCCTGTCCGTATGGAAGGCTTTCTTGAAGCTGTCCGCTTTGTCCTCAGGCTCAAGGCGAAAGATTATCCAGCCTATCTCCCTGAGAATCTTCTCGGACATGATATGGTCTTGGTGTTCCAATCCCTTGGCTATCAAAAAGGCTGTATCCAGATCCACGTCACCAGTGAGCCCGGACTTGATCTCGCTCAATATCTCGTCTACGCTTGACAAATCATCATCTCCGGTGAGCCGCGTGAAGGCGCGGCCAGGATTCTTCGCTAGGCGCCTTGCGCCCCGGCTCAAGGGGAGCAAAACGCTTAGCCTTCACTAAATTCATGTATATGAGCCAAGCTAGAAAATATGCATCCGAATCCAGCAAGTTGCCCATCTTGCGAAACTGTCTTTCGCGCCCAGTCGGGCGTCTGTGGCATGCGCTTGCTTGAGCGTATCCAAATGGCGCCGGATAGCGTTGGCCCAAGGGCAAACGCTATCCGGCACTCGGATTAAATTTTTGCATACGCTCTTAGGGCATACTCAAAATGCCCTTATGTAGGCTTTTGCGGGCAGTGACGCATGTTTTTTCGCGCAGGGCGCCAGCTCCCTCAGCATTCGCTGCCAATACATCCATTATACCATATCGGCGAAATTCATCAATATCAGACAAAAAATTTGCCGCTAAATAAATTTGAGCCCTCGCCAAAGGGCAAGGGCACGTCTTAGGGCAATCCCAAAAATCCGTTAAGGCAACGAAAAATTCGTCATGCGAGTGTTCGGGCGTCACCCTATCATCATGGGATTTCGCAAGGGGCAGATTTATAACTGGGGTGTGCTCTTATGCTTGGACATTCGGAATGCAAGCGAAAACACCCCGCAGGGCAAGCGTTGCGAACCGCGACGATGAGAAAAGCGGCGCTTGGTTTAAATCTCTGTAAGCTTAGCGTTCTATATAATACTCGTGAGCGAAATGTATTGAGATTTTTACTTGTGTCGTCGGCTTCGTATAAGGCATTCAAAGCTTTAAATTGTCAGATCTTTTCGCTCGTTCACTTAACTTGCACCCTGCCAAAGAACTCTCGATGAACCTTTTTACCGTATGCAGGGTAATAGTTAGATCTAATTTCCATCTCAAGTTTTATACATTATAAGCCACATTTTTCCGTTTGAGTGCCCCTAGCGTCCTGGCAGGAGAAAATCCACCCGTCCATCCCGTCCATTGCCTTTAAAGGCCCTTCCAGCAGAAGCTGCTCCGCCTGTGTCTTTCCAATCACCTCGCCGCAAATGGCCTCGCGCCCTAATTCTTGCTGTACCCGACATTGATGACCGTGGAGAAGATCTCGCGGGCAACCGCCCTAATCTCAGGTTTCTGGTACTGGATGTTTAGCATGAACATTGTGCCTTTCAGCGCGGCGTACAAGCTGGACTCCCATACGTTCTTCCCGTTTGCCGCAACGCGCTCGTGAGTGGCGGCCGCCAATATGTTCTTGTCTTCCAGCTTGACCTTCTCATGCTTTGAGCTGCCCGACAGCTTTATGCCAAGCGCCGTCTCGGAGCTTGGAACAGAGCCGTCACTGTTAAAGAACTTCTGCAAGGACACTCGTATAGTGTAATCTTCGTCCCAGAAAAATGAAACGTCATAGCCGTCATCTTTAATCATGCGAAAATGCATTTTGCCTTTGTGGGCAAATACCCAGTCGCTAAACCGGTAGATGATAAGGTTTCTGCGGTAGCCCAGCGTCCCTGGCCCGACTTCTCCAAACCATTTCGCGATCTTCAGCTTCAGCGACTTTCTGTTGGCAAGGTCAGCAATCTCGCTCCACTCCGCCGCTGGATAGTTCAGGCTCCTGTCCAATTCATAAGCTTTGGCCAGGCAGGACAGAGTAGACGACAAGATTTCCCGCTCTTCATCCGTTTCTGGATGAAGCCAGTTAACGTTGCACCAAATCTGATAGAGAGCGCAACTCAAGTAAAAGCGCTGATCCAGCTCGCGATGCCACCATATATAGAACTGCTCCCCCAAGCGCTCGCCTTTTGTCACCCTCTTGAAAAAGTCCATGTCCAAAGGGCCTAGCGGGCAGTCGACAGACCCTTTTGCTGCACCGTACCGGATGCTGTCCGCGCGAATATGCATGGCTCGGGTGCCATACTGCGGAATATCGCTGCCAATGAGGCTCCTGGCTATGATCTCCAGGTACTTTCCCATCTGGTTTTGAAGCTCGGCAAAATCGCGCTTATCATAATATCCTGTGTCATCGCTGGTGACTTCAGGCTCTATTCCAAGCCCATCCAGCATGTCAACCACATAGGCGTGATACCCCGGCCCTCCGAAGTTGGTCTTGACCTGGACAAAAAGGCGGTTGCCAAGCCAGCTTCCTTCGATTGGCTCAGTAAACGGCATGAGCTCCAGCTCAAACTTGTCTCGCTCAAATGTGTTTTTCTCTTTCCAGCCTGGCACCGGTGAATGCACCCCTGAGAAATAACTTTCGATCTGGCTTCTGTTGCCAGTGACAGGGAAGGACAAAGTCAAATTTATAGCCATTTAATGCCTCTTTTCTAAAGCGCTATTATTCGTCGGTTTTAGACATAATTATATCAATAACGCGATCACATGTCAATGCTGGGATGTTTTCTTTTGCCTGTTTGGGCTTGTCCTATGGAAAAAGCTGCGCGTTTGAAGCGGCTTTTTCCAACGAGCGGCATGGCTGGCCGTTAGGGAGCTGCCCGACTGGCTTTTAATGCGTGCAACTAAAAAGAAATAGGCGGGCGCTCTTGTGCCCAGCTGGACATGCGCTTATGCAAGCTCAAGGCGTCGACCTTTTTTCCTTTATTTTATCATATCTTGATAAAAGACACAAGGGCAGCAGGATTTTGTGTTGGCAGTCTCTCGAAAACATAAGTCGGGCGCTTCAGCTTATGTTGAAAACGCACGCGGTCTGCGGGATCTTATGGCACCCTATCCGAATTAAATCTCAATATTAAATATTTCGGTGCCGGTTCCTGCGAACAGTTCCTAGCGCCGATTTATTAAGCGCCTGGAACAAGCGAATTTTTTGTTTATTCATCAAATTCTTACATCTATCGACTTGTTTCGTACATAATTATTTAATTGAAAAAGTCACTGCTTTATACTAACGAGCGGTAATCATATGCCAGCAGACCATTCTGGCAAGTTTTCCGCCATAAAAGCAGAAATAGGCGGGCGAAAAAAACACAATCCCGCTTAAGCGCATATCCCAAACTTAATATCGAGGCACCAGAAAAACGTTCTCCGGGATATGCGCTATCATCACATCAGAAAAGCATCTGTTTCGCCTTGACAGCCTGAAAAGTTCTCGAGTCCCTCAAGTATCGGCAAAAGGGATCCCATGCAAAGGCCGCTCACAGGCAAACATCGCTTGCAAGCAGATGCCTCGCCTTTTGCGATACTGGCCGTCACTTTTCGGCAAGCAGATGCCCTACTGAACAACAGAACTGGCGAGCGCTCGAGTGCTCGAATGCTCGCCAGCAAAAAAGGAGCTGTATTTATGAAAAGACGCATTATCGGATTGCTGCTCTCGATAGCAGTGCTTATCGGAACGCTCGTTCCCATTCCAGCCTATGCTGCTGCGGCAGGCAGCGAGCTGGTCGAGCTGACCGCCAGAGATGTCGCTGAAGCGTCAAGGGAGCGCTACACAGTGCTGGTTCTTGACACTTCAGGAAGCATGTACGGAACGCCTTTGGAGAAAGTGAAAGAAACCGCCAAGGTCTTTATAGACCAGGTCATAGGGGCAACTGGTGAAAACTACGTGGCGCTTGTTGAATTCAACTCCTCCGCGCATGACTTGAGCCCATTCATTGGCCTTGATGAAATAGGCCAATTGGATAGCATAATAGACGGGCTTGTCGCATATGGCTCCACAAATGCCGCTGACGCCTTCAGGCACGCCACATCGCTCCTTGACGCCACCACGCCAGGCGCTCTGGATGTCGCAAAGAACATTGTGTTTCTTTCTGACGGAGCTCCTGACAGCGCCCCGCAAGGGATCAGCGCCGCCCAAGCGGCCAAGGACAAGGGCTATTTCATCTACTCATTGGGATTCTTCCATTCAGTATATGACCCGACGTCAACGCGCAACTTTCTCCAGCAGGTTCAAAACGCGGGATACCATGAGATCGATGATCCCAACGACCTGGGGTTCGCTTTCGGGCAGATAGCGTCAAACATCCAGAACAGGATAGGCTCTTTTACATACGGCTCGCCCATAAAGCAGCCAGGCGAGCCTTCCACCAGGGACTTTTCTGACATTTACAACTATGCTGACAGCTATTTCGCCTCGCCCTCTTCGCTCTACAACAGCCATCTGGCTACAATGTCATTGTGCCTTGATCTCTCCGCCTCGGGCAGTGTCGACAACGGAAGAGACGCTGTTTCTTCAGGTGTTGATGACTACGCCAACAAGAGCGTGAACGCCCAGAACCTGCTCAAGGACATGGGCTTTTCAGGCTTGGCGGTTGACAGGTGGTTCCAGGAAAAACCAGAGACTGACTCTATCGGCGTGATTGCTGGAAGCAAAAATGTCCAGCTTGGCGGATCGGACTACACTCTCATCGCATTGGCCTTGCGTGGCGGGAACGTTGAGAGCGAATGGGCCAGCAACCTTACAATGGGAAGCTCCGGCCAGCACCAGGGCTTCAAGGAAGCGAAAGAAAACGTCCTGTCCTTCTTGTCAGAGTATGTTTCGCACTTCAACATAACCGGTGACGTGAAGCTCTGGGTTACCGGCTACAGCAGAGGCGGAGCGGTGGCCAACCTGGTTGGCGCGGCTTTGTATGACGGCTATTCCTTGGGCGGCGCGAACCTTCTCAAAGACAACACCTTCGTCTACACCTTTGAGGCGCCTAGCGGCGCTGATGACCCGAATTCCGGATCATCAAGCTACAACAACATCTTCAACATCCTGAACAGCAATGACATCGTTCCATACATCGCCACGGAGGACTGGGGCTTTAGCCGCTACGGCGTTGACAGGTACGCTCCATCCATATTGACCTACGCGGACTATCTGCCGAAAGAGCAGAAGATGCTTGAGCACTATTCAGACATGCATGCCTATGCTGGCTACAGCATGAACACCTTCACCAGAGGCAGAATCAACTGGTCCAGCCTTCTGACTGGAATTCCAGCCATAACCTTGGAAACTGTGCAGTCTACGCAAAACGCGAACCTTCAAGGAGTCTTCGCTCAAGACATAACTCGCGGGCTGGCAAATGACGTGTTCCAAAGCCGCGCCTTGTATAGCGCTTCAAGCGAACCGGCTCTCAGATACATCTTTAGCGCATTGAATAGCGGGGCCACTCCCATAAAAGTGAAAGATATTTTCTTTGAAAAGCTTGACACCCAAGTAATTCCTATCATCTGGGAGCTCGTTAGGCCATATGGCGGCATTGGCGCTGCGGCAACCCTTATCTCCTCGCAGCTGGCCGACAGCTGGGCTGAGGCTGGGCTTTCAACGCCTAGCGGCTATAGCGCGTCCTCTATCAGCGCAACCCTTGCCGAAACCCTCAATGGCCTAGTAACTGGAGGCCTTGTGGATGAAGCCGCAACTCTCCTTGCGAACATGGACAGCATTGTTGAAGCTCACTATCCAGAAATAAGCCTTGCATGGCTTAAGAGCCAGGACACCTTCTATGACCCGACAAGCGTCGAGTTCGTCCGCTTTGACGGGCGCTACCGCGTGATTCGCATCAACTGCCCAGTTGACGTAGAAGTCCGTGACAGCGCAGGAAATGTTGTGGCAAGCATTGTTGGCAACGAGCCCCAGCCTATTGACGGCGGATTGCTCACTTATGTCGATGGAGACGAGAAGGTCGCCTACATTCCTCCTGACGAATCCTATGACGTAGCGATCACAGCTACTAATGACGGAAGCATGACCTACATGGTCACAGAGGAAAGCTTAGACGGATCAGCGCCTAGGGCTGTTGCATTCAGCAACGTTGACCTGACAGAAGGCGATGTCTTCAGCGCAGAGCTTCCCGCTTTCTCCAACAGCGACTATTCTGAGTACCAAGGCACAGCCATAGGCTATACCCTGTCAGGCCCTTCCGGCAATATAGTTGCTTCTTCAGACGGAAGCATAGGCCAAGTCCTGTTCAAAGTGGAAGTCGAGTCATCAAGCGCAAGCCTTGGCACTGTCGTAGGCTCAACCAGCGCATACATCGGCCAGCAGGCTGAAGTCGCCGCGTTCGCTTCAGAGAATTCCGCATTTGACGGCTGGTACGAAAATGGATCAAAGATTTCTGGCGCCGAGGAAGTCTACGCCTTCACGGTTCAAAGCGACAGGAAGCTTACAGCCCGCTTTACCGGCCCTGATGAAGAGTCATCAAGCGCGTCGTCAATCTACTACTCCTCGCCTGCAACAGCAACTGTTAAGGCACCAGTCCAGGCTTCCGTCTCTCCAGAAGACGCCCTGTTCGAGCTTGGGCTTTTTGTTGGAACCGGCACAGACAAGAATGGCAAGCCAATCTATGACCTGGACAAGAAGCTTACAAGGCTTGAGGCGCTTGCTATTGTAATCAGGCTTATGAACCTTGAAACCGAAGCCCAGGCCTTCAAAGGCGCCAACACCTTTACAGACGTTCCCGCCTGGGGCGACAGATACGCCGCTTACGCTTACAGCATTGGCATAACGTCAGGAATAAACAGCCAGCACACTCTCTTCGCTCCTGACAAGCAGGTGACGTTCCAAGAGTTCACGGCATTCCTGCTTCGAGTGCTTGGCTACTCTGAGTCCAAAGGCGATTTCAAGTATGAGTTCGCTGTGAGAAAAGCCGAAACCATCGGCCTCTTTGCCCCAATCTCCCGCGCCACCATCTCAACAGACAACTTCCTGCGCGGCAACGCTGTGCTTGCAATGGTTGACTTGCTCCAGACGAAGCCCAACGGAGAGGACGAGCTGCAGATCTACAAGCTGTCCAAAAAGGGAGCGTTCGTCAAAGACAAGGCCGACTGGTTCATAAAGAGCGTTAAGCTGTAAGGCTTGGCGATTGTGAGAAACGCTTGGCTTAAACAAAGACCCCAGCCGCATGGCTGGGGTCTTTGCATTATCTTCCTGTTTTGAGAACAGCGCATCATCCAAATTTGACGTCGCGCCGCAGGCGAAGATCAAAGCGCCTTTTTACCCTCTAATCTGCCCATTCCCATAAATAACATACTTTGTAGACGTGATCTCCTTAAGCCCCATAGGTCCTCTCGCGTGAAGCTTTTGAGTGCTTATCCCAATCTCCGCGCCAAAGCCGAACTCGTTTCCGTCAGTAAACCTGGTGGATGCGTTGACGTACACTGCGGCGGAATCGACTTCATTAAGAAACCTTTGGGAATTTGAGTAATTTTCTGTCACAATCGCGTCAGAGTGATGCGACGAGTATTGCTGGATGTGGTCTATGGCTTCTCCTGTGTCTTCCACAACCTTTATGGCCATCACTAGCTCCAGGTACTCGGTTCCCCAGTCTTCTTCGGTTGCAAGCTCTATATAGGGGACTATTGAAGCGGCAGACTTGTCGCCTTTTAGCAAGACGCCATGCTCTTTAAGCGCTTCGCACACTTCTGGCAAGAAAGTGCCCGCTATCGCCCTGTGAACCAAAAGTTTCTCAGCCGCGTTGCAAACGCCGGGGCGCTGGGTTTTCGCATTTATTATTATAGGTATCGCCATCTCCGGCTTGGCGCTCTCGTCTACGTAAATGTGGCAATTGCCAACGCCTGTTTCGATCACCGGAACAGTGCTGTTTTCAACCACAGACTTTATAAGCCCTGCGCCGCCTCGCGGGATGAGCAAATCTACATAAGAGTTGAGCTTCATCAGCCCTTGAGCGCCTTCTCTTGAAGTGTCCTCCACGAGCTGGACAATGTCAGGGTTAGCCCCGTTCTTCTTCAGCGTTTCCTGGAATGAACGCACTATGGCCATGTTTGACCCTATGGCTTCCTTTCCGCCCCTGAGTATACATGCGCTTCCCGCTTTGAAGCAGAGCCCGAAGGCGTCAGCCGTTACATTTGGCCTTGCCTCATAGATAATGGCTATGACTCCCATCGGAACCCGTCTCTGGCCTACGATCAGCCCATTGGGAAGGGTTTTCATCATAGGCACTTCTCCTACCGGATCAGGCAGCGCCGCTACTTCCCTAAGCCCATCGGCCATGGCTTCAACCCGGCTTGCGTTAAGCGCCAGCCTGTCCCGGTACGACTCCTTGATTCCAACCGCCGCTTCAAGGTCATTCTTGTTGGCATCCAATATTTTTCCGCTCTGGTCCAAGAGGGCTTGAGCGCATTCTTGAAGCAAGCGGTTCTTTTCGTTAGTTGACATTTTGGTCAGGCTGCCGGCCGCATCCTTGGCGGCCTTCCCGATCTCATCCAAACTTTTGCCCATGTCTTTCGCCTCCTATTGGCGCAACTTTAAATCATGTTCTCACGAGTGTATCATGTTTTTGGTTTGGTTTTGGGTTTTTGTTTTTGCTTTTTTGTTTTTTTTAATTTTTTGTTTTTTAATTTTTGCTTTTATTTTTGCTTTTTACAAAAACATTATGAGCGCCATGTGAACCGCTATCATAAACGTGCACAGCGCGGCCATCAATACCCCCAGCCTCCTGTACTCATTTCCTCTCGCAATAAAGACAATGGCCGTGATCAGGAAGATGTAGGGCATTATAAGCGACATCACAAGCATCAGCGCCTTGTAGGGCGTGTCAATCCTTGCCGCGCTGTCTGCCATGACAAAGTTTCTGGACTCGAACTCAAAAATCAGCTTGTCGTTCTGCGTTTGAATTCTAGCCGCCCGCCTCTCCAGATGCTCATTAAGCTCCTGAAGCGGAGAGGCCAGGGTTGCGTTTGGATCCTGGAACTCAATGCCAAGCTCTATGCCCTTGAGCTGCTCTTCCGCCAGCATCTTCTCGATCGCCGCCCTCTTCGCCGCCAGCCTGTCTGACACAGGGGCATTGTAAGGATCCAGGTTTGGGGTTGCTCTTGGCGCCGCCCCAGAGTCCTGCTCAATGGCCTTGATCTTTTCCTCCAGATCCAAAAGTGTTCCCGTTTGGGGCTCTTCTTCCGGATAGATGTCAGCCTCGACATCCCGCTCCTCATGGGCTTTCACTAAGATATCCAGATCTTTTAGCGCAGAGTCCGGGGACGCTTGATCTTCCGCCTCCAGCTTTCTAAGCTTTCGCTCGACCAGGCTCAGATCGCTCTCTTCCTGGGGAACCTCGGCTACATTGGGGGAGGCGTTCCATGCCTCCACGCTTTGCTCCAGCTTAATTTTGCTGTTTTCCAGCCAGTTGATCGGCGTCCGCTGACTTGTCTGCGCGCTCCGTCTTGATTCTTCAGCGCACCTCGGGCAGACATCCTCCTCGTAAATCGCTCCGCACTTTTCGCAATAGTTCATGCCTGCCCTCCATGCGCCGTAGGCGCCGCAAAAAGAGTTCCCACAGGCGCTCCGTCCAGGATGTCAAAAAGAAGGCTTGGCTCATCCCCGGAGGCTATCACGGCGTCTATGCCAAAGCCATGGGCGATCTTCACCGCTGTCAGCTTTGTGATCATGCCGCCGGTTCCAAACTGCGTTGAAGAGACTCCCGCCATCGACTCCAGGTCGCTGGTTATCTCCCCCACCTCTGATATCAGCTTGGCCTCGGGGTTTGACTTGGGGTTTGAGTCATAAAGCCCTTCGATGTCAGAGAGCATTATCAAAAGATCGCTGTCTGTGAGCCTTGCGACATAGGCGGAAAGCGTGTCGTTGTCAGAGAACCCCAGCTCATCAGTAGACACTGTGTCGTTCGCGTTTACGATAGGGATGACGCCCATTGAGAGCAGCTTGAAAAAAGTGTTCCTTGCGTACCCCTTTCTCTCCCCGTCCTCAAGAACGTCTCTTGTCAGCAGTATTTGCGCCGCCTGCTGATTGTACTGGTTGAAAAAGTTGTTGTATATTTGCATCAAGACCGCTTGGCCTACAGCTGAAGCAGCTTGCTTGCCGCTTGTATCCCTTGGCCTTTCATCGAGCTTCAGCCTGTTGGTGCCTACAGCTATGGCGCCTGAGGAAACCAGGATTATCTCCTTACCTTGGTGAAACAAGTCCGTCAGCACCCAGCTTAAGCGCTCTATCCTTTTCAGGTTCAAAAGGCCAGTGGAGTGGGTCAATGTGGTCGTCCCAACTTTTACTACTATTCTCTTGCGGAGCTTCAGCATTTCGCGGCAGCTCATCACGCACATCCTTTTGTGCTGGCGCCTTGCTTGAGAGCTCTTTTCGCTCTCGCGCAGTCGTTTCCAGCATGATGTTTTTAGGTTTTTTAGTTTTATAAAAGTCTTTGGAGCGCGCCCCACGCTCAAGAAAGTCCTGAGCGCCATTTGGGATCCGCTCTTATGGTTTCCAAAAGCGGGCATGATAGCCGCGAATCCTGTCGCTCGCCTTGCCCAGGCGGCGCCAAAAGCGGCTTCTGCCCTACCAATATAACATAGAGCAAAGATCTTTTCAAATATCGAACTTTTAAAATATCGAACTTTTAAAATATCGCGACTTTTCAAATATCGAACTTTTCAAATATCGCGACTTTTCGAATATCGCACTAAAGCCCGCCAAGAGATCTCGGCGGGCTTTTTGAGGCTCTTTGTTCCAGAAACGGCTCCAAGCCTAAGAGCGATGCGCTCTAAAGCGTCTTTTTCAGCCAGGAAACCGCCAGCGGGAACCAGGTCTCAGCCCGCTCGTTAACGATAGCTGTCTCCTCGTTTGCCAAAGCCAGCCCATGCTGGCCATCTGCGTATATGTGAAGCTCAAACGGCCTGTCTTTCCTGAGCATGGCTGTCGCGAAGTCCAGGGAGTCGTCTATTGGCACAGTGGCGTCTGTCCTTGTTGTCCAAATGAAGGCTGGCGGGGTGTCTGCGTCAACCAGTTTGTCCGTGGCGTACACCGCAAGCTCCTCTGGCTGAAAGTCAGATCTTCCCATTACTATCCTGTCAAACGTCTTTGAAAAGTCCTGCCAAATGGCGTTGTCTTTGATGTAAACCAGATCCGACACGTCTTCAGCCTCTCCGACGCCCATGAACGCGCGGGTCTGCCCTCTTATCTCCTCAAGGCTTTCAAGCGGCGCGTCTCCTGGGCGGGCTGGCGCGCGAAACGGAAAAACGATGCAGGGGTAGCACAAAATCCCGGCGTTCGGCTTAATTTCTTCAGCAGATTTCCCCAGCTTCTCAAGAATGGACTGGTCTTTCCAGAAAGTCATGGCGCAGGAAGCCAAGTGCCCTCCAGCCGAGAACCCGCAAACAGCTATCTTTTGCGGATCTACAAACCATTCGGCCGCTCTTTCCCTGATAATCGATATCGCCTGGAATGCCTCCAGTATAGGCTGGGGCATGGCGGCGCCCTGCTTCACGGAATACCTAAGAACGACAGCGTGAAAGCCCTTTGCCGCAAACCCCAGGGCAATGAACTCAGCTTCCCTGTCCGAGGTGAAGGCGTACGCCCCGCCAGGCAGGACCAAAACCGTCTTCCTTGGCATATCTTTGTGGAACTCCTGGGAATTGTCAAGCACGTAGGTTTCAAGGTAAGCGCCTGAATCGCCGCTCAAGAAAATCTTTTCGCAAACCATGAACTAGCCTCCTAAGATGATTTTGATGCTTTAAATTCTGGGATACGCTTTCATTGGCGTCATAAATTCATTGGCATCATACGCTTTCATTGGCATCTTCAGCAAAAAGCGCTTTGCCAAGCCTAACGGCCAGCAAAGCGCTTGCTCTTAAATTTAGTGCATATCCCAAAATGATATCCGAGGCACCGGAAAAATCCGGCGTTGAAGCATTCGCCAGGATTTTTCCGGTGCCATTTCGGAATTTTGGGATATGCACTCATGCGCAAAACGCGCCAGATATTCGAACAACGCGCGCCGCAAGCGCCAGCAGGCGCTTCTCTCCAGCGCACATCCCAAGGCGCCGAAAGCAATCGGTTCGGCAATGTCTTGGGATGTGCGCCAGCATCACTCGCGCTTCATCTCTTTCCAAACTACAGCACACGCGCCGCTGTGACGTATGTCCTGGTGTAGTAAGAGTCTCCCAGGCTGGAGATTGTTACGCCGCGCTTCTTTCCGCTCGACGAGTGGATGAACTGCCCATTGCCTATGTACATCCCAACGTGTGAAATAGCTCCGTTGTTAGATCCGCTGGTGTCAAAGAAAACCAAGTCGCCCTTCTGGAGGTCGGCCTTCTTCACGCGGTAGCCATCGTTCGGCATGCTTCTTGAGGTGCGGTTGAGGGTTATCCCAAAGTGCTTGTAAACGGAGTATACGAAGCCGGAGCAATCCACGCCCCTGCTCAGGTTGGTGCCGCCCCATACGTAAGGGGTTCCCATGAACTGCTTGGCGTACTCGACAAACTTTTCGCCTTTGCTTGTGACCGCTATCGGCTGCTCGGGCTTCGCGCCCTCTTTGATTGCAAGGTACTCAGTGGCCATGTAGCCAACCTCTGTGCCGTACTGAACCTTAGTCCACTCTGCGCCGGTGTCGATGATGTCGACTGCGGTGCCGTTGTCTAACGCAGTGATAACCTCGGCTGAGCCGCTGGCGTCGATCCTGAGGTTAAGGCCTGACTCTGACAATACTACCGCGTAGCCAAGCTTGGGCGCTGCCGCTTCGGTTGCGCCTGAGACGTTGGTGGCTTCCCCTTGTTCTGCTGGAACTTCTAGCGCGGCAGGGGCTTCCCCTTCGAGCGCGGCATCGCCGATTTCCTCGTCTCCAGCTTCTTCAGAAAGGAACTCTTCAGGAGCTGCCTCTTCGGTGATATCCGGAAAGTCGGGCTCGCCTTGAAGGTCTACATACTCTTTTTCCACGTACATGTTCTCTATGCCATCAACTACCACTTGGTAGAATCTGTCTTTTTCAGCTGTTACGGTTAAAGGCGCTCCCTGGTTGATGAGCATTATGACTGCCGCGCTTGAGTCTGTCGCTGTCTGCACGTAAACCCTATCGCTGTTGACCACTGCGTCTGTCGCTGCAAATGCTGTTGTCGCTGAGCCTACCGTTACCAGGGCTCCTACCATAACGTACTTTGAAGCCTCCAAAGTTCTTGATCTCTTTTTCATATAATTCGCGCTAGCCCATCTGGGGCAGCGCTCCCCCTTTCAATCAGAGAATACAGGTTGTAGGTGCATAGACCCAAATCAGTTCTTGAGCCATGCACAAGGTGCCCGCCTTGTTGCGGAGAAGACGCCAGCAAGCTTTTGCCCGCTGTTCAATTAGTCGCTGAGATATATATGCGTCAGGTCGGTTGCAACGTGGAGCGCTAAGCATGTATCCCAAAGTCGCAGCATATCGCTGCGCGGCTTTCGCAAGCCTGAGTTTGGGGATGAGTTTTTTTATTTTTTATCTGTGTCGCCAGTGCGGCTTGTCCCTTGAGGGATTGCCAGCAATTATTACGCATTTATTAAGAATTGTTAACAAGTCTATTATACAAAGAAATTTTTGAGGTGTCAAGTGTTTCTTAAAAATTTTTTTTTGATTACAGGCAAATGACAGTCAGCGCCTCAAACCCGGTTTAGTGTAAAATTTTATTCCATTATGGGCTGAAAATAAGGGTTTTTTAGGCGAATTGATACGAATCCATTTCCTGTCATAAAGATTACAAATCCTTAAAATATCTTAACAATCCAGTCAAGCCAGCCTTCACAATTGTGACGCAAGCCTGATATCCAAGGAATGGGCGTCTTTGAAACTTGAATGCCAAATTCTTCTTAAAATGACCGCTTTTCAATTTTGCCAATGGATTGCGCCGCAAGAAGAGACAAACCTATGAGAATCTTGCAAAGTGATCAAAAGCCAGCGCCTGCAAGTGATATGAACAAGCATTATCGCCCAAAAGGGCTAATGGATTCGAGAGAGCGGATTGCGATTGCCCCTCGCGTTCTTTATTTCGACACTCTTGCGACGGCTCAACAACCCCAAATATGCTCCTATTTCGCCTATTTCGCGAATCCCCATTTCTCCAGACCTCTAGCTTTTATCATTCAAACCTCAAGCAGGTTTATGGTTTGAATTTGATTTCTAGCAATTTGTGGATATTATGCGCCGGGCTCTCAGGAACATGCAAAAGCGGACGCTCTTCAGACGCCAAAGTGGCTGTTTTACAGGGTTTTGGCCCGTACGCAGGGGCTGGCAGGCGCTGGTTAGGCGCTGGTCTTGCCGGCGCTGGCTTGGGCGCAGGAGTCTGCAACTTCGTTTTTCTCAAGCGTGTTTCAGCGCCTCGGACAGCGCCATAAACCCTTTGTTTTCAAGGGCTCAGCGCCTCTAAAACGGCTTTTGCCTTAGCGCTTTCTTCATTAGATTAACTTGGACAGCCCATATGGCAGCGCCTTGTCAGCGCCTCCGCGAGCGCCGAAAACCCCTTGTTTTCAAAGGTTCAGCGTCTCTAGAGCAGTTTGGCGCTGGGCTTCCTAGAAGGCGCAGGAGCGTCCGCTCTGCGGACGCTCCTGCGCCTTCTTTATAGGGTGTCAGCCCGAGATCCGGGGGCTGGCAGGCGCTGGCCAAGCCCGGCGCTGTCTTAATCGCAGAAACCTGCATTCGCTTTTTTCACACGTTCTCCAGCGCCTCGCCAGCGCCACAAACCCTTTGCTTTCAAGGGCTCAGCGCCCCTTGAATGTCATTTGGCTTTGCGCTTTCTTCATTAGATAAGCATGGACAGCCTTAATGCCAGCGCCTTGTCAGCGTCTCCGTCAGCGCCAAAACCCCTTATTTTCAAGGGTTCAGCGTCCCAATCCCGCCTAGGGCAGGCGCTCGGTTTTTCTTTTTTCAAGTGTTTTCAATGTTTCGACACTACATAGACCGGCTCTTGTCTTCCTAAACAGGCATGGCCACAAATCGGATAAGCCCATGGACTACAGTATCCGCTCTCAAGCGTCAACCAGCGCTTCAGCCAGCACCTTGGCAGCGCCTAAACCCCTTGTTTTCAAGGGTTCAACGCCCCAATCCCGCATAGGGCAGACGCTCGTTTTTATTATTTCAAGTGTTTTCAATGTTTCGACACTGCAAAGGGGCCGTCTCCTCCTTGCCTGACCGAACATTTGGCCCCTATCCTAGGACATGCCTATGCGCCGCAGCGCACTTTCAAAGTCAGCGCCTAATCAGCGTTTCGCCAGCGTCCCCACGCCTATCGAACATTTGGCCCCTATCCTAGGACATGCCATGCGAGCAGAACCCGTGTCTCGCCAGCGTCCCTCGCCTATCGAACATTTGGCCTCTATCACGGGATGCGCCCATGCGCCGCAACGTTTCTTTCCAATATCCTCCAATCAACCTGTTACCTTTCTCCATCATCATGATCTCATTGGAAAATATCGAAAGAATTTCTAGCTTATTTAATTTTCAATTCTTAATACTAACTAGGGGCAACATCATCTTTCAAGTCCTCGCTGGCCGTTTTCTCCCCTAATTGGCGGGCTAGGCGCTAGCCGCCTGGCCCAAGCCGCTTGAGAGGCCAGCACTTGCGAGAGCGATCTGCCCGCAACAATCGATCTGTGGAGCAAATAGACAAAAGCTTTGCGCTTGAGCGTCGAGCTCCCCAATATAAGGAGGCCCTCCAAGCCTATGAACAATGATAAAAACAGAAGGCCAGGCTACACATTCGCGGCAGTTGTGTCAATATTGCTGGGTCTTGGCGTGGCCGCGTTCCTGTATACCACAAAGCCTGATGACTTGTCCTCAGTGCTGGCTTCAAACTCCAGAAGCCCTAGGATAAGCGATCCAGAACTAGCCCAGGCGTCTACGCCAGCGCCGAAAAAAAATAGGGGCAGCAAGCAGAACCCGGTTGCCACCAAGACCCCGGAGCCAAAGCCTAGCCCGTCGCAAGATCCGGCTACTCAAAAGCCGGTAGAAAGTAACGTGCCGGTTGTTGACAGTCCCGCTGTTACCGTAAAGCCGACAGACGCTCCATCTCCAACGCCTGTTCCGACCAAGACTTCAGCTCCTGTTCCAACAGAAACCCCTTCTCCCGTTCCTACTGAAACCCCTTCTCCTGTTCCTACCGAAACTCCCGTTCCTTCCGAAACTCCTGTCCCTAGTCCTACCGAAACCCCGGTTCCTAGTCCAGCGCCAGTTGTCGCGGAAGAGCCTATCGCAACAGAGAATCAGGAAATGGCATCTGGCGATGTCGCAATTTCAGGCAACAGTCCAGTCATTGACGAGAGTCCCGCCATCAGCGAGCCTGAAGCATTTGCCGCAAGTCCGGAATTAGCAGAGGCTCAAATATTTGCTGAAAGTCCCGTGGTGACTGAGCCTCCAGCAGTTGCCGAGGTTCCTGTTAACGAAGCCCCTGTAAACGAGGTCCCTGTTAACGAAGCCCCTGTTAACGAGGTTCCTGTTAACGAAGCCCCTGTTGCTGAAGTTCCTGTCACCGAAGCTCCGGCTATCGAAGAAAATCCTGAAATAGCAATAGTGGAAACACCTGCGCCAGAGGTGCCTATACAAGAAGTGCCTCTCGAAGAAGCGCCTATCGAAGAAGCCCCAATCGAAGAGGCGCCTATCGAAGAGATCCCTGATGTCGAAGAGATTCCCGTGCCCCTGGTGCTGGGCGAATTCTCGACTGAATTTGGCGATAGCATCGCGGCCAGAAAAGCGAACATCGCTCTTGCCTCCAAATCAATAAACGGCGCGGTCGTGCAGCCCGGAGAGATATTCTCCTATAACGACACCATTGGTCCAACAACCCAGGGAAATGGGTACCAAAAAGCCGGGATATTCGTCAACGGCAAACAGTCCTTTGGATACGGGGGCGGAGTGTGCCAGGTCTCCAGCACTCTCTTCAACGCCGTGCAACGCGCGGGCCTTGAAGTCATAGAGCGGCACAACCATTCCAGAAGAGTCACCTATGTCCCAAAAGGCAAGGACGCCGCAACCTCTTACGGGGTAATTGATTTCAGGTTCAGAAACAATATGTCTTACCCTGTCTCGATAGAAAGCTCGGTCAGCGGTTCGAAAATCTTGATAAAAATTGTTAGTTCATGAGATTACTTGAATGGCAATAAATCCTGAAAACACAAAAAAATAAGGCTCTGAAAATTTCAAAGAAAATCGGCCGTAATATTATCCGCACCAAAACAAGCCGCAGGCATGCCTGCGGCTTGTTTGGCGCGTTTGGCGCACCCGACTTGGACGATTCATATACTGTCTGTGACAGACGGCTTCGTCTGGAAAAAAAGCGCGTCTCTTTTCGGGGATGCGCTCCAGGGCCACATGCGTTGTCCGCCCGCATTCTGCGCCTGAGACAGGGGGCTGGCTATGAAAAACATACTTGAGCTTGACTCAATCTCAAAAATCTACCATGACCCCAAAACGGAGACATTGGCTCTGAAAGACATCTCATTTTCCGTCGCCGACGGAGAGCTCTTGAGCATAATAGGCCCAAGCGGCTGCGGAAAGTCGACTCTCCTGTCAATAATAAGCGGCCTTGTGGCGCCGTCATCCGGCGAGGTTCGGGTCTTGAGGGAAAACGCGGCGTTGGGGTACATGCTCCAGCAAGATCACCTTTTTGGCTGGAGAACCATATTTCAGAACGCATGCCTGGGCCTTGAGATCCAGAAGAAGAAAACCCCGGAGAACTTGGCCCATGTCCATGAGCTTCTGGAAAGGTACGGGCTTGGTGACTTCAAGAACTCAAAGCCTTCCCAGCTTTCAGGAGGAATGCGCCAGCGGGCGGCCCTTATCAGAACCCTTGCGGTAAAGCCGGACATACTGCTTCTGGATGAGCCGTTTTCCGCCCTGGACTACCAGACCAGGCTTCGAGTCAGCGCTGAGATAGCAGAGATTATTAGGCAGGAAAAGAAGACAGCCGTATTTGTGACCCATGACATATCAGAAGCTGTCGCAGTTTCAGACAGGGTTGCAGTCCTGACAAAGCGCCCCGCCACTCTGGCTTCCATCCACGAGATCAAGCTCTCCCCGGGCTCTGCCAGGGAAGCGCCTGAATTTAGGCTGTTCTTTAACGCCATTTGGAAGGAGCTTGGCGTAAATGAGTAACCCTTCTCCAGAACACTTGGAATACCTCAAAAAAGCCAAGCTTGGCAAGCTATTGGTGCTTGCGTCTCAAGCCCTGATATTGGCCGCCTTCTTTGGCGCTTGGGAGCTTGCCGCAAGGCTGAAGCTGATAGACGCCTTCATATTCAGCCAGCCCACCAGGATCATTAACGCTGCCGTTTCCTTGGCCGCAAGCGGAAGCTTAGCCAAGCATATAGGGGCTACCCTATGGGAGAGCGTCCTGGGCTTCGTCCTTAGCACAGTGATCGGAACGCTAATGGCCATGCTCCTTTGGTGGAACGACTTTCTCAAAAAGACGCTGAACCCTTATCTTGTCGTGCTGAATTCCCTTCCAAAGACCGCCCTCGCGCCTATCATAATAGTCTGGATCGGCAACAACGTGAAGTCCGTGATATTCACGGCTGTCATGACCTCTGTCATTGTAACCATTCTGACTGTCCTTACGGGCTTCATGGAAGTAAGCAAAGACAAGATAAAGCTGGTTGAGGCTTTTGGGGGAACCAAGCGCCAAGTGCTGTCAAAGGTCGTTCTTCCCGCCTCTATTCCCGCAATCGTAAACGCCCTTGAGATAAACATAGGGCTAAGCTTTGTAGGCGTCATGGTAGGAGAGTTCCTTGTGGCAAAATCAGGCCTTGGCTACCTGATAATCTACGGCAGCCAGATCCTCAAAATGGACTGGGTTATGCTGTCTATCATAATACTCTGCGCCTTGGCCGCCATTTTGCACCAGCTGGTCGTGCTGTTTGAAAAGAGGATTATTAATCAATAAAAAAATAATTAAAATCAAAAAAATAATATAAAATCAAAAAAATAATAAAAATCAAAAAATAATTAAAGCAAAAAATATAATTAAAGCAAAAAAAGAAGAGCCCAGGCGGACGCCTGGGCTTTCTGGCTTTTTTTCCTGGACTAACGGGCAACAAAGCGCCGCTATGAATTGCTGGCCTTGCTCTCCTTCGACAGCTTTGCTATCCTGAATATTGCAATCGCAAGGCAAGCCAACGTCAAGACTATGCCAAAGATCTTCGCGGGCATCGAATCCCAGTTGGATACACTGGAGTTCCACGCCACCGCCACCGCCATCAGCAATATAAACACCATATTCTGGACGTCAAATTTTTTGGTTTTCATAAAGCACCTCTCATGTTCGGGGCATGCCCTGATTCTCTTTCTGCGTTTGCTACAGCTTCGGGATGACCATGCAGAATGTTGCGATTGTCAGCGCCGCGCCGGCAATGCCCGCGAAAACCACCGCGACTCCGCCATTTCCTGCCAGATTGGCAATGGTTGCGCCAACTACGCATCCGGTCGTGAGCAATTCAAAAACAGAGCCTACTACCTGCACATTTCCTTTGCTTGTAGGCGCTATCTCCTTGCCTTCTGCAAGACCCATGCTTTTGCTTGTGGTTTGCATTGTTTTATCCTCCTGCGCAGTTTTACGTTCTGGCTATAGTTTCAAAGCATATCCCAAACTTGATTCACACCGCTCGTCAGTATGGTATACGCTCTCAGCCATTTCTGATTATAGCATAGCTGTGTCCAAATGTACAGCGAAAGTTGGAAACTTTAGATCGCTCTTCTAGCGGCTATATTTTATTGAAAAAGAGCCTGGTTCTCCAAGCTTTTGGGGGCTCCAGGACAAAGAGAGCCCCAGGCACACGCCTGCGGCTCTCTTTGTATGCATTCCTAATCCTATCCTCTATAGTCCGTCTGTTCACTCACCAGTGTTGGCGCGGATAGCAATGATCCTACCGGCTTGACTATGGTGACGGCCTGGCTGCCCATTTGCACCCACGCCTTTCTGAAGTTCTCCCTAGTCACCCAATCCGCGCTTCCCAGAGGGTCGTTTATGTAAATATAGTTTTGATCATAGCCTACGGCCAGGACAGAATGATCTCTGTATGTGATTCTAATCGTTCCCGTGTCCAGGTTCCAGTAACGGAACTCGCTGCTGGGAAGCTCTCTGTAAGTGGAGTTTGTCACAACCCAAACCGGCATGCCGTTTCCCAGGAAGTACAGCAGGTCATCGAAGTCACAGCCTGTAATGTCCAGCGCCAGATCCGTGTAGTTTGTCAGAAGGTCATATATCGGGCTGTGGTATACCCCATAGCCGCTCTTTGAGAAGTTGTACATGTTTCCCACGAAGCCTTTGTTTGGATCTCCAGGGAAGCCGACTTTCGCTATCTCGTCAGCCAGCCCCATCTTTGTGGCCCCAATGCCATGCGCGTTCAAAAGCATTGCCAAAGATGTGACCTCGCACCCCCTAGGCAACTCTGGCATCTGGTAGATAAGCGGAGCGTTTGTTGTCCTTGAGTCAGGAAGATCCGCTGATCCGTTCCAGATGAAGCTGTCGCTCTTCTTCCAGTAAAGGGCATTCGCGCCTTGCGCCTTGGCGTTGGCAAGCGCCTCGGCAAATGTTTGATTCCAGGGTTCAGCTCCGGAATCTTCGCTGAAATCCTGCTCAATAGGCGAGCCCACAATGTTGTCGTACGGAATGTACTCCAGCAGATCCATGTAAGCAGGGGTTGGAGAAGGAGTTGGCGTGGGCGTCGAAATCGGCGTAGGCGTCGCTGTGGGAGCGATTGGAGTAGGCGATGCCTGATACAGCGCCCATGGCGCTTGCGCGGGCGCCGCAGGATCCTCGATTAATGATAGTGGCTTGACTTTCGCTTGCAGTTCAGGAAAGTACACTGTTTCTATCTTGCCGAAAACCTGTGTCTTTTGATTTTGCTTTTGGTTGACAGCCCCTCTTGGGGCGATTGCGAGAATGGCGGCGCTGACCGCTATTAACGCGACGCATACCATGCATCTTAGAATCTTCATTATCCACCTCTGTGTATTGCCCCTACTGGCGAGTTTTTTGCTGTCCGCCTGTGAAGCCAGCCGGGCTGCCATAAATCTTAGCTCGCCAATACAGTTGTCTTGTCCGTTGAACTCTTTGTGGAACCGATTCCAGATCGCTAGCGTGTAAGCACATGTCCCAAACCTTTTCCGCTTAATATTTGGGATTATGCGCTCAGTGCGTGGACTGATTCTGCCGCAACTCTTGATTTGACGCTTAACGCAGTGCTTGCGGCAAAACTAAACAATTAAGAACACATCCCGTTTTTCCAGCAGGACAAAAAGTCTTGCGGCTTCAGCGCAGACTTTTACATGCTATCAATAGCTTGGGATATGCTCTGATTCTGCCGTAACAACCTCCGGCCAAGAAAACACAAGGCTTGATCATCGCACAGGCCTTTGAGAAAAGCGTGGACCTTTCACCCAACGGCATAGCCAAAACCCCTATTTCATGGCCTTGAGAAGTTCTTACTGCAGAACCATGCTCTAAATACGTGTTAATGCATGTCCCTAAATTTACTAAAGGCTTGAAAAGTCCAGCGCAAATGCGCCCTAGAACTTTCATAGCGTCTTTTCATAAATTGGGGAGATGCTTTAAACATGCGCGATAAACCGCGCGTGTTGCTGGTCGCTCTCGAGAAAAATCAATCTCGCAAGCATAATACGATAAAACCGCGAGTAAGGCAGACTATAATAATACAAAACAACATGTGTCCGCCACAGCCGCGTAAAAATCAACTTACTTAATAATAGCACTGTGTATACAAATTTGCAAGTCTTCGGGTTATGTGTCTTCTGACAGAAACGCCATATCAAACCATCAAGCTGCTGCAGCCGGTTGCCTCCCGGGCCGGTATTGCGCGCGATTTACGTGCTTGGCCGCTAAAAACTTTTATTTTTTTCAGGTAAAGGGGAGCGCTGCCCCTTCACCAATTTTCAAAAAGGGCGCTGCCATTCTGAAAAATTTGCAATATGACCAAAGAAAGCCCGGGCATGCGCCTGGGCTCTTTTCTCTTATGTTCTCTTATGTATTTTTATGTCCTATACTTTATAGCCCGCCTCTGCACAAGCAGCTGAAATCAGCGCTCATAGCGGATCGACTATCGTGACGGCCTGGCTGCCCATTTGCACCCATGCCCTCCGGAAGTTTTCTCTAGTCACCCTTGACACTTTTCCCTGCGGGTCGTTTATGTAAACATAGCTTTGATCATATCCTACGGCCAGGACAGAATGATCCCTGAATGTGATCCTGATCCTTCCCGAGTCCAGGTTCCAGTACTCAAAGTCGCCGCTCGACAGCTCTCTGTGAGTGGAGTTTGTCACAACCCAAACCGGCATGCCGTTTGCAAGAAAGTACAGCAGGTCGTCGAAGTCGCAACCCGTCATGTCCAGCGCCAGGTCCGTGTAGTTCGTCAGAAGGTCGTATATCGGGCTGTGGTATACCCCATAGCCTTTCATGTCATATGTGTACATGTTTCCCACGAAGCCTATGTTTGGATCACCAGGAAATCCAACCTTCGCTATTTCGTTGGCCAGCCCCATCTTTGTGGCCTTTATGCCATGGGCGTTCAGGAGCATTGCCAGCGATGTAACCTCGCATCCCCTAGGAAGCTCTGGCAGCTGGTAGATAAGCGGAGCTTTTGAAGTCCTTGAGCTTGGAAGGCTAAAGTTTTCGCTCCAGATGAAGCTGTCGGTCTTCTTCCAATAAAGGGCTTTTGCCCCTTGCTCTTTGGCGCTTGCAAGGGCTTCAGCAAATGTTTGATTCCATGGCTCAGCCTCAGAGTCCAAATCGAAATCCAGCTCAATGGGAGAACCCAGTATGCCGTCATAGGGAACAAACTCCATCAGCTCTAGGTATGCCGGCGTCGGTGCCGGAGTTGGAGAAGGCGACGGAGTTGGCGAAGGCGACGGAGTTGAAGTCGGCGTCGCAATCGGCGTTGGCGTCGCTGTAGGCGCGATTGGAGTAGGCGTTGCTTGATACAAGGCCCATGGTTCTTGCGCCGCAGAGCTTATTGCTGCGAGGTTGGCAAACGCTAGCGGTTGAGCATGGTACGCAGTTCCCGATGCCACAGAGCTTGCTGTTGCGGTGTTGACAAACGCTAGCGGTTCAGCGCGGCGCGCAGTCTCGTTTTTTCTATTCACAACGGCCCCGCTTGGGGCATTTGCGAAAGCAGTGGCGCTGACCGATATCAATACGGCGCAGACCAGACACTTAAGAATATCCATTATTCACCTCTGTGCATCTATGCTGCGATATTAATCCTAATTTATTATGCGCCACTTTGGGGATTTTTAGAGCCATAAATTTGGCGGCACAAAAAAACCGCTCATGTCGTGAAGCTTCCCAATGTATTAGCGAGCGAAACAACACGTCATGCGCTAAAACCGAAGGTTGCCCGCGAGCGAAAACCAAGTCTTAATTAACAGATGTTTTCGCTCACGAGCACAAAGTCAGATCAAGTCTGACCTATATCAGGATAAGCCCTTAAAGTCAGCCAGTCGCATAAAAAACGGCCTTGCTTTATACTCCCTGCATGTACATATTTGCAACTTCTGACGTTATTGCCTTCTGACATAAGTGCATCAAGCCATCAAGCCGCTGTAACCGCTTGCCGCCCCATCTGGATCCATGCCTTGGTGAAGTCTTCCCTAAGGGCGCTTTCGGCTTGAAGCAAAGGATCGTTGAAAAAGATTCTTTGGCTGTCAAATCCTGTTACAAGCACGGAATGCTCCCTGTAAGTCGCTCTCAGCTCCCCGCCTGGCACCTGCCAGGTTTCGAACTGGGACTCGGGAAGCTCTTGGTACCATGAGTTTGTAACTACCCAAACCGGGCATCCTGCCGCGACAACCCGCAAAACGTCCTCAAACTCGCACCCGGTCAAGTCGATGGCGCTATCAGGCTCGTACTCTGCGAGCAAGTCGTATATAGGCTTGTGGTACACTCCATACCCGTCTTTGTCCAAGTCGTACATGCTTCCAACAAACCCCTTGTAGGGATCTCCGAAATAGATCTCGTCTCCTTTGACTTCAAGAGGCGTTTCGTCCTTCGCGATTTTTTCGGCAAGCTCCAGCTTGTCTGCAACTATTCCGCGAGCGCTCAGCAGCATGGCCAAGGATGTTACCTCGCATCCTCTAGGAAGCTCAGGCAGCTGGGATATCTTCTCCACCTTCATTGTTCTCTCTTCAGGCAGGGGGTCGGCGTTCTCCCAAATGACTGATCCACTCTTGGCCCAAAGGATGACAGACGCTGGCTGTGTTCTCGCAAACGCGGCCGCTTCAGCGAAGCTGCCTTTTTCATAGGCGAGCGCCGGCTTGGCTTTTGAGCTGAAGACAGTGACAGACGGCTCAAGCATAAGGCCAGTAACGCTATCTCTCACCTCGAAATCCAGGATAGTGTCGGGCTCAACAGTGTTTCCTGCCAAAGCGAGAGAGTTTTGGCTTTTGTAGCTTTTTTCGGCCACTGGTTCGCTAGCGCCGGTTTGGGGCTCGGGATCACTGACGTCGGGCTGAGTTGGCTCGCGAAGCTCGCTGATATCGGGCTGGGGCTCATCATCGCTCGCATCAAAACCCTCGATCTCGATTGCTCCAGCCAATATTTCCAACTCAGCTCCTGTTGCGCTATTGCCAGCCGGTGTTTGGGGCTCATCTGCGCTCTCGCCGACGGCGCCATTTGCGTTTGTTGCTTCCGCAAGCGCCAGAGGCGCTTGCCTTGTTGGTTCCGCTCCATTGTCAATGGCAGCCAGGTTTTCATCTCCGATGGTAGCGCTCAAAACAACCGCTGCGGCGATAAAGATGATGGCTGAGGATGCGGCAAGCACTGCTTTCTTTTTCAAGTTCTCCACCTCGAACAAAGCGAAAAATGCCTTTATATTCCATTTTGCCCAGTATTAGCAGCTTTGAAACTTCTTGGCTGATATTGGCTTCGCTTTTTTAAGGGGTGTGCTACGAAAACTAAAAAAGAATCTTGCGTAAAAGCCATTTTTTGCTTGTCCGCATCCTGGCCGAGAACCATTTAGGCCCAGTTTCTTTATATTTAGCATGACTTATTTTAATTTCTAAGTCTATCTTTTGAAGCAGATATAATGGCCAATTGCCCAAATGGCTTGGAAATCAGGTTTTACGCGCAGGGATTTATAATTATGAGCCTTTGAAGCCATGCGAGCCCGCTTCCGCTAGCGGGAATCGGGGTTGCCATTGAGAGGCTGAGGTGAAATTTATATATAATTAATTTCAGCATGCTTACTTATTGAGCTATGTCAAATTTATATTCGACAAATCAAGCTTCGGCACTTTTATCAAGTCATCTTTTTAGCCCCTAAAGCCAAATCCCCTTAATTATCCCACTCCGCCGTCGGATAGAGCGACTTGTCATAGCTGTACCTGTCAGTTGCCCCATCGCCGCTTGGTTGTTTCATTGCCTGGGACTCTGGAAACATGAAGCCCGTAAAGCCGTCGACTCCCTTGTAGCCACGAACTGCATCGCAGTGGTACCAGCCTCCGCCGATATCTATCATGACCCAGTAGTGCTCGTGGGCATTTGCCTCTGTATGCTGCCCTGCCACAAAGACATTGGCGATGCCTGCCCGGGTGTAAAGCTGCTCAAGCAGCGCCGCGCTGGTATAGCAGTCGCCAGTGGCCTTTGTGAGCCCGAAATAGGCGCTGTCAAGAGAAGTAACTTTTTCCACCCCAGCCCTGTACTTGATCTCTTCTTTGGCGAAGTCAAATATTGCTTTCGCCTTTTCCTTTTCGGTCATGCCATCATTCAAGATCTTGCCGAGGACGCCATCCAGCAACGTACAAGCCTTCTCTGGATCGCACTTTGTGACAGCAACAAGCCCCTCCTGCTCTGACTTGCCTCCATTTAGGCCATAGGCGCGGTAAATGACCTTATACGTTCCGTGAACGCCTGTGTCAACTTTTGACGAGTCTATGAAGACCTTTGCCGACACCCCGCGATCATCAACAGCTGAAACCTCTGGCTTGAAGTCAGGTTTCGAGCCTAATATAACGTTTATGTATTTGGGAAAAGCAATCTGCACACTCCTGTCAGCCGCTAACGCGGCCTGAGAAAAAGAGAAGCAGAAAAGAGTCGCCGCCAAAATCGCGGCCAAAGCCTTGGACATTTTTATTCCCCCTATTTGATAAACCTGCATTCGCCGTATGTCGGCTATTAACATTTACACTGTCGAGCGCTTAAATATGAACTTCACGTCTCGCATCCAGCCTTTCAAGCCAGGCAAGCCGCTTTCGTTTGCTGCAATAAATTCCTAATCATACCGCTCGTTAGTATAGCGTACCTCATTTTTGTCTCAAAGTCTAATTTTGCGCCCTAATATAATGACCAATTGCCAAAAAGGCTTAGGAATCAAGTTCTTAGCTCAGGTATGGCGATTTGTAGAGAACAGTTAAAATTTGGAGATATGCGGTTATTGACTTATGCTCACAATAAACAATACAATTAGATGAGTCAATCAAGGCGAGATGCGTTGACGCATTACGGGCACATCCAGGCATGCCCTGAGGGGACGCCTTGGTTTTTGATATTTTTTGGGCGCTGCCTCAAGCGAGCTTCGTTTATTCCTAAATTATGTCGATTAATACCTGAGTGCATACTTTACGAAAATGCAAATAAGATCCAAGCGCGGGCTCTGCGAGAATGCAAATAGGATCCAAGCGCGGGCTTCGCGGGAATGCAGATAAGATCCAAGCGCGGGCTTCGCGAGAATGCAGATAAGATCCAAGCCAGGCTTCGCGAAACGCTATTAACGCCTGAGCGCACGCTTTACGGAAACACATAGGGGACAGCCCTAAACGCCAGCGCCGCAACGCGGGAGGTTTAATGATGCATAGGCTTTTGATAGTAGACGACGACAAACATATTAGGACGCTTGTAAGAACTTACTCCGAGTCTGAAGGGTTTGAGTGCGAGGAGGCTGAAGACGGCCCGCAGGCGCTTGCCATTCTCAAGGAGCAAGACATAAGCCTTGTAGTGCTGGATGTCATGATGCCTGGGATGGACGGGTTTGAGACTTTGACTGAGCTCCGGAAGTTCATGAGCGTTCCCGTAGTGCTTCTTACAGCCCGGAAGGAAGAGTATGACAAGCTTCACGGGTTCGGGCTTGGAGCTGACGACTATGTTCCAAAGCCCTTCAGCCCCAAGGAGCTGATGGCTCGCATCAAGGCCATATTGAAAAGAGGGCGCGTTCTTGACGGAGACGTTTTGCGCTTTGGGGGGCTTGAGATATCAGAGTCGTCAAGGACAGTGATGATAGACGGGAAAGAGACGGCTCTCACGCCAAAGGAGTTTGACTTGCTCCTGTTTCTGGCCACCCACAACCTGATCGTCCTCAACAGGGAGCAGCTGCTTAAAAACGTCTGGGGATACGTTTACTTTGGAGACGCCAGAACTGTTGACACCCATATTAAATCCCTGAGAGAGCGGCTGGGAGACTACAGGAAGCTAATTACTACGGTTTGGGGAGTGGGTTACAGATTTGAGCACAAGGAAGATCGCTAAGCCCTTCCTATTCTTGGCAAGCAAACTTGCCATTCGGTTATGGGCTGCCATGTTTTGCCTAGTAATTCTATCCATTGCCTTTCTCTGGTATGTGCAAGGCCAGCTTTTTGAATCCAACTACATCACAGTCGCCTTGCAAAACCTGGACGAACGGCTTGAGGAAGGCCTTCCAAACTTCAACGACTCATTTCGCGACTCCATGTCTTTCATCAGCAACTTTTCCAACGGAAAGGTCTTTCTCGTTGACAGCAACGGCTTCGTCCTTCTGGCTTATTCAGAGGGAGTGGTTGACAGGCCTGACGTGGATCAGGCAAGCACCAACATCCTAAACAGTCTCTACCCTGAGGTGGTAGCCGGAAGCAGGCTGACCTGGGTCATGAAAGAGCAGCTTATTGTTGCCATAGGCGCTCCGGTGAAATTTCTGGACAACAGCGCCGCGCTTATTGTCTTTGACACACTTGCCGAGATGAGAGCTGTTCAATCCATGAACCGCCGCCAGCTTCTGATCCTTAGCATAGGCATGACCGCCTTGGCCTCAGTCTTGACATTCATCCTTTCAAGATATTTCACCGCGCCAATACTGAAGCTTAAAGAAGCGGTTGACCGCATCTCCTCTGGGAACTTCTCCCCTTACCCAAGGATGGAACGCCTTGACGAGCTTGGGGAGCTCTCGCGCTCGGTCGAAAACCTAACTTTCGCCTTGCAGCGCGTAGACGTCTTGCGGAAAGAGATAATCGCAAACGTCTCTCATGAGCTCAGATCCCCGCTTTCCCTGATAATAGGCTATGGCGAGATGGTGAAGGACATCACCTGGAAAGACGAGGAAAAGCGCAACGACAACCTTGGCTTGATAATTCGGGAGGCAAACCGCCTAAGCCGAATGGTTGACGACATAATGGACTACTCCCAGCTCCAGGCTGGCTACGGCAAGCTTAACCTGTCCAAGTGCTTTCTTGACAAACTGGTCAAAGAAGAGCTGGACCTGGAAAACTGCATAGCCTCCGCTCATGGAATCTCTATAGAGTTCAGCACATATCAGACAGGCCTTCCGGTTGAAGTAGACTCGCTAAAGATAAGCCAGGCCTTGAGAAACCTTTTGAACAACGCCATAAACCACACTGATGACAACATGACAGCGCTAGTTTCCTTGACCCCTGATCCAGGAGGAACCAAAGTCTCAGTTGCAAACCCCGGAAATCCCATCCCTCTTGAGGAAAGGGAACTTATCTGGGAAAGGTACCGAAGGGTTCAGCACCAAGGCGCCCGCCGTGAGGGAACGGGAATCGGGCTGGCGATAGTCAAGACCATACTTTCCGCCCATTCGATGACCTACGGGGTTGACTACGAAAACGGAATGAATATTTTCTGGTTCGTGGTTCCAGCGGCGAAGAGCAAGACGGAAGCGTGATAAAAAAACCCCAAAGAGCCTTGGAATTTATCCAAGGCTCTTTGGGGTTTTGTGGTTTGGGTTTTATTTGTTGCGCTGAGTCGAGTTGCAAGAAATATATGTCATTAGGAAACCGCAAGCAACACAACAAGCACGCTTACTTAATATTCTAGGCATAAACAAGGCAGGAGGCGCATACACGCCTCCTGTCAATAAAAATACTTATAAATATTTATAAATGTCTATAAATGTCAGTCAATATTAGTTAGCCCATTCCGCCGTCGGATAGAACGTCTTGTCATAGCTGAACCTGTCTGTTGCCCCATTGGCGCTTGGCTGTTTCATTGCCAGGGATTCTGGGAACATGAACCCGGTAAAGCCGGAGACTCCCTTGTAGGTCGGAGTTGAGTCGCAGTGGTACCAGCCTCCGCCGATGTCTATCATGACCCAGTTATGCTCGTAGTCATTTGCCTTGGTGGGCTGCCTTATAACAAATATATTGGTTATCCCTGCTCTGGTGTAAAACTGCTCAAGCAGCGCGGCGCTGGTGTAGCAGTCGCCTGTGCCTTTTGTAAGCCCGAAATAAGCGCCGTCAAGAGAAGTGGCGTGTTCCGCCCCAGCCTTGTACTTGATGCAGCTTTTGGCGTAGTCGAATATGGCTTTCGCTCTTTCCTTGTCAGTCATGCCATCTTTTAAGATCTTCCCCAGGATGTCATCTATCATCGCGTACGCCTTTTCCGGATCGCACTTTGTGACAGTGACAAGCCCCTCTTTCTCTGACTTGCCTCCATTTAGGCCATAGGCGCGGTAAATGGTTTTGTACGTTCCAGGAACGCTTTGGTCAACCAGGGAAGAGTCTATGAAGACCTTGGCCGGCACCCCAAGATCGTCAACAGCGGATATCTCTGACTTGAAGTCGGGTTGCGAGCCTAAGACAATGTTCATGTTTTTGGGAAAAGCAATCTGCACACTCCTGTCAGCCGCTAGCGCGGTTGAAGAAACCGAAAGGCAGCAAAGAATCGCCGCCAGAAACGCGGCCAAAGTCTTGGACATTTTTATTCCTCCATCTGAGCAATTCTTGAGAATAAAGGCATATCCCAAAATTTGGGGCAATGGCAATCTTGCGCCGCTGCGCTTGGATTTTGGGATATGCTCTTGAGAGCTTTCCCTAGCTCTTCTCGTACCTTTTAAGCCTGCTTACCTCTGCAGACGTAAGCTCCCTAACCTGCCCCCGCTTTAGCTCGCCCAGGTATATGCCTCCTGTCGCAATTCTTTTAAGGAACACAACCGGGTGCCCGATGGCCTCGCACATCTTTCTGACTTGGCGGTTCCGGCCTTCCCTGAGCGTTATCTTCACGCTGGAGGCTCCGTTTTGATCAGGGTTTGTGACTTTGAGCGACGCTGGCGCAGTGCGCTCGCCTTCGATGTCAAGGCCTGTTGAGAAGGCTTCTATCTCTTTTTCTGTAGGGGTTCCCTTCACCTTTGCCACGTAGACTTTCTCCGCCTGATGGCTGGGATGAGTCAGCGCCTGCGTTAGGGCGCCGTCGTTTGTCAGCAGGAGCATCCCTGACGTGTCATAGTCCAATCTGCCTATCGGGTATACCCTGGGGTATGTCTTTGGGATCAGCGCCATCACGTCGGGCCTGTTGAACTGGTCATGGGTCGATGTAATATATCCCTCAGGCTTGTGAAGCATCAAGTACACCATCTTATCTTGAGCTTCCGCCACTTTTCCGTCAAGCTTCACGACATCGCCAGCCTCGACTTTGTCCCCAAGCTGCGCGACCTTATCGTTTATTGTAACGCGGCCAGCTGTGATGAACTCCTCAGATTTTCTGCGAGAAGCTATTCCTGCCGCTGACAAGTACTTTTGAAGTCTTTCTCCCATATAAAACCCTTCTGCCGCTTATGCGGCTTGCTGTCATGCCCTCAAGCCGAAATTCGCTTGGGGCAGCGTTTTTTAATAAGTGCATATCCCAAAATTCCGAAATGGCGCCGAAAAAATCCTGGCGAATGCTTCAACTAGTTTGCTCGGGCTTCTGCGAGCAAACATCCGGATTTTTTCGGCGCCTCGGATATAATT
>JAISWZ010000214.1 GCA_031270945.1 Clostridiales bacterium | reverse complement strand
CTTGACAGTATTACGTTGTACGGACGTGGTGTTATTTCTATGGTAATCCGCTCGCCTGGATGATCCAACCTGTACTTTTCCGCGAATGCGCAAGCGTCGCGCTCAGCCATGTCGGACATAATCCCTTGCATGCATCTGTTGTGCTCTTCGTTAAAGTACGCTCTAAGGCTGGAGTCCAGATCCATGATTACAGAGTGCATGCTTGCGGCGTGCCCTTCTTGGTTCAGGCCGTCAAGCACGCTGTCGCTCAGGATGCCTCTGACATACTTGCAAAAGCCCTTGGTGATTGCCCCGATATCCATTAGCCTCTTCCTTTCCTGTTCACTTCGTTCATATACAGGAATTATACCCTAAGTGGCTACGGCAAGTCAACTACCAGTGGGTTAATTGGGGCAGCTCCACGAAGTTCACGCTAGAAGCAGGCGCTGGGCAACTGTTGGCGGTCTCACCAAGTGCCGCAGGAAAAAGCGAGAAGGAGGAGGATTCAAGAATCCCCAGAAATCAACCTTTTTCAGGCTCTTCAAAAAAACGGGGTACCTATCTAGCCGTCCAGGCCAGCAAGGGTCTGTGCTATGCTAAATATCCAACAAAATCGCACGATAAACTATCGCTGAATTGCAGAAATCGCAACGTCGAAAGTTTTAGCAGGATCCGACAAGAGCAGTAACCCTGTACAGCTCCAAATTTTGACACATGTTAGGTATCGTCTAAAAAATCTTGCATCGCTTTTCTGAGGGCTGAACATACTGATTTTTAGAATGCTGACCTTTTAACTCGACCTAATTTCATTGAGTTAAAATTTGCTGTTGTTATATAGCCAGATACCTTTGGATAGATTAGAATTCAATAACGAAAAAGGAAGCAAAGGAAAATGCAAAGCCGTTTTTTGCGAAAAGGCATGTATGATTTTAATTTTCTTATCGTAGGGAAGGCCTAACGAAATAGGGAATCGATCAAGCATATCTTAACCGACAAGTAATAGAAGGGACCGTGTGTTGATGTTATAATGCAAATAAAAAATATAATTAAGCTAGTCAAAATATGCGCTCCAATTCGAAAGATAAAAACCCTGTCCTATGCACTTTTGACGGATCATGACAGCAATTGAGGTTACATCAAATGGTCATAAAATATACATAAATAGGGAGTCAACATTAACGAACACTTGTAATAAACACATAAGTTTAGCTTGTACGAACACCTGTTTCAAAAAAATAAAGCGCAAAGCGCTTTATTAGTATCAATCGTTTGGAGATATTGACCATGTTGATAGCTAAGTATGGAATTATTATTGCATGTTGACTGCCTATAACAAGTGCTCAATAATCCAATGCGCAACGCCATCATCCTTGCAATCCCCGCAAACATAGCCAGATATAGCTTTGCATTCAGGTATAGCATTGCCCATTGCGACCGAAGTGCCGCAATACTTCAGCATCCCGATATCGTTGGAGTCGTCTCCGAAAGCGGCTATCTCAATAGGGGAGTACCCTAGAAGCTGGATTGCGCTTTCCTTGGTTGCAGATATAGGCCGAAACTGATACCAGCTCTCGCCTACAAAATTCTGGAGAGCTACCGTATCGTTAGAGTCAGCTATACCAAGTAATGCATCCCTGCGGTCTGAGTAGACAGTGATCTTGTAAACATGGCTCAGGTCTACGTTAGATCGAAAATCGATATGGTGCCCATCCGCATAGTCAATGTAGGTGGAGAAGTTGTCGATTATCGGCTCAGACGAAAAATATCCATCAGTCGTTGTCATGGAAATAATTTTTTCCTCTAGGCAAAGCCCAATAATCCTCTTGGCTTCGACTTCGGGTATGAATACTTGGCTAAGGACCTGAGAACCTCGTTTGACCAAAGCGCCTCCGTTATAGATACCCATATCAGGTTCGATGGCTCTGATAAATCTTGCTGAAGCGCTTTCTGACCGAGAGGTCGCGAAGGCAATTGATATGCCTTTTCTTTTGGCATCGCGCAAGACTGAACAGGTGTAATCGCTTATGCTGTTATCTCGTCTTACGATAGTGTTGTCCAAATCAGTGATTATGAGTTTTATGCCAGTCATAATGACCTCCAAAAAATGATCGCAAGTATAAAGGTTCTGGGAAAAGGAGTAGGGGAGGCTTAGAAAGTATTGAAGATGAATGGATAGGTCAGGGATGTAGAGTGAAAAATAATAATCCAATAAACTAAGCTTAAGGTTTAGATGCTAATCAAGAAAGAAGATAAATATGATCTAAGTTTGCCAAGCAAACACAAAGACGACTAAATCAAAAAATCATCGATAGGTGATTTAAATTGCGTTTAAAACATGGGCTACAGAACATCTGTATCAAACCGCAGGAAATTCTTAGAGTCAATACATTTAGGACAGCATTGCTTTGCTAACGACGTTATTAGGGAATAGCAGTGATTTAAAGCTATTACAATTATACATCGAAAACGAACCATTGTCAAATAGTGCAATAATGATTCTGCAATCGGTATTGTATGAAAAGTAACAACAAGTATTCTCTGGTGCATATGGGGTTGGTTAATGGAGCTTTCCGATTTTTATCGAGAGGTGAAGAGTTAATCGCGAGTAAATTTTAAATAATCAGTTTCATGAATTGAAGAGCGCGATGGCTACGAGGATTTTCTGATTCTAGTAAAAAAAATTAATGGACTTGCAAGAGAGTAGGGGATCTGCCATGCGAGTCACTAAGGGCGCTATGTTTTTGCGACGGGATTTCGCGGAGAGGGAGGCTTTGCTTAAGTTCTATTACAGTATGATTAACAAACCATGTAATCTAGATAACCTGAGCGCATCGATTCAATTCAGTCGCTCAGCCAGAAGGAGTAGGGCATCGCATCCGAACTATGATACTCAGCCAACCATTCACCAGTATTAGCTGTAAACGTTTAAAGGGCTTAGCCATAGCGAGTTTCCACAGTGCCATTCAGTTAGCGTAATCAGACGGCACTTTTGGGATGGCTGAGTCTCTAGAACGGGTATCAACAGAAGATGGGCTTTGAAGGTCTGAAAGTTTGATCTTAGGAACCCGAAACAAATACAGTTGAAGCTTTAGAAGACTTTGGCGATTACCCCTATCCAATTGGCGTTTGCAGAAAGGCATTTAGGGAATTACTCTATCCGAGAAATAAATCTTTCGTCGGCCATATTGGAGCGGCATATCAAAAGATCAGCTAGACAGGCTTTAACTGAACAATTCGAAATGTTGCATCAGCAGTGGTGTACTTAAAGAAGATTTAACCACAACGGGTTTCAAATAAATCATTCAGTCTGCGCTAACCAGATGGATAATCATAAGGTTTTGCCCACAAGCGAGTTTGGGTTCAGCATTAATAGGTAGACCTTTCGGAGTTCTAGCATTACAGTTTCAACAGCTCAATTCCATCTGAATTATAAAAGAAAATTGAGTAGGTTTCGCTCAAGGAAAGGGAAGTCGCAACCTGTAGCTGCATTGAAGGAAGTGAATTTATGACGCTCATTACAAGCGGATTTCAACCGCCATCTTCAGTCTGTATAGCAATAGACCTTTTATAGTGCTTGAGCCATAAGCAGATCTCCGCCTACTACAAGCCGATCAGATTTAGCCCCAAAAACATCGATAGAGTCTTAAATAACTTGTTATAGCCATCGCAAGATTTCTACCCTCGATGCAAAAATTAAAATTGGTTTGTGTCCCCCAAAAACTAACCATAAGCGTATATTACCAAAGGCTGATACCGAAATTCAATGTCAGAGAGAAATACATTTACTTTAAATCGCCTACGCTTATCTTCACGTAAGGTGAACCTCGCTGGACACTTCTGCTACGCCTGACGAGCTGATGTCATCTCAGCTTAAAAATATGCTGTTTCCGCTGCACAATTCTGCAATTGAGCGGGGCTTGACTGAACAACCCTATACGCTCCAAGCATTGAAAGGCGAAAACCAGATTTGCATAAACCGAGATATTGCATCTGTTGGTTCTAGCCTGTAAAAGCCTTCAAATTTCAAAACCTTACCAAACTTAGTTAACCCTCAAAGCTTTTCATGAAGGAGCTTCTCTCGCAGTGAAATCAAAAAAGGCCGAATCCAAAGGACTCAACCTTTTATGCCAACGAGCGAAACATACGCGTAATTGATTTTGTTCCCCTCGCAAGCAACCGTCGACGCGAGCAAAAAGGCAACTCTTTTCGCTCTCAGCTATAGGGCATAACCCAACATCGAAATGACTCAAAAAAGGCCTGAATCCGAAGCTCTCTCACCCTCTATACAAATTAGGACATGCCCGCGATTTCTCTCTCTCTCATGACTTCCATGCCAGACTCTCTGGCAAGGAAAAGACTTTGGTCTCCAAATGCAAATCGGCAATAATGCCTATAATGTCTGTATTTTTGCCCTTTTGCGACACAAACCATAAAGGCTTATATTTCTCTAAAATACTTGCTATATTGACACTGGCCTCTTCAAAGCAGATGATTGCCTTGCCTCCATCTACTGCCCAATACGAAGTGCTGTCAAAAACGCCGAGAACTATCGAGACGTCAAGAGGAAACCCCAGCAGGGATCCTATGTGCCAGATCAACTCGCTTGCATTAAGATCTGAGCTCGGAGAGGTCATTCGGAACATTCTGAATCCAAAATCGAAGTTCCTCGTAGGCAGCAGCTTAGAAGCAATGCGCAGCCTCTCCAATCCAAGGTCAGATATGTTCATGAACCCAGCTTTGTAAGCTTCGGTATCCGCTCCGCATGGCTCAGGAAGCTGAACAGTGATAAACCTCCTATGGCCTCCGTCAATGCGGTTAAGCTCCAGCAAGGCGTGAGCTGTGGTAGCTGATCCCGAAAAGAAGTCAAGGACAATGCTGTCTGGGTTTGAGCCCATATTCAAGAGATGCCTCATCAGCTCCATAGGCTTGGGGTTAGGGAATACCTCTTGAGCTTTGAAGATTTCTGTATAAAGGTACTTGCAAGCGCTCTCAGTTGATCCGTAATCCAAAAGCAGGTTTGGATTGGCGGAGAAGGTGTCGGAATCCTCAAAATCGTAGATTTTAAGCTTGACCATCCCCTGATCAAAAACAAAGCGGTTCGCCTTTTCAAGCTCCCTGGCCTTATCTTCTCCTATCTGCCAGCGCTTGCCCTCTCTCGGCTTCGTTCCCAGTATCTCATATTTCATCGTCCGCCTGGCGTAGTCACCAGCGTCCTTTTTCTCTATTATAGTTGTCCGGTAGTTTCCCAGATCATCGTGGCATGGATATTTTCTCGTCTGTGGGGATGTCCTTCGCCTGTTCAGGCATGGCACTGATGTCTTTGAGAAGCAGAGAATGTGCTCAGTCAATGTGCTAGCCATTACATTCTTGACATTAGTGGATACGCCCTTCTTCTTCCAGATGAAATCTGTTATGAAGTTGGAATCGCCAAAGATCTCCTCGCAAATAATCCGAAGCGGCGCGACTTCGGTCTCTCCTATGCTTATGAATATGACGCCATCTTCAGTCAGCAAATCTCTTGCAAGTTTCAGCCTTGGGTACATCATTGAAAGCCAAGACGAGCCTTTGCCAACATTGTGGCGGTTGAAGCTGTCGTGGTACACGATATCATTGCCCGTGTTGTAGGGCGGATCGATATAAATCATCTTGACTTGCCCTTTGTAGCTCGTTCTAAGTATCTTCAGGGCGTCCAGGTTATCGCCCTCGATGTATATGTTCTTCGTATTATCAAAGTCTACGCTCTTGTCGCGGCAGGGAACTATCAATTTGTCACATGGCGAGTTCGCCGAAGCGATTGCCTCAGCTTTCCCGGGCCAAGTAAACAACCAGCACTCATCAGGGTTGGAAACAACATTAGAATCTATTTCTGTCGCTAACGCTTGTGCGTTAACCGCTCTCGTTATCTTGCCGTCCGCATCCATTGTTTCAGTGACACAAGCAGGGAACAGGGCCGCAAGCTTTTCATAGTTGTCGTCGAACAGGCTTGGAGTGCCAAGGAATAGCTCTTCGATGGCTTAACAACACCTTTCTTTTTAAGTGAGCTTATGTAGATCATATCCCAAAATTAATTTTATGGCTTGTGAAAGTCACGCGTAGAAGCATCAGCCACTACCGAAATTTTGGGATATGCTCGTAAAAGGCTTTGAAAGCATCATTAAGATTTGCTTTGGTCATTGGCGCATTCCAGAACAAAGCTCATAGGCTCCTGCGAAGGTTC
>JAISWZ010000152.1 GCA_031270945.1 Clostridiales bacterium | reverse complement strand
GAATTTACCATGGAATTAAAAGTATAGCCGAACTTTGCTTGTTTTTCTGGTGCGGGCGCTTGAGTGGAGGGGTGCTTTGCTGGCCGAAGAGGGGAGGAGGTGTGTCCTTGCTTGCAACGAGATTTACCATGGAATTGATTGGATGAAAGGTTGCGGGGCGCTTTGTTATCGTATGCGTAAGTATATCGGGTTTCGCACCGCTTGGTTCATGTTAGGCGAACCATCCATCCATGCCTCGTTCCGTGTGATCTCGTGTTTTGCAGAGCCTTCGCATTGGTGTACAAAGCTTGAAATCAATAGCGAACGAGAGATTTTACGCATGCATGAGAAAGCTGGACTTAGTAAGGTAAGGACATTAATGTCCTTGCCATACTGTTGACGAAGCCAAGAAAAGCCGATATCATAGGGTTTAACGCCTAGATGACAATTCGAAAGTTGAAATGCCAAGCAAGGCGCTAACGCAGAAACTTGATTTAGGCTGGATTTAGCTTGGTTTTCCAAACAGGCGAAGGGCTAAACCAGGTACCATTATGCGTTTTACTTTTTTGTTGTCTTGTGCTATACTTTGGAGAGAAATAACTGCACAGAGCGATCCGTATGAAGGTTCTCTCGAGCGAAAGCGCAGATTGAGTTTATATAGATGTTTTTGCTCAAAGAAAATATTCTATTTGCGTTTGCCTTTGTCATTTGCCGCTCGTCACAAAGTGAAAAGGATTTGATATAGTGCCTGATGAAAAATTTGAATTAAAAGATTTTTGCGATATGATGGTCATTTGCGGCTTAACTCGCGATTACTTGGAGAGGAATATATTTACAGGTTTCTTTGGCTCTCCAACAACCTTGAGCAGATACGAGAATTACCAAAACACAATGTCCCTCGATACATTGAGGAACGCTCAAAAAAGCATCGAAGCGTTCGCGAATAGGCTGGCAGATGCCTTTGCCAACCACGACACTGGGCAGGGAAACTATGCCATACTGGTCCAATGCCTGAAGGATGCTCCCTTGCAAAACAAGTTGAAGATAGTTGAGCCAGGCCAATTGCCAGAAAATTTCTGTGAACGGAAAAAAATATACAAAACCTTGTTCTTTGATGTGCTAAGCGAAACCTTTGTTGCAACAGTAATAAAAGCCGCCTCAATAAAGAACTCAATAAAGAGCTCAAACAAGAAGGCTGCGAATAACCCTCCCGAACCAGCCGATATGGAAATTCCCAAAAAGGGCGATCTGGCCAGCGTAATCAACGGCATTTCCAATTTAAGCAAGGAAGAGACGATCCAAGCTTTCAATGCTATAATTGAAAAAATGGATGGAACCAGCTTGGACGCCAAAGAAAAGGAAATAATTCTAAAAGTGGCAAACAGGAGATATGTCAACAACGCTAACCGAATATATATGGAAGCATACAAGAGAACGGATGACATCGCTATAAGCCAGGACAATTCTACAATGACAAAAATCGTGACTCAGGGGTTCAGCTTGATATCTGATCAAATAGATGACCTGGAATACTCGCTGGAAAGAAGGCGGATGTACAACGGGGACATAACTGACATCAAAGACATTAACATGCTCAAACGCCAGCAAGACAGCAAGAAAATATTCGATTTTTTCTATAGCGACTTGGAAATAACAATAAACGATGAAAGCGTTGATGATAAGGATATATTTCAATATTTTTGGGTTGAAACAGAGCCTGGCGATTTCGAGAACGAGCATGGAAATGGTGACTTTCTGAAAACGGCTATCGTTTTGGATGAGCTTTTGCAAAGATATGAGGAAAACAGCGTTAAGGTGAAAATTAAAAGCAAGCAGAAATATTCGCCGATCATGTCAAACCACATGTACATGTTAAATCGAATCCATTATCCAGTCAAAGGATACGTCTTTTCTTGCGTCTTAAGCGCTGAAACTCCTAAGCAATGGGAGCTCCAGCTTCTTCCGATATTGCCCGCGAAGACGTTCTTAAGGCAGAATGAATTGCCTAGAAGCAAGAGCATCTCGATTTACGACTGGGTGACGCCAGGCCATGGTGTGCTTTATGCTCTTGAATACGTGGGATCCTTGGAATTCAATTAGGGGCATGGTTCAAAATTGATATTTGAGCTTGAAAAAGTAGAGCCAGCCAGCTTTCCGAAAGCATTGCCTAAATTTGAAAAGTCTGGAGTTAAAGCGGTACCAGGACGTTTCATGTATTTAAATTTGGGGAGATGAGTATCGTTAACGGGAAGGATGTGGTGCAGTGCCCGAAGGAAAATTTGAATTAAAAGATTTTTGCGAAATGATGGTTACTTGCGGTTTAACTCGCGATAAGCTGCAAAAAGATATATTTACAGGTTTCTTTGGCTCTCCCGCAGGTTTGAGCAGATACGAGAATTACAATAAATCGATTTCTCTCGATACTTTGAGGAATGCCCAAAACAGAATCGGGGTGTTTGCGGATAGGCTGGCAGATGCCTTTGCCAACCATGATACAGGGGAAAACCAGTACTTGCAGGGAAACTACGCCATACTGGTCCAATGCTTGAAGGATGCTCCCTTGCAAAACAAGTTGAAGATAGTTGAGCCAGGCCAATTGCCAGAAGATTTCTATGAACGGAAAAAAATATACAGAACCTTGTTCTTTGATGTGCTAAGCGAAACCTTTGCTGCAACAGTGATAAAAGCCGCCTCTATAAAGAGGTCAAACAAGAAGACTGAGAATAACCCTACTGATGCAGCTGATACAGAATCACCGAAAAAAGGCGATGTATCGGACATAATAGACGGCATTTCCAATTTAAGCTCTGAAGAAACCGTTCAAGTGTTCAATGCCTTAATGGAAAAGTTGAATGGAACCAGCTTGGACGCCAACGAAAAGGAAATCATGTTAAAATTGGCAAACAGGACATCGGTTAACAACTCTAAACGGTTATATATGAAAAAATACAAACGAACGGACGAAATTTCTATTAGCCAAGACAGTTCTACAATGACAAATAACGTGCGCCAAGAGTTCAGCTTGATATCTGATCAAATAGAATCGCTGAAATACTCGCTGTCAAGAAGACGGTTGTACATAGGGGACATTACCGATATCAAGGACATAAACACGCCCAACCGCCAGGAAGACAGACTGAAAATATTCAATTATGTATATAGTGACTTGATCGTATATATTAACGATAAAAAAGTTGATAAAATATTCAAGCATTTTAGGGTTGTCACGGAGCCACGGAACTTTAAAAATGAGCAAGGCAATGGAGATTTCCTGAAAACAGAAATCGTTTTGGACGAGCTTATGCAAAGCTATCGAGAAAAAAGCGTTAGCGTAACAGTCGATAGCGTACGGAAAAACTCGCCTATCATGTCAAACCATTTGTACACGTTAAACCGAATCCATTATCCTGTAAAGAAATACGCTTTCACTTGCGTCTTAAGCGCTGATACACCAAAGCAATGGGTGCTCCAGCTCCTTCCGATACTGCCCGCGAAGACGTTCTTAAGGCAGAATGACTTGCCTAGAAACAAAAGCATCTTCATATACGACTGGGTGACTCCAGGGCATGCGTTGCTATACGTACTTGAATATACTGGCCCACTGGAATTCAAATATGATAAGGACATAACCCAAGATTGACGGAGTTAAACCGTCGCCAGTACTTTTTGAGGCGGTTTGTCCAACGTTGCGGAGGGATTTGGTATAGTGAACGAAGAAAAATTTGACTTAAAAGTGTTTTGTGACATTATGGCCGATTGCGGCTTAACTCGCAAATTGCTAATAAGTGACATATTTATAGGAATATTCGACTCTAAAGCCACTTTGAGTAGATTCGGAAAACTTAATACAAACGTCTCCATTCAAACTATCAAGAACGCCTATAACAGCAGAGATGAGCTAGCAGATAGGTTGGCTGACGCCTTTATCAACTACGATACAGATCAAGACCAAAACTTGCAGGGCAATTATTCTGTATTGGTTCTGCGCTTAAAGGATGCTCGATTGCAAAGCAAGTTGAACATAGTTGAGCCAGGCCAACTGCCAGCAGATATCGATGAGCGCAAAGGAATATACAAAACCTTGCTTGCTGCAGTGTTAAAAGAAGCACTTGCCACTACATGGGAAAAAGCCGCTGAAATAAATAGTTCAAAAATGAAACCAGGAAATAGGCTTTCTGAATCAATCAATATAGGATTATCTAAAACTATCACGGGTATTCCAGCCAATAGTGAATTGACTCCAAAAAGCGATACAACTAGCGTGATTAATGGCATTTCCGATTTAAATGAGGAAGAGACTATTAAGGCTTTCAATGCTTTGATAGAAAACATACATCATGGAGCAATGGACGAATACAAAAAAGAAATTATGTTACAATTAGTGAAGGATAACCTGTGGTCGAACTTTAGATTCCGTTTTAAGCACGTACATATAGAAAATTACAAGCGGATAGATGAGATTTCCATCAGCCAGGACAATTGCACAATGACGAAACATGTCGCCTATGAATTTAACTTGATATCTGATGAAATCAAATATTTGGAACACTCGGTGGACACATCTATGGTGTATAATGGGGACATAACTGATATCTTAGACATCAATACTTATGTTCGCACAAATGATAGATTAAAAATATTTGAGTTTACTTATAGCCATATAGAAATATTAATTAATGGTAAAAAAGTTGATGATGTATTTCGATATTTTAGCGTTGACACGAATCCGCGATATTTCAGCATTGGCAGTTGTCTGTCGACTTCAATTGTTTTGGATGACCTTCTGCAGAGATATGATGATAAAAGCGTTTATATAAATGTGAATTACGAGATGAAATGCTCTCCTATCTCGACAAGCTATTTTTATGAAAAAATGGGCTTATATTATTCTGTAAAAAATTACAGTTACACTTGCGTCTTAAGCCCTGATACTTCAAAAGATTGGGTGCTTACGATTTTCCCAGAACAGCGTAACGCGGAGGATATAATGTCAGATAGATCGGATAGAGGCAGTAGCATCCACATGCCCGATTGGGCGCCTCCAGGGCGTAATGCACTGTATATGCTCGAATACGAAGGCCAATTGGAATTCAAATAGATTTCGGCGAAGCCTCCCGCTTCAAATTGAAAGGACTGGTATAGTGCCCGACGGTAAATTTGATTTAAAAGACTTTTGCAAACTCATGGTCGATTGTGGCTTAACTCTTGATTTACTATGCAATGACATATTTCAAGGCCATTTTGGCGCTATATCGACTTTGAGCAAATTCAAAACACTTAACGCAAAGGTTTCAATTCTAACAATCAAGGGTGCCTATAACAGCATCGGATCGTTCGCGGATAGGCTGGCTGGTGCCTTTGCCAACTACGATACAGGGAAAAACCAAATATTGAAGGGTAATTATGCCATATTGGTTCAAAGCTTGAAGAATGCACCCATGCAAAAGAAGTTGAACATAGTTGAGCCAGGACAATTGCCAAAAGATACCGATGAACGTGAAAAAATATACAAAACCTTGTTTGTTGCAGTGTTAAGAGAAACGATTGGGAATACATGGGAAAAAGCGGTCATATCAAATAATTCAAAAAGGAAACCTGGAACTAACCATTCTAAACCAGATTACATTGAATTGACAAAAAATGATTCTAACGACACTTCTGAACCGCTCATTAGTGAAATACCCAAGAAATCCGATTCATCTAGCGTATTTAAGGGCATCTCCAATTTAAGCGGAGAAGGGGCAGTTCAAGTATTCAACGCACTAATGGATAAGATGCACGGATCGAGTTTGGACGCATATCAAAAGGAAATTATGTGGGATTTGCTTTTTGAAGGCTTTGTTTCCACGGTTGAGCGCGGTTATATGGAAATGTACTCACGGGACGATGTAATTTCTATTAGTCAGGACAATAGCACATTGACTAAACATGTGACCTATGAGTTAAATCTGATATCTGATGAAATAGATTATCTGTACCACTTAGTGAAGGCAAGGAAGATGTATAATGGGGACTTAACTGATATCTTGGACATAAACACTCATGTTCGTGCACAGGATAGGCGGAAAATATTTGAGTTCATGTATAATAACCTGGAAATATTCATTAATGGTAAAAAAGTAGATGATGTATTTAGATATTTTGAGGTAGACACCAAGCCGCGACAATTCAAAAACGAACAGAGCGGTGCCAGGTTCCTGGATACGACAATTGTTTTGTATGAGATTTTGCATAGCTATGAAGATAAGAAAGTACATTTAAAAGTGAACTACGAGCAAGAATTCTCACCTATCATGTCACATTGCTTGGTTCAATTAAATAAATTGTATTTTACTGTCAAGAATTATACTTACAATTGCGCCTTAAGCCATGATACTCCAAAACAATGGGCGATACAGGTTTTGCCAATAGTGACTAATATGTCGATCATGTTTAACAACGTGGCTAATAATTCGGCGGTTGGAACGGATAGAGGCAGAAGCATTGTCAATCCTGGCTGGGTGACTCCAGGAAATTGCGTTCTGTATGCGCTAAATTACGAAGGCCCATTGGTTTTTAAATAAATTTCAGCCGAAGCGATTGTGTGATTGTGAGCGAAAACATAAGCAAAAGCACATTTGTGTTTTTGAGCATAAGCATTCGATAACCGAAACGAAAGGTACATTTAATTTCGCTCGCTGGAATATTGGCCAATGCTTTGCCAACCCGCGATGCAAGGCGAAGCCAGCGCTTGCAGAGCAGCAACGCCCCCCCTAGCGCTAGGGTCAGAGCAACAGCGCCTGCGCTCAAAGTAGAAGGCTAAGCTGAAATCATATGCTTCTGCCGCATAAGCGCCACAAAGTCCATGAAATCAAGGTTTTGATTACAATCTAACATAAAGCCTAAGCCTTCTGCTCAACCCATTTGCAATGCTTGGTCGAGGGCTGGCTGCGTCAAATTTTTTTCAAATCTGATTCAGTGAAAGCGGGTTGAAAGCAGATTGAAAATCCTGAAAATTTCTTGGAACAAAACTGGCGATGGAATCTTCCCGTTCTACCATGAGCTCTTATTCGTTCGTTGAAAAGCAAGGCATTGTGCCTTGCTTTTTTTGTGATTCAAATTACTGGCGAGCGAAAACATAAATTAAAGATTAACTATTTTTCCTTTGACATACGCATATAAAATCAAAAATGAAAGTGCAATTGATATCGCTCGACTAGTCGCTGTGCAAACTTCGGGACTTTAGGTTGTGCCCATTTATGAGCTTGAAATTCGAAGCTAGCATGACATGTTGCCAGTTCGTGGTCACAAGAATTGTATGAATCGTTTGAAACATTATTGAAAAGTCCGGAACGGATTTGAGACAAAGTTGGTGAGACGTCACT
>JAISWZ010000128.1 GCA_031270945.1 Clostridiales bacterium | reverse complement strand
GCGCTCTTTGCGTATTCCAAGGGGGTTTGGCCGTCAAAGCTCAGACTCCAGAAGCCTTCGCCAAGCTCTGCGCCATATTTCTGCCAGAAATGAGAGATGGCCAAAGCCCGCTCGTCATTCAGGAAAAACATGAACTCATCAACGGATACCCCATATCCGTCAACAGTCATGATCCATTCTCCGTCCAGCGTGTCATCTCCCGCAATCCAGTCGCTGGATTTCCGCTGCAGCGCACAGAAAAAGAGAAGGCATAGCAAAGATAGGGCCAGGGCGGATATAATAATGAAAATGCGGGTTTTTGAGATGACGGAATTACGCTTTTTATCGGCTTTCAGAATTTGCCACCCCCCAATCCTAAGTATAGGAGAAAAACCTCCCTAAATGAGATTAATTCGCCAACAAAATGCATTGCATTGAAGTTCAGTCTGAGGTATCATAGTAACTGATCCCGGTTCCGGGATGCGCGTTTTTGGCATATTGCCTGTGCTTGCAAAGGCGTCGCATTTCTGAAAATTTTGGGATAGCATATTCAGGCTGGCTTTGTTGGAGGTGCGCCATGCTTAAAGTTCTGATAGTGGATGATGAGCCGCTTATTCTCTCTGGGATCAAGTTCATGATAGATTGGGAGAAAAACGGGTGCAAGCTAATAGGGCAGGCCAGAAACGGCAGGGAGGCGCTGGATCTTATCGCGAAGGATCTTCCTGACATTGTGGTTTGCGACATAGCCATGCCTGTGATGAACGGGATAGAGCTCCTGCGGGAAGCGCAGGAGAAGCGGTCTGGCGCGGTGTTCATAATGCTGTCAAACCTGGAGGAGTTCGGCTTGGCCAGGGAGGCGCTGAGGCTCAGGGCGGTGGACTATCTGGTGAAAACCCAGCTGGACGGCGCCGCTCTTGAGAAAAGCATCCAAATGGCCAAAGGAGAGCTGGTGGCCAGAGGCAAGCTCAACCGCGTGGATCAAGCCGAGAGCTTACTTAAGGAAAATGAGGGAAAGCTTCTGAACTCCGCCGTGAAGAAGCTGGCATCCCGCAACGTAATGGCGCTGTCCCAGGCAGATCTGGATGTTTTAAGGGAAAGCGGCGTGTCAGAGCAGTTTTCCGCCCTAATTCTATATTTTCTCACCGACTGCGCCGAGACAGGGGGCGCGTTTGCCTCTGACGAGGAATGGAAGCGCCTGATCCCCTGGGAGCGCGAGGTTGTAGACAAGATAGCGTCAAAGCGGTTTTCAAGGTTTTTGGTCTTTGATGACATAAAGCAGTTCGGGCTTGTGCTGGTCTGGTGGGGCAAGGACGCGTCTTTAAGCGCGGAGCAGCTTCAAGAGTTTCACCAAAGGCTCACAGCGGCGTCAAAAAACGTCACAGGCCTTGTGCCATGCGTCCTTTGCGCCAATACTTGCGATATCGGGGATAGGCAGGAGTTCTTGGCCACCCTTGACGATCTGGAGCAGCAGTTCTATCTCACAGGCGAGCGCCTTTCACTGCCTGGAGCGGCGAAAGGCAGGGAGCTCAAGCATCTTCCCCTGACTGGCATGGCCAGCAGGTTTAGGGCGGAGCTCAACAGCAGGAGCGCTTCAGGCTGCCAAGCCCTTTTTGCCAAGGCAGTTGAGATGATAGAAGCGAACGATCACGAAAAAGCCCAAGCCATATGGCTTTGCTGCGAGATCCAGTCGGCTGTTGAAAAGGCTCTTTCAAGAAGCGAGGCTGAGGGGTTTGAGGAGGCTGAGCGGATATTGACCAGGGAGCAAGCCCTCATCTGGCTAAACCGGGTCAAGACCGAAACTCTTGGCTTGATCGAGCCCCTCTCGTCAAACAGGTCAGAGCTTGTGGAGAAGGCCAAGGCCTATGTCAGGGACAACATCGGAAAGCGAATCCTTCTCCAAGAAGCGGCGCACAAAGCCTGCGTGTCGCCAAGCTACCTGTCCAGCCTCTTCTCGAAGGAAGAGGGGCAAAGCTTCATTGACTACGTGAACCAAATGAAGATAGCGAAGGCCGCTGAAATGATAAAGCAAGGGGATTACAGGATAAACGAGATAAGCGGGATGCTGGGGTATGAAAGCCCGTATTACTTCAGCAAGGTTTTCAGGAAGCAGACAGGAAAAAGCCCGACTGAATACAAGAAAGCGCTGAAATAGCTTTTTGCGAAAGACGCGCCCCTTGGGAAAGCCGCCTTTTCCAAGGGGGGCCCCAAAGGGCCCCTCAGGGGCGCATGCGTACATAAACTAAAAAAATAAAAAAATAAAAAGCAAAGTCAGCCTTTCAGCCCGCTTGTCGCGACGCCCTCTACAAAGAACCTTTGGAAGGCAATAAACAGCGTGAAAACAGGAACCAACGACAAAATGCTAGCCGCCATTATCAGCCCGTACTCCGCTGAGTACTGGCTGATGAACATCCTGATTCCGACCTGGATCGTCTTCTTTTCGGTTGTATTCAGGTATATCATGGGCCCCATGAAGTCGTTCCAGATGGTGACGAATGTGAATATGGAAAGCGAGGCGAGAGCAGGCTTCGAAAGCGGGAGGATGATCCTGGCGTATATCCCATATTCGTTAAGCCCGTCTATCCTGGCCGCCTCCAATAGCTCGTTGGGTATTGAAACCATGAACTGCCGCATGAGAAAGACCCCGAAAGCTGAAAATGAGTGAAGAAGTATCAGGCTCATGTGGGAGTCAACCAAGTGCATCTTGTTCATCATTGTATACTGTGGAAGCATATACACCTGCCACGGTATCGCTATAGTGGCCACATAGCAAAGAAACAGCGCGTCCCGCCCCTTGAACCTGCACTTGGAGAACCCGTATGCCGCGAAGGAGCATGTGAAAAGCTGGATCAATGTTATTATGATTGTTAGCTTGAAAGTGTTGAATGTGAAAACGCCAAGCGGGATCTTCTCCCAGATCTTGATGTAGTTGCCCCACTGCGGAATCGCAGGTATCCACTGAATCGGAATAGTGAAGACGTCTTTGTCCAACTTGAGGGATGAGCTCAGCATCCAGGCAAGAGGGAGAAGCGTCAGAGGGCAAATCACGCAAAGGGCCGCATATAGGCCTATCTTGGCACTCCTGCTAGGTTCTTTCATGTCCTCTCCTACCTCCTACATGTAGCTGACCCATTTTTTCTCCATGCGAAACTGTATGATTGTAACAGTCGCAACCAGGGCGAACAATACCATCGAAGCGGCGCTTGCCTTCCCGTAGTTCCATGAGACGAAAGCCTGGTTGTAAATGTAGTTCACAATCAGGGTAGTCGCCTGCCCGGGCCCGCCTTCGGTCATGGCGTAAATCAGGTCAAAGACCTTGAAGCTGTTGATCGTAAGCATCATTACCGTAAAGAACGTCGTGGGTGTAAGCATCGGCAAAGTGACATGCCTGAACCTGTCAATGGCGGAAGCGCCGTCAATCATCGCCGCCTCATGGAGCTCAGGAGGGATTCCCTGAAGCGCCGCCAGGTATATGACCATGTAGTAGCCCATGTTCTTCCATATGACAACTATTATCACAGCCGGCAAGGCGTACTTGGTGGAAGCCGTCCAGCCAGGAGGGTTGACCATGCCCAGGAACCGCAAAAACGCGTTGATTGGGCCGTAGTCCTTCTGAAAAAGCATGTTCCAGACGACCGCCACAGCGACGATGGAAGCCACATACGGAAAGAAGATGGCAGATCGAAATATCGCGATGCCCTTGAGCTTTTGGTTTAGCATCATCGCAAGCGCCAAGGAAGCCACAAGCGTAAAAACGATGGTGAAGACGGAAAACTGCAGAGTGTTAACCATGGCCCTCTTGAAAACCCTGTCCTTGAAGATCTGAACGAAGTTGTCCAAGCCCACGAACTCCATCGGCCTGAAGCCATCCCAGGAGTTTACGCTAAGGTAAAAGGAGAACAGGACCGGGGCAAGAATGAAAACCGCAAATCCGATGAAATTGGGAAGAATAAAGGAAAGGCCGACAAGAGTCTCTCTTGTTTCCAAGCCGAAAGCCTTTTTTTGCATTAGATCACCCCTTGCTAAACTGACGAGCGCTCTTATCATTGCTATTGCTATGAATTTATGCCATAAGCCATGCGCTCTTGCTAAAAAAGGGGCGGATTTGCATCCGCCCCTTGCGCTCGCATGAATATTGCCTTATTTCAGGATCTCAGCCGCGCGCTCAGCCATCTCAGCTAACCCTTCGTCTACCGAAAGCTCGCCAAGCATGATCAAGCCGTGCTCTTCGCCTAGCATTTGGTTGATTTCCGTCACCTTGTCGGCGATTGGGCGGTCAAGGACTATGTTCTTTACAGTAAGGGCGTCTGCCGCGCCTTCCGGCATTCCGTCAGCTGAAACGATGATTGAAAGGGTGTCAGGATTAAGTCTTGCCGGGAAAGCTCCGTCTTTGGCTATGGTCTTTGCTCCCTCTTCGCTCGTGACAAAATTTATGAATTCCCATGCCGCGTCCTTCTTTGTTGAAGCCGAGTTGATGGCTATAGGGGTCGTTGAGCCGACAGTGTATCCGGCTTCAGTTCCCTCTGGATGGGGAAGGGTGGCAATGCCCCAGTCAGTGGCTGTGCTCTCGCCTGATTTGATCTTGTCAATGAGCGTTGTGGCAAACCAGGTGCCCATGGGAAGCATTCCAACGTTGCCGCTGTAGAATTGGCTGCTGTAATGAATGTTGGAGGTCTTCAAAGTCGCGTAGTCCAAAGCTGTCTTGTCGACGTCCTGCATGCGGAGCGCCATCTCATAGTAGGGCTTGAAGAAAGAGTAGTCGCTTGAAAGTATCGTGTTTTTTCCGTCCTGCACTCCCCAGTTCTCAACGCAAGCTTGCCATGTGTGGAAATGGGCGCCGTACTTCTTGTCTGCCCCTTCTCCAGCGGTGATGAGCTTTGCTGTCTCTTCGAACTGGGCCCAGGTCATGTCGTTCGTAGGATAAGGAACTCCGGCTGCGTCAAAGACAGCCTTGTTGTAGAATAAAACATAATAGTCAGTCCTAAAAGGCATCGCCACGAGCTTGCCGTCTATCTGGAAGCTGTCCGCAAGGCCGTTGAAATCTGCCAGGTTCACTCCGGAAGCGGCCACTCTTGAAGACAGGTCTTCGGTCTGGCCTTTGTTCACCATTCCAAATATTGTGTCAGCGTCCTTGATCCAGAAAGCGTCTACCTCGCTTCCGCCGTTGAGCATGACGGAGAGCTTGTTGGTGTAGTCAGCGGCAACAGTGTCAATGGGCTGCACTTTGATGTTCGGGAACTTGGCTTCGAAAGCGTTTATGACGCTTGTGAATGTCGGAGAAGTCTCAGCGTCCCAAAGTGAAACCTTTATTGTTACATCTTCTGCCGGGGTCTCGGTTGCCGGAGACTCGGTTGGAGCGGCAGTCGCCTCAGGCGCCTGCGCAGCGGGCGCTTGAGCTTGCGGCTCTGCGGTTGCGGCGGCCGGAGCGCCGGCGCATCCGGCCAGCATTGCGGCGCAAACCAAAACAGAGATGATGCGGGTTAGCTTTGTCATGTGTTATTCTCCTTTTCTGCTTGCATAATGCATATCCCGAAATGTGCCCAGCAGACCTGCGAAGGCTTCAACGCAGACTTTTCAAGCCATAGCAATTCAGGACATGTTTTTAATCTGTACTAACGAGCGATAGATTAATTGATAATCTATTGGCCGCCAGCATAAAAATCACCAATCCCAGCTTGAATCGTTCGCGGCCTCGCCTTCAGGCTGTTCTCCGCTCGTTCAGGCACTTATATCTTAACCCGCGCCAGCCTGTCGAGGAATGGTTATTATTTTGATCTTCAGCAATTATTTTTAAAACCTTTTTGACCTTTTGAATACTATTATTAGATCTAATACTATTTTTTTGGCTGCTATGAAGCGGCTCTATGCTTGGGGCGGATTTCGAACTGGTTTTTAAGCTTTTTACATCCATACATGGGGGAGAAAAATGAGAAAGGCCAGAAATGACATAAGGGTAAAAATCATCTGCCTGTGCTCACTGTGCGTGATAATAGCGGGGATAGCCTCAAACGCTTACATGTACCAAAACATGAGCGCAGTGATCTTGGACAAAGTGGTGCGAATCAACAACATAAGCCTTGACAGGGTGAAGGAGCAGGCGGACAAGCGGCTTGAGAGCGTCCTTGGCATTGGCTACCTGTCAAGCAGCAGCCCGCAGACAATGACCGCCTTGGCTTATTCAAGCGTCTCTACCCTCACAGCCAAAAGGGCGGCGGTCAGCGCCCAGGACACCATGAACTCCTACCTGGAATCATCCTCTTTCTTCAAGTATATAACCAAGTGCATAGCCTTTAACGAAAGAGGGCTCATGATCCAAGGGGTCACCACGCTCTATGGGCTCACGTCAGATCACAGGGCGCTAATGGAGTCTCCTCAATTCGCTGACTACAAGGCCGGAGTGCCGAACTTCGGCAAGATTTACAGGTCGATCAGCCCCATGGGGCCGGAGTGCTTTGTCGCCTTTTTCCCTGTCCACTCAAGCGGGCGAGTCGCTGGCTATGTTTACATTGAGACCAAGACGGAGCTTATAACAAGCGTTCTCAGCGAGTACGGCAACGCTGGGGAGATCTACGCCTACATCCAGGATCCGTCCCTGGCTTCAGGAAGAAGGTTTCTTGGAGAAGCGCAGCCCCCGCACAGAGAAGGGTATGAGGTGGCCTTCCGAGAGCTTTCCGTCAAGGGCATCTCAATCATCAACTATGTCAACGCCTCTGAGCTAACAGTAGACAGCAGGAAGCTCCTGCTCTCGGACGCGCTTGTGGTGTCAATGATGCTGGTTGCTTCTGTTGGCATACTCTTTGTGGTCACGGTCTTTGTGACCAGACCCATAAAGGGGATTGTGAAAAAGATAAAGAAAACCGCCCAAAACGACTATAGCGAGGATCTGGACATTGAAAAGTACGGGGGCGAAATGGGAGACATCGGGAAGATGCTAAACGAAATGGCGCTCAGCTTTGAGCGCCTGCTAAAAGAGACCATAGACATGGTTGAAAGGAGCAAAAATACAGAGATAGCTCTTCTCCAGTCCCAGATAAACCCCCATTTCTTGTATAACACCCTTGACTCCATAAGCATTATGGCCGGGATCAGGGGTGACAAGGCAACAGTGAGAATGACCAAGGCGCTTTCAAGCCTTCTCAGGAACATGGCAAAAGGCTTTTCCGACAAGATCTCAGTCAAAGAGGAATTGTCATTGCTTGATGACTTCATCATGATCCAGTCCATGAGGTACATGGAGTCCTTCAGGTTCGTCAACCGGGTGGATCCAAAGTTTTATGACAGCCGGATCGTTAAGATGACGCTCCAGCCCATCGTAGAAAACGCCATATTCCATGGCATCGAGCCCAAAGGCGGCTTTGGCACCATTACCCTTGAGGCCTGCGAGGAGAAGGCTGGCGGCACGGATTTCTTGGTTTTTACGGTAAGCGACGACGGAATCGGAATGAATGAAAGCGAAGTCTCAAAAATCCTGAAGCCAAGCGATGATCCCGGCGCCAAGGGAAAGCTCTTGAACAAGAACGCCATGAACAAGATAGGCCTACCGAACGTGAACGGCCGCCTGAAGCTTATTTACGGCGAGGAATGCGGGATTTTTATTGAAAGCGAAGTGGGCGTTGGGACGAAGGTTCATGCGAGAATACTTAAGGAAGGGGGAGAAAAGTGAATTTATGGAAAGACGGGCGGGGAGAGAAGAAGGAGCTTAAATAAATAAATAAATAAATAAATAAAAAATTCTCGTTGCCTGCATTTTCGCAAAGAGAAAGGCCGCTCCAGAAGAGGAGCGGCCTTAAGGAATTTATGTACAAACAATGCTTATAGATTTTACGCTGGAACTGCGTTTTCGCTCTCGAATTTGAGCTTTCGGACCTCATCACTCATGCGATCCACAGATTGCGGGATGCTTCTCATTCGATCAATTAACGAGTCAAGGCGTTCTTCGGCCAGCAAATCTGGAAAGTCATCCGCAAGAAGGAGAAGTTCTTCCGTTATTGCATCCATCGAGGTCTCGTATGTCTCAGCGAGTTCGGCGTTTTGATAAGGCGAGTAGTCGATAGCGTCTACCCTGGCGATCCAATCTATCGCCTGCTGGTACAACTCCATGTACTCAGGATCGGATCTCACGGACTCAGCTGTAGGCGCGTTGACGGTTTTAACGCCGTATTTTAGCAGAGCCTCAAAAAGCATAGACAGCTCCCCCACTCTATCAGCAATAATGTTTCCTAGATCGGCGTCTGACTGCATAGCCGATGATAATTTCAAGCTGTCTGCCATTTTTTTTACCGCAGCGCATCCCGTGAATGTAGAAATGATGATCGCGGCCAATGTCAACGCTCGCAGGATCTTCATGTGAAGCCTCCTAGTAATTTGAATTTCGGAATTTGTGTGCCGCAAGCGTTCTCGGCCTTGGAGCATATCCCAAAATTATATCCGAGGCACCGGAAAAATCCGGGTGTTTGCTCGCAGAGACCTGCGCAAACTAGTTGAAGCATTCGCCAGGATTTTGGCGATTTGCCCATGAACATTGGGCAAACGCTATCCGGTGCCATTTCGGAATTTTGGGATATGCACTTGGCCTTGTTACGAAAAGAGTTTCTTGCTCTCTGCGTCAATCTCGGTTACATACTCCAATATGCCATTCATGTTTGCGATAATCTCGTCAAATTTGCCATTAGCCAGCAACTCAGGGTAGCTGTCCACGAACGAGGAAAACTCGTCCACAATGCTGCCCATTAAAGTCTCGCAAGCTTCCGCGAAGCTGGTTCTTTCATAAGGCGAAAAGTCAAACGCGTCCAGGTCGGCAATCAAATCGGAGGCCCGCTTGGAAAACTCAATATACTCTGAATCGGTCCTGACGGATTCGGGCGTAGTGAGTATTCCATCGTTTCTGATAGCAAACTCCGCCATAGCGTTGACAATGATAGACAGCCTGACTACTTGGCCGCCAATAATTACGCCTAGCTCGGTGTCTGATACTAGAAATTCCGATTCTAGAAATTCTTCTAGCCGGGCTGCGGGATCTGCAGGGGAAGAGTCTGGTTCTGCGCTCGCTTCTGGAGCTGTTATGGGCGCATCCGCTTGGGGAGCTGTTAAAGGTTCATCCACATTTGCATCAGGAACGGTTTCAGGTGCCGCAGAGCTCTCTTCGGGAGCGACGGCAGGCGCATCCGATTCAGGAGCTGTTATAGGCGTAGTTGCTTCAGGATCGGTTTCAGGCAACGCGGCATCCGCGCCGGGCTCAGCTGCTTCTGGCAATTCTGTTGTTGCATCCTCTCCAGGCGCTGCTTCAGGCTCAGATGCGCTAGCATCTGTGGGACTGGCTTCAAGCGTCTCAGGCGCATCCAAAGCTGTTTCAGGTGCATCCGTGAACACTTCAGGGGCGAATTCTTGCGTTTCCGCTACGCATCCGGTCAAGGCAGCAACCAAAACCGCAGACGCGAACAGCGTTTTAGCAATCTTCATTTAAGCAAAGCCTCCTAGAATTTAAGGCATCTCAAGGATTGATTCATCCTAATTTTTACAACTTGAAGAGCGAAGTTTTTGCGAACGGTTTGCTCTCGTGTATATATCGACATTATAATGCAAAATCATTGTGGAATGGTGACTGGAAGATATTTTCTCTAAAACCAAAAGCCTTGGCGGAAATACGAATTCCCATATTCGCAACACGCCAATATATAAAGCAATAGATTTGGAATATATTTTCTCTCGAGCAAAACGCCCCGATTTTAGCGAAGAATTAGCAACGCATGGATAAAACTATAGAGTTGGTCCTCAGTTTATACCTTGGTCATGCCGATAAGTCTAGTAGACATCAATAGAAATCGGTGCACATCAAGGATTTTAACGCTTAAAATAAAAAGAGCCGACATGTGGCATGCCGACTCCGCTGAGCTATGTTAGCGCATATCCCAAAATTCCGTTAAGGGGCCGAAAAAATCCTGGCGAATGATATTTGATTTTGGGATACGCTCTTAGTTCAAAGTCAAGAGCTTATTGAAGAGTATGTATATGTATCAATTAGCTCAGTGCCTAGATACGAATCTATTCTTACCTTGTAAGGCTCTATGTTCAGCTTGTACGAAGCGTTCTCGGGCGAGTCTTGAAAGCCTGGAACCCCTTTGACTCCGTTGGTGGACTGAAGGTATTCATCCAAGTCCGTTTCAGCGGAGGGAAGCGATCCTTTGTTGTTTGCTATATACATTACGATAGATGACCTGATGATCATGTGGTTGGCTTTGATCGCTGATCTTTTCGCGCCGCTTGACATCGAAGTGAATCTAGGAACGGCGATAGTTATAAGGATTCCAATGATAGCTACGGAAACAAGAAGCTCGATAAGCGTGAAGCCCTTTCTCGCTTTCATTTAAAGTCCTCCTTAGAGTATGGGGCAATGCCTTTTGCGTGGAATGTTAAAATCATGCTCTAGCGTAGGCATGGCAACCAGGCCGAGCTTAGAGCGGTTGATGCTTTGCCGCCTAGGCAGGTGCAAGATGCTTTGTTTTTTTAGCTTGGTTTAATAGAGTTTCGCTTCTTAACGTTTGTTTTAAAGCTTTGCTTCATAAGGCTTTGCTTATTAAGGTTCGTTTTTAAGCTTCACTTCATAAGGTTTCGCTTCTTAAAGTACGTTTTCTACGTTTTCTAAAGTTCGTTTTTTAAGATTCACTTCCTAAGATTCGTTTTTAAGATTCACTTTCTAGGTTTCGCTTTTAAGATTCATTCCTAAACTTTCGCTCTTTTGGCTTCACTTCCTAATGCTTGCTTTTCAAGCTCACTTCTTCTGTAGGCTTCAATGTTTCGAGAATCGCGCTCTTCGGCCATCGGGACGCAACTCTGACATGCGGCAGCTGTTTGCCAAGAAGAGGAACAAGATTCTTTTGACACGGAAAGCGTCATGGCATCGACTTGACTGCTCGCCAAGGGGGGATTTGGAGCATGCTAGCCGATCCGATGAATCGCGCCATCCATGGCATATGGAACCCGTTTGTTGATGATGGCTCATGGCTCGCAGCATGGCCGTATTGATCAGGTTGCTGCCGAGAGGGCGCGGCGGCTGTTTTTTGAGCCGATCAGTTGCGCTCTTTTTCAGAGCGCAGGCTACCTGTCTCTATTATACACTTTTCTGAAAACAATGCAATATGCTGTCGCAGAAGATCGAAAGATATCCTAAGGCTAGAAAGCGTGGAAGATAGGGGACCGGATGCCTGAAAATAGCGGAAAAACTGGGTTTTGCCCCATGAAATTTTGCTGGAAGGGCTGCTGGTTCGCCGAATAAATCTTTGGAAGGCTGCTGCGCAATCACTCTTTTAGACAGGATTTGGGGCGCTCAGCGCCTGCGCTGGGGGCGCTGCCCCCTTTGATTAAGACGAAAGATGACGAATCGAGGAAAGCACTGGGGATTCATAAAATACTTGGAGAATGTTGCCAAGCCTTTTTTAGTGCATATCCAAAAATTCCGTAATGGCACCGGATAGCGTTTGCCCAATGTTCATAGGCAAATCGCCAAAATCCTGGCGAATGCTTTAACTGGTTTGCTCGGGCTTCTGCGAGCAAACACTTGGATTTTTCCGGCGCCTCGGATATAATTTTGGGATATGCTCTTATTTTGGGGCGCTGGATCTTACGGGAAACGCCCTTGCTTGATTAGATCAAAAAAAGGCTTGGCGCTTGCGCCAAGCCTTAAAATCTATGGAGTTACTTTTCCAAGCCCTATAATTAATTTTAGGATATGCTCTTAGCCGTTGGCCTAGTCATCCTCAAGCGTAGGCACTATCTCTTATATGCTTGTGAGATGTTCTTGAGGAACCCATCAGCTGACGCTTTGGAAATTTTGCCTTCAGTGGCCAGCTTTTCAAAAAGCCTGGAATCAGAATCCTTGGGCGTAGCCAAAAGCGCGTCGGCCATTGCTATAACTGCTTCAGCTCTCAACAGAACGCCGTCGGCATTGATTGCGGCAGATTCAAACACTTTGAGCAAGCCTGCCTCAACAGCTTTCTTTCTTGAGTTGTCATAGCTGAAATCCCCTAGCGACTCGCGATACCCCAAAACTCTCAAAAGGAAGACAGTAAAGTCATGAGGCGTTGCCAAAGTGTTTGATCCGAAGAGAGTATGCTCATCATTTATCCCAACGGTTAGCCCAATGCTGTATGCATAGGCCGCAATGCGATCTGCCCAATCTGGAACGTCGTTAAAGGGATTGGGCGCGGCGGAACCGTTTGCTTCATCAGAAAGCCCCATCAGCCTAAGGAGCACAGCCAGCGCTTCTATCCGGGTCATGGGCCGTTCCAATTCGTATGACGGCTCTCCGTTTTCGTCATTGCCAGTGCCGACAAACAGGTTCAGCTCGCGCAGCGTGTCAGCCACCGAGACTGCCTCTTCAGCGCTTGAGACAAACAGGTTTTGAATTGGCTCTGCCGGCTTGCGGGCGATAGGGGCAATGGTAACAACAGGAGCGGGAATATAAGGCGCTACGGGGTAATAGATGACTGGCGGCGCTGGAACTACAGGGATTTGAGGAATATCTGGATCTTCGGGAGCTTCGGGTTCCTGGGGCTCTTCAGGTTCCTGGGGCTCTTCAGGATCCACAGGCTCTTCAGGATCCACAGGCTCTTCAGGATCCACAGGCTCTTCAGGATCCACAGGCTCTTCAGGCTCTTCAGGATCCACAGGCTCTTCAGGCTCCACGGGCTCTACAGGCTCTTCAGGATCCACGGGCTCTTCAGGATCCACGGGCTCTTCAGGATCCACGGGCTCTTCAGGATCTACAGGCTCTTCAGGATCCACAGGCTCTTCAGGATCCACGGGCTCTTCAGGATCCACGGGCTCTTCAGGATCCACAGGCTCTTCAGGATCCACAGGCTCTTCAGGATCCACGGGCTCTTCAGGATCCACGGGCTCTTCAGGATCCACGGGCTCTTCAGGATCCACGGGCTCTTCGGGATCCACAGGCTCTTCGGGATCCACAGGCTCTTCAGGATCCACAGGCTCTTCAGGATCAACAGGCTCTTCGGGATCCACGGGCTCTTCAGGATCCACAGGCTCTTCGGGATCCACGGGCTCTTCAGGATCTATAGGATCCACAGGTTCTGTCTCATCTGGAGCTATCGTATAGGCAAAGGTTGCCACATCGCTGTCAAAGAAGCCTGCCTTGACTGCAAACGCCTTTATCACAGCCGAATCCGTGATAGCTATGGGCAAGCTATATAACGTGCTTTGCTCGGTTGGTTCTGAGCCGTCAAGCGTATAGTAGATGGAAGCGCCATCAGTCGCAGTTGACAAAACAACGTCTTGCGCTTGGCTGTATGTGGCGGGATCTGGCGATGCGCTGACATTGGCGGTTTTATCTGCTATCGTTAGCTTTCCAGGAGTGTATTTGGCGATTGCATAGTTTGGCGTTGCAGTTCCGCCAGAGATTGAAATGACGTAATCTGCTGGCTCAGATTCGCTAGTTGCGTTAGAGGACAAAGTTGGCGCCTGGCTTATCGCATCTTCAACAGTTTCGTCTCCAACCAATCCGGCCAAGCGGTAAGTGTACTCTGGCTCGCTGCCCTTGGCGATGGTCTTGTCATCAGCGATCACCTCGATCTCCGCTGGACTGATTACAAAGTTGCCAATGTTTAGATTTGCTGTGGGAAGATATAAAGCGCCTTCCTCGACATTTACAGAGATTGCGTAAGAGCCAGCATCTTTTGGCTTTTCTTCTGAGCCATTGTAGTAGAGTTGCAGTATTCCGCCAGCGCCTTCAGGACTTTCAACCTGAACTTGCTGCTCGGTTCCTAAGTAGACGGCCGTTTCGGGGCTAATATCAAAGTCGGACGCTTGAAGCTCTACTTTGTTGACTGTGAAAGAGAATTCGACTTCGACTTTGACCCCATCAGCGTCAATAGTAAGGGTATCTTCATAAATTCCTGGAGCTAAGCCGTCTTTTGGCGCTATGGAGATTGTTGCCGCCCTGCCGGCGCTTACGCCTTGCTGGCTGAGTGTGGTTGAGCTGAGCGCGGAGCTGACAGAGAAGTTGGAGTCAGCAGACAAAGCCGCTTTCAAGCTCTTGACAGGGAACGTTCCATTGTTTGCTATGGTAATTTGCTGGCCGCCAATGGATTTGTAGCCATAATCCTCTTCGAGCTCAACCTTTTCAGGCGCGGCGGAAATGCCTTTGATTGGTTCTCCACTGAAGGAATTGATGTAGTCAACATAGAAGTCCCCCAAGTCATCGCCAGAGCTGGCGTAAATCTGGAAGCGGTCGACTTCTTTTAGAGTGCGGTACGGCTGGTTGTCAACTTTCTTGACCCCATCCACATACATGTCGAAGGTGCCTGCTGTGCTTCCGTTTGATCTTTCCGGGTGCACAACAACTGTTACCTGGTACCAGTCACCGGCGTTATAAGACTGCACAGTTGTCTGAGTGCTTGAGTCTCTGGCAGCATGCGTTGTGATGTTGCCTTTGTCTGTTACGATAGTGGCTATAGGCGCGGACGAGCTTTGCGGAGCGCTTGTGCTAAAGTCAGCACTGTTATACGTATAAAGGGCGTACTGGCCATTTTTTGTGCCCTTTAAAGAGCGCTTGATTCTCATGTCAATGGTGAACGCGCTTGCTATGTTCAAATCAGTCTTGTTGTATATTCCAACAGCTCCCATGGCTGTAGCTGTGCCAGCAGCCCGGTTGATCCGCAGGAGCTTGTTTGAGGAATCATCAGGATCGGCGACTATCTCAATAGTGTTAGAATCAGTTTTAGTGTTATACGCTGTCCAAATGTCGCTGCCTGAAAACGTGCCCAGATCGTAGCTGTTGAAGCTGTCGGAAATATATGTGACAACATCAATTGGAATCTCTGGATCAGGCGCTTTTATAAGCTCGCCTAAAGCTATGTCCAGAGTGGTGACAGTTTTGTCCGCGATTGTAAACTGGCTTGACAAGCCGTCTTGATATCCTGTTTTTGACGCTTTGGCAGTGTAGCTGCCGGGAGGGACATTTGCTATCTGGTAGGTGCCGTTGGCGTCGGAAACAGCCGAGTAAGCGGTTCCAACTATGGTGACTGCAGCGTTTGCAGCGATAGCGCCTTCAGCGTCTTTGACTAAGCCTGAAAGCGTACCAGACTCTTGGTTTTCATTGAATTCGAAAATTCCAAGCTCTGGCTTTGGTTCATAGACTAGAGGCAATCCTCCGAAATCTGTCGCAGCGGAACCGCTTATGGTGGTTCCAGCATGGCTTGACACTGTGTAGCCAGCGTTTATAAGGGGGGATCCAGCCGTAAGCTTGAATGCGCTCAAGTCAACGTTCTGTCCAGCTCCGCCCTTGATTGTGCCGCTCGCTATCAGAGGGTCAGCCGTTATGGCAGTGGTGTCTTGGGCTGGCGGCGTGACTGACTTGCCATAGTAAGAATTGTTTTCATAGTCTGTGCTTGCCCCTTGCCCGATAGTCACGGTCGAGGCGTTGTTGTTGGCATTATAGAAAACATTATTGTAAAAGTAATGCATGTTGTCGCTCTTAGCCAAGTATGTCGAGTTGCCGCCGGACGAATTGATGAAATACACAGTAGTGGCGCTTCTGGTGTTGTACAGGAAGTTGTTGTAGACATAGTTGACGCCTCTGTCTCCATGAGGGTTGATATAGTTCTTGGAGGCGTCTTTTATGACATTGTAGCGAACTACGGCGCTGCCGTATGTAAAGCCGCAAAGAAGGATCCCATCGCCAGTGTCATGGACATAATTGTACTGTATAAGCGCGTTGGTTGATTCCTTGTCGGGATCTATGGCATTGGAGTCGCTTCCTCCAGCTTTTATGATTGTGCCATAGACCTCGTTTCTCTCGATTGTTATATTGTCTGTGTAGTAGAGCTCAATGGCGCAGGTTCCTGAGCCCTTTGAAACATTTCCGCGCACTGTTGAGTCCTTGGTGCTTGTCAGATAGATGGTGTTGCAGGCATACATGGAAGCGGTATGATCCAAGTAATTGTTTTGGATGGTGATATTGGTGTGCGGTTTCCAGTTGCTGTCAACGTAGCTTGGAGCGCCGCTGCCTCCGCTTCTTCCATTGTCTCTGGAAGCCCATTTCTTGCTTCCAAGCCATTGCTTGAAAATGATGCTTCCGAAAGAGTTGTTTGCCATAATGTTATTCTCGACCAAAACGTTGTCGAAGGTGGTAGCGTTTGTGAAGCTGTCGGAGTCGACTATTTCGAACAATATTCCGCCAGTGCGCTTTGAGCCGTCCCAGCCCGCTCCGTATTGGCTTCCTGCAGGAGGCGTTCCGCTTCCGCCGATCCACCTTATAAACCCTGTTACGTCATGGACATAAAGGTCATGCAGGTAAAAACCGCTCAACACCCCGCCTTGGTTTGTGCCGCCAGCAATTCGGATTCCCCTGACATCCTTGAGAAGGTTGCCGTTTGCTGTGTTGGCCACCCCGGTGAAGCCGCTGACTTTGTTGCTAATGTCAAGATCGCGGATTTCCCAGTATTCCTGGTTTTCCAGGTTTACAACCTGTTCAATTTCGGCGTTCCCGATGAGCTTTGGCTTTGCGCCAGATCCGTATGCCCCCAGAACTATTCTTGAAGCGCTTGTTCCAGAGCCTTTAGGTGAAAGGGTTACTCCTGACCAGCTTTCTCCTGCCTTTAGAAGGATTTGATCCCCAGGCTGGAAAGCAGCATGGCTGTTCACTTTGCCAATTGTTTTCCATGCGGTTTCAGGGCTGGTTCCAGCTTTTGCGTCATCGCCAGAAGTGGCGTCCACGTAATAGATCGCTCCTGCGCTGCTTGAAGAGGGCGTTTTTACTTGCGCCACAGCGTTTGAGTTTATGATAGACTCGCCCAAAAGCTTAATTTCGTAGTTTCCAGCCATGTTGATGATGTCGTCTGCCGCCAAGACCTGCTCCCGTAGGCCCTGCAGGCAAATGGATGAGGCTGTAATGGAAACGGCAAGAGCGAAAGAAACAAGTTTCCTTAAATATCTCATTTATGCTATCCTCCAAACCATGGCAAAGACTGAGAGCGTATTCTCTGTGCTCAGTCTCGGTTTGAGCGCGAAATTCTTTATCCCTTTAACCCTGTTGTTGCGATTCCTTCAACCAAGTGCTTCTGGAAAAGGATGAAGAACAAAACCACAGGCAAGAGAGACACAACTGACATGGCGAAAAGCCCGCCGTAGTTCGAGTAGGAATTGGGATCCGTGTAAAGGTTTAGCGCTAGCGGCACAGTGAACTTCTTTGGATCGTTAATGAATATGAGAGGCTGGAAGAAATCCTGCCAAATCCAGTAGAAGCTGAAGATGCATGAAGTTGCGGCCGCTGGGGCGGAGAGAGGAAGATAGATCAGGATCAGCGTTGAAATTTTCCCGCATCCATCCATTTCAGCCGCTTCATCCAACTCAATGGGAAGGCCTCTGAAGAACTGGGCTATCAGGAAGATGAAAAACGCGCTTCCAAACATCCAAGGAGCGGCTAGGGAAACCAGGGTATTGATTATGCCTAGCGCCCTGAAGATGATATACTGGGGCACAACCATGACCTGGCCAGGGATCATTAATGTAGCCATGACGCAAGCGAACCAAAACCCTGATAGCCTGAACTTGATCCTGGTGAAAGCGTAAGCGGCCATAAGGGATGAGGCAACTCCAAGAACCGTTCCAACAACAGAGACAATAAGGGAGTTTAGCATGAAGGTTTCAAAGCCTACTCCGCCTATCCCTCTCCAGCCGGAAGAGTAGTTCTCAAAAACCGCCCAAGTCTTTGGCCAAAGCGAAAGGGCTGTTGTGAAGATCTCAGATCCGTTTTTCATTGAGCTTGCCAGGAGCCAAAGCAGGGGGTATACCATTAGGAATCCAAGGGCCAGGCATACGGCGTGAAACAGCATCGATCCTGGAAGCCCTTTGGATTTGGAGACTATTCGCGGAGCCGGCATGCCCTTAGCTGTCATGGCCTATGCCCCCTTTGGACTCGTAATAGACCCAGTTGTTTTGCGTTTTGAAGATGACAGCTGTGAACAAGGCTATGATTATGACAAGAACCCAAGCCATTGCGCTGGAATATCCCATGTCAAAGTAGTTGAAGGCCCTGCGGTACAGGTAGAGAACATAGAACAATGTGCTGTCCAGCGGCCCGCCGTCCGTGACCACATAGCTTTCCGTGAAGGCCCTAAAGGCGTTTATTATCTGCAGGATCAGGTTGAAGAAGATGGTAGGCGTAAGCATTGGCAGGGTTATCTTGAAAAACCTGCTTCCAGCCCTCGCTCCGTCTATCTTTGCCGATTCATGCAAAGAAGCCGGGATCTGCTTTATCGCAGACAGGAATATGAGCATTGAGGATCCAAATTGCCATATGCCCAAAAGGGCCAAGGAATATACGGCGGTATCTGGATTGCCTAGCATTGAGATTTTTTGGTGGATGCCCAGCTGATTGAGCAGTGTCATCAAGACGCCGCCGCTTCCGAAGATCTGCTTCCAGACTATGGATACTGCTATGCTGCCGCTAAGTATGGAGGGCATGTAGTAGAAAGTGCGATAAAGCGCCAACCCTTTGCGCTTGGAGTTCAGAAGCATTGCAACGGCAAGGGCGAAAGCCAGCCTGGCTGGAACCAGGGCGAAGACATATGTGAACGTCACGCCTAGAGCCTTCCAGAAAGACTTGTCTTGGCCAAACATGCGGGCGTAATTGTCAAATCCTATGAACTTGGGCGCGCTAAGCATGTTGAAGTTGGTGAATGACAAGAACAGGGACGCTATCATGGGAAGGAGGTACATAAGAACAAATCCAGCCAGCCATGGCGCCAGCATAAGGTAGCCCAGGCCGTTCCGGTAGCCTCTAAGGCTTTTCTTCATTTAGTCACCTAATTTCTGGAACGTAAAATTTTTAATTGAACTGCGAAGGCTTGAATTAGTCACCTAATTTCTGGAACGTGAAATTTTTAATTGAACTGCGAAGGCTTGAATTAGTCACCTGATTTCTGGAACAGTTTGTTGGTTGAACCGCGAAGGCTTTAATGCAGGCCGCAAGCGAAAGAAAAGTATTTTCGCTTGCGACCTGTTATGCTAATTATTTCTTGCCAATATTGCGTCAGCTTCCGACCTGAAGTTCTTGGCGGCTTCATCGGGAGTTATCCTTCCGTAAAGAACCTGGTCAATCGTATCAATCAATAGCTTGTTGACTTCAGATATCCCCTGGGGATCAGGAGGCGGCGCTTGGGTCGAGTGCGCAGTGATAAGATCGATGTAGTCAAACATGTCCTGCTGCTGCTTGTTCAGTGAAGTCTTCAGGTATGAGCGGATCTTGGAGGATACGGGAACGCCGCGCTCAGCCATTATAATGGCGTTGGCTTCCTCGCTGTTGATGAACCAGTCAATGAATTTGACAGCCTCGTCTTTGAGCTTTGAAGTCTGGGCTACTGAGAAGAACATTCCAGGCTTGATCCACAAGGCCTTGTTGCCGCTTGAGGAGTATGGAGGCACAGCCAGCTTTATGTCTGGGTTTACAGCGGCGACTATGACGCCAAAGTTTGACCATTCAGTCGTGAAGGCGGCATCGCCTGTTGCGACAGGGCTTGCCTCTTTGCCCAAGGCGTTTATCTGCGTCCACTCATCAGGAGTGGGCGCGGCGCCAGAGTCAACAAGAGTTTTGTAGAGCTGGGCGAATCCCGCAAAAGCGGAGTCGTCGCTGTAGCCCAAGCTCTTGTTGTCCGGGGCAAACAGAGGAGAGCCGCTCTGGCGAATGTAGTAATTAAGGATGTTTGTGTCTATGGGATTTGATGAAAGGCCGTATTTTCCTGTCTTTTCCTTTACTTGCTGGCAAATCGCAATGAAGTCGTCCCAAGTCCATGTGACAGTTGGCTCTGAAACGCCAGCTTCAGACAAGACGGCTGGATTGTAGGGAAAAGTGACAACAGAGCTTGAAAGGACGAGCCCGCTAAGCTTTCCGTCAACAAATCCAGAACTGTAAAGATTCTCGTCAACATCGCCAAGAGATAATGCCCCGCTGTCCGCATATGGCAGAAGATCGGCCAGGGTGTTGTTCTTGGCGTAAGTGGCCAGGTACAAGTAGTCCATTTGGATGATGTCTGGAAGAGCGCCGCTTGCCGCTTGAGTCGAAAGCTTGTCAAAATAGCCATCCCAGCCGCTTGGAGAAGCCTCGAAGCTGATGCCGGGGTTGTTTGACGAATACAGGTCAAGCAATGTTTGGGTGTAGTCATGTCTTGTCTGGGATCCCCACCAGGTAATGGAGAGTTTTGCGTCAGGAGCTGTAGGCTCTTCGGATGGCGGCGCTTCGGCTTTTGGCTGCTCTGTCACTGCCGCCGCTGGAGCTTGCGAAGCTGGAGCGTCTGTCGGATTCGGCGCGGCTTGCTGGCCCGCGCATCCCGCTGTGATGATGACGGCAATAATGGCCGCAAATATGGCTTTTGCTTTCATAACAGGTCTCCTTTGCGCATATCTGTATTTCTAAACTGATGAACCGTCAGTTTAAAAGAGCGCCACTTTCATGGATATGCTTAGGTTAAATTAGGCGCTTATAAGCGGATCGGCGCTTGCAGAGCTGGAAGGGTCGATGTTGACGAGCGACCCATCGGATTAGGGCTTTAAACCTTGAAGAGCTCTCGCTGCTATCGGGTGACCCATCAGATTAGGGCTTCAAAGAAGAGATAAAAGCGGAAGGGGTCAGCCCTGCATACTTTTTGAACACTTGCGAGAAGTACCTGGGGTTGCCACCGCAGCCAACCTGCTGGGCCACGTCAGAAATGCGGCTCACGCCATAAGCTGCAAGAAGCTCCTTGGCGCGTTCCATGCGAACCCTGTTGAGGTACTGGGAGAACTTCTCGCCTGTCTCGGAGACGAACAAGCGGCTCAAGTGGTCTGCGTTCATGTAGAGGCAGCTGGAGGCTATAAGCTTCAGGGTCAGGTTGTCATCTGAGATGTGATCAGCTATGTACCGCTTGACCTTGCCGACAGCGGAGCCTTCCGGCACCCTCGGGAACAGCAGGTCCATTGCCATTGCCTCGATCTCAGCCCTTAGCTTTGCGCAGTCTTGTTTCATGTAAATCGCGTCAAACGCCCCATGCCAGTTCCAGGCAGACTTCTTCTTCTCGTAAAGGCTAGACATCAGCTCCGCCCCAAATACCCGCATCTGTTCCAGGCTTTTTGCTCCAGACAGGAAAGAGTCGAGCATTTCCTTGGCGGCGCTTTCTTTATCGCAAGCCAATAGCTTCGAGACGGCGCTTTGGATTAAAGCGAGGGACAGCGCGTCCTTGGATTGAGCCGCTTCGAGCTTCAGCGCTCGCATGTGGGCTTTTTCCTTGCAGTCAAGCTTAGCCTTCTCTACAGCGGAAACAAGTTGCCCAGTGGTTATGGGCTTTAGGAGATAGTGCTTGACGGAGTGCTGCATTGCGGTCTTGGCGGCCTCAAAATCCCTGTAGCCGGAAAGTATGATGATTTCAATGTCGCTGTCAGCTGCCCGTATCTTCTCGATAAGAGTCAAGCCGCTCAAGCCTGGCATCCTGATGTCAGTGAGCACTATGTCCGGGCAAGTGTCCATCACTGCGTCAAGAGCTTCAACTCCGTTTCTGGCGATGCCTGAAATCTTTATGCCCAAGGCGCTCCAGTTTATCATGGTGGCTAGCGACTCGCATATTATGGCCTCGTCATCAGCAATGACCATCTTAAGCATTGGCATCGCCCCCTTTTTCATTGTATGGCAGGAGCAGCTTCACAACTGTCAGCTCTGGCCCGCTTTCAAAGCTAAGCCCGTACTTTGGTCCAAAGAGGAGCTTAACCCGCTCGTCAATGCTCAGCAGCCCGATTCCATGCCCTGCCGCCTTGGCCTCTTTGTTCCTGAGTTTCTCAAGTATTCCGCAATCAATTTCCGAGCCGGTATTCTTCACGCAAACCAATGCGTCTCCGTTCACCCTCTTGGCTGAGACGGAGATTTTGCAGCCGTCCATGCTTTCCTCCATGGAGTATGTTATGGCGTTTTCCACTAGAGGCTGAAGCGACAGCCTTGGGAGAAGCGTTCCCAGAACGTCGCGGTCAATGGCGTAGTCGACTTCAAGCATGTCCCTGTATCTGATCATTTGTATTTTCAGGTAGCTTTCAAGCACTGACAGCTCATTGGCAAGCGTCACCAAGCCGTCGTCTTGGCTGTCCAGGTTTCCCCTTAAAAAGCAGCCCAAAGACTCTACCATCACTCTAATGTTTTCTTCTCCGCTGCGTTTTGCGAACCAGTTGATGGACTCAAGGGTGTTGAAGAGAAAGTGGGGGTTTATCTGCTGCTGCAATAGCTTAAGCCTTGTTTGCGCGATCAGGAGCTGCTTGACGTAGCTCTCGTCAATCATTTTCTTGAACTCAAGAGCCATCTCGTCAAAGTGCTGGTTCAGGAGCCCAAGCTCGTCTCCGCCAAACCCGGCGCTTTCCGCAACCTCAAACTGGCCGCTCTTAAGCCGGTTCATCTTCCCTAAGAGCACTTGGAACTTTCTGCTTATGGAGTGGGAGAAAAGCGCGGCCAAAGCCAGAGAAAGGGCGAATCCGCCAAGAATCATGGCAACAGTCAGCAAAGCGGTTCTCCTGATAGGGCTTATTATGCTCTCACAAGACACTCCCGCGATTATGTCCCAAGGCGGGGATATGTCATAGAGCCTCTTGCCGGTGAAAAACATCTCCTTTCCATCCACAAGATGGATCGCGTAGCCTTTTCTTAGATCGTGCTCCGGCATTTCCCCGTCTGCAGGGTAAAGGAGGTTTCCTTGCCAATCAGCGACTATCAGCTTCTCCATGCCATAGTCATTTGAAATGCTCCTCGCTATGTCCGAAAGGTCGACTCGGTATACCAGATAGCCAAGCGTTTTTAGGAAATATGGATCGCTCGACTTTCTTATCTCTCGCGCGCAGAGAGCGCTTCCATCTGGCCTTCCGCTTTGCGTCCACGCTTCGCCTCCATATTTTAGGGAGGCCGCCTTCTTGAGCGAGGCAACAGTTTCTGGAGATTCAGGGGAAGAGTCCAAACCGCAGGCTATTGAGCTGCCATCCTCCAGCAAAATGGAAACGCAGATGACGCCGGGCTCCAAGTAGCGGTAGAGTTCCTCTGTGATAGCGCTTCTAGCCCTGCGCCTCTCCATGGGATCTTCTGATTCCGCGAGAGCCATGAGGCTTTGCTGCACAATGGGGTTTAAAGCGGTCTGGCTCGAAAGGCTTGCAAGCGTTCGCGCTCTCTCTGAAAGCTCGTTTGCCATCGCGCCAAGGGAGATGGCAGTTTGCTCGTAGAGGAGCTCGTAAAACCTGGACAGGCTTGTCTGGTATCCTGCAAGAGCGGTGCTTCCTGTTATCAATGCCGCAAGGGAGCATGCCAGTATTAGCTTGTGCTTGAGCTTCAAGTAGCGCCTTTTCCAATTGAAAGGCTTAAATAACTTTGATTTGGCATTATTATGCACTTGAAACTCAGTCCTTTCGATATCGTTATTGTACAACATCAACTAAAACATATCAAGAGCCTTCAAGTATTTTGTCAGTTTTTTATACATCGCTTCGCGGTTTTTTAGCACATGGAAAACAGCAGCCCAGCCAGCGCCTTTTTCCGCAAACAGAGCTTGCAAAACATTGCGGCAAGGAGCAAAATATGATATGCTCAAAGCATATCGCAATAATAAATCCGAGCGAAAAAATCCACGCCTTGAAGCATCCGCCAAGACTTTGGAGATTTGCCCTTGAACATTGGGCAAACGCTATCTGGCACCTCGGTTAAAATTTTGGGATATGCTCTCAGTATACCGCAGTTGCGATGAGCTGGATAGACGCTTTGACGATATCAAGGCAAACGCCGTTTTAACCCAGCCATCCCAAGGGAGGATCCAGTCCATGAAACGCCTTCCAACAGCATGCGCACTCCTAGCCGCGCTCTGCTATGGCATTAGCGCCCCAGTTGCGAAGCTTCTGCTTGCCAGGCTGCCGCCAGCCCTTTTGGCCGCGCTCCTTTACCTGGGAGCGGGAATCGGAATGAGCATAGTCAACCTGTTTCGCAAAAAGCGGGAAGCAAGCCTGGAAGCGAAGCTAACAAAGGCGGAATTGCCATATGCCGCCGCAATGATTCTCCTGGACATAGCCGCGCCAATACTGCTGATGTTTGGACTGTCCATGTCATCGCCCGCGTCAGCATCCCTTCTCAACAACTTTGAGATAGTCGCAACTGCCCTCATTGCCCTTGTCGCTTTCAAAGAGGCGATAGGCCGGCGCATGTGGCTGGCTATAGGGGCCATTACCTTAGGCAGCGCCATGCTTTCGATCAGTGACTTTGAAACCCTGACATTTTCCATGGGATCAATCTTCGTCCTCCTGGCCTGCGTTTCTTGGGGCATCGAGAACAACTGCACCAGCAAGCTTTCGCTCAAGGATCCGCTTCAGATCGTTGTAATCAAGGGTTTTGGCTCAGGCGTTGGCGCTCTCGCCATTGCGCTTGCCACAGGCAGCTCCCTTTCAAGCGCCTCTCTCGTGCTAGCGGCGCTGGCCTTGGGTTTTGTTGCCTATGGCCTCAGCATCTACTTCTATATCCTGGCCCAGCGCGGGCTTGGAGCGGCCAGAACCAGCGCCTTTTACGCTTTCGCTCCGTTTGTCGGAGCAGGGCTTAGCTTTGCCGTCTTCAGGGAAACTCCAACTATCTCTTTTGCCATCGCTCTTGTGGTTATGCTGGCAGGCGCTTGCCTAGCGGCGTTCGAGCGTCACTCCCATAGCCACGCGCATGAGGAAATGGAGCATGAGCATAGGCATAGCCATTCTGACGGGCACCATAACCACACCCATGAGCCTCCCGTGACAGGAGAGCATAGCCATGCCCATGTTCACGCGGCTATAGTGCATACCCATGCGCATGCGCCAGACATGCACCATGCGCACAAGCACTAAAATCTTGCCCCAAAAAAAATTTTTGGCCTTTTGAAAAAAAGTTGTTGACAACCTCCCGCCCCTTATGTATAATGTATCTATTGTGCGCGGGTGTGGTTCAATGGTAGAACGCCGGCTTCCCAAGCCAGAAGCGTGGGTTCGATTCCCATCATCCGCTTAGAAGAAAAGCCTGAACGGTTATCCGTTCCGGCTTTTTTTCTTGCCAGCGCCGCATGCCTAAGAGCATATCCCAATTTAAAGCATTGCATGCCTTTGGCGATTTGCCCTTGGGCAAACGCTCAGGAAATTTGGGTTATGCACTAAAAATGATTGACTGACCTGTTTGCGGGTGATATAATCACATGGCTATTGCGCATGGACAAGCAAGAGCGGGACAGCGCGAAAACGCTAGCCCAAGCGAAAGCAAGCCGCGCGGAGAGGCCCTGCGGCATATCCTGGAATGCGAGAATGGCAAATCGGGATACGCCTTTAATCGCCAGAAATCATGGCGAGCCGCAATCCGGCGAGCACTTCTCCCGGTTTCGGGAAGAAAGAGAGGTGGCAACACATGTACGCTGTTATCGCTACAGGCGGAAGGCAGTACAAGGTACAGGAAGGCGACATTATCAGGGTCGAGAAGCTGGGCGTTGAGCCAGGCACTTCCTACAAGTTTGAAGAGGTTCTTGTGATAGGAGAGGGCGACAGCATCTCCGTTGGAACCCCTTTCGTGCAGGGCGCGGAAGTTGTGGCGTCTGTCATAGGGGACGGCAAGGAGAAAAAAGTCATCATCTACAAATATAAGTCCAAGAAGGGCTTCCACAAGAAAAAAGGCCACAGGCAGCCGTTCACGAAGGTTAAAATCGAGACGGTGAAAGCATAGGAAATGATCAAGGTTCGCTTGAAAGGCGGCAAAAGCGGCGAAGTGTGCGGGTTTTTGATAAAATGGCACGCAACCGGGATAGTCTGCTCGGCGGTTTCAGCTTTGGCGTTCAACACTGTAAATTCCATTGACGAGCTGACAAGCGCCAAGTGCAAGGTTGCCATGCCTAGAAAAGGCGGCGGCTATTTAGACGTTTATGTCCCTGAAATAGACAGCGGATCCTGCCAAGACGCCAGCATCTTGATGAAGGCTTTCGTTATTGGGATAACAGGCATAAAAAAAGAGTACCCTAAAGAGATTAAGATAAAGCAAGATAAAACAAGATAAAATAAGATAAAATAAGATAAGCAGGAATAGGATAAATAAAAAATAAGGGCGTTGGCCCTCAAAGAGGAGGCATAGGCATGATTCCCATGAACCTTGAGTTTTTCGCGCACAAAAAGGGAGTTGGATCCACGAAGAACGGCCGCGACTCCGAGTCAAAGCGCTTGGGCGCAAAACGCGCTGACGGCCAGATCGTCAAGGCTGGAAACATCCTTTTCACGCAGCGCGGAACAAAGATCCACCCCGGAAAGAACGTTGGCATAGGCTCAAACGACACTCTCTTCGCGTTGATCGAAGGCAGGGTCAAGTTCGAGCGCAAAGGCCGCGACAAAAAGAAAGTCTCTGTGTATCCGGTAGTTTTCGAGCCGGTCGTGGAAGCTGTCGCGGAATAGCGCGCTGGCACCTCGTTAGCATTGCCGCACAAACGGAGGGCTGTTGAGGCATCAACAGCCCTTTTTTTGGTATACAGCGCAAAAAGCGAATTTTACTTCCAGTGGCGCAGGTAAACATGCAAAGACGGCAGGATTAGCGGGAACGGCCCGACTGTCTTTTGAGGCGGGCACCGAAAAGAAATTTAAAGACAAGATAAAATGCATGAGTGCAAAGGCAGGTGATTTCATGTTTGTTGATAGGGCAAAAATACACGTAAAGGCTGGAAACGGCGGCGACGGAGCGGTTTCGTTCCTGCGGGCCAAGTACGTGCCAAACGGCGGGCCTGACGGCGGAGACGGAGGAAGAGGCGGAGACGTCATCTTTGTCGCTGATGAAGGCTTTTCAACCCTCCT
>JAISWZ010000115.1 GCA_031270945.1 Clostridiales bacterium | reverse complement strand
GAAGAACCGGGTTCTTCAAAGCAGATGGGCGGCCTGGATTTCGGCCAAGGCTTTTATCTCACGACGGATGAGAATCGGGCCCGCTTGTTTTCAAAGACAGCAGCAATTCGCAATGGCGGCGAGACAATTGTAAATGTTTATAATTTTGATCTGGAGTCCGCGAGCAAGGCTCTATCCATTCGCGTATTCAAGGAAGCTGACATGGAGTGGCTTTTGTTTGTCAAAGACAATCGGCTTAAAATTTATGACGGCCCGTTTTATGACGCTATTATCGGAAAAGCTGTTGATGACGATGCAATGCCTACGCTTCAGGCCTATTTGATTGGTTTTACGGATGAGGAGGCGACACTTCACAGGCTCAAAACCAGGGAGCTTCCAGATCAAATCTGTGTGAGGTCGGAGGAAGGGCTTTCGTGGGTGAAGTTTGTGAGGGCTTATCGGAGCTAGGGGAGCAATACATAACCGATGATGCGGCGATTTCAAAATATGGAACTCGGCATCCTGCAATAGAATTAATACATGACATTTTAGCAAAGGAGCGGTTAAATGACCAAGAGCATATCACCGGTATTAGCTTTCATTACGCCTGGAATCATCAACATGCTTATGGAGGAGCGAGGATTGAGCTTGTTGGAGGCGGCTGGAACATTGTACAACTCGAAGTTGTACAAGGATCTGGAAAACGAGGAGACAAAGGTTTGGAGGTTTTCTTATCCGATATTGTTTGACCTGCTGATGGAAGAGTTGGAAACAGGGACTATTGTTTATCCGGAGGAACAGTGATGGAGCCGCCAAGGGGTGAAATTTGGTTTTTAGCAAGTTGTATAGAATTCTACAAGGACGAAAAAGGCATTTCAGGGAAAGAGGCGTTCAATTACCTGCTAGAAACGAGAGCGGTGGATTACATCATTGAATGCTGGGAAGGGTTGCACACGACGAGCCATTTGTATGTAATAGACAGCATCGATGAGTTCATTGAAAACCACTATAGAAAGTAAGAGCGATGCCCAAAATTAATTTTATGGCTTGACGGAATTTTGGGATATGCACTAAGAGGGCGCGAACAAGGCTGGTGGAATCGAGGAAGTCTAGAGATTCAGTATCTCGGTACCCTGGACTTGCGCCGGGACAGGTGTTTCCAGGATTTTTAGCGCGACTTTAAATTTTTATGTATAAAAAGTGGCGCATCTGGAAATAATTAAACAGGTTATAGCAGACCTTATAGGCGCTTTTGCAGAGCCTCGAAAGATGCTGCCTAGCTTTCCGCCTCGGCAGTACCTGTGAAAAGCCGGATGACTCGGGTTTCGATGGCACGCTTGAGCTTTCCGGTCGCAAAATTGCAGGCTTGCGGCTCAAATCACCACATTTGCGACCCAGATAAGGGGTCGCATGCCATGCTCCAGTGGCAATGGCGATCTTGTGCTTCCACACTAGATTGCCGTCAAGCGAGGTCTAGATTTCCTAGACCTCGTTTTTCTATGGCCAAGAGTTTTAGTATCCTAAAAATTTCATGCTTAGAGAAGGGCGGCTGACAAGCCGCCTTTTTGTTTTGCCTTTGCCTAAAGTAAAACTAATATTACAGGGCATGGGAAGCCTTGTGATATCATAGTTACATAAGGGCACAGCCCTAACGCTCTCGAGTTTGACACACTTGCAACGGCGTGATACGATAAGAATAGCGAGAAAGATATACTCGAGATAAAAATAAAGAATTATTTAATGCGCAAAAGTGAAATTTGATATCCGGAACTAAAGCTTCGGATTTTATCCAACGCTCCGAAAAGGAGGGATTATATGAGCAAAGGTTATCAGCTAGCCATGTACGATTTTTCCAGGAAGCAGGATTACATTTACAGGACGAACAAGATCAAGGAGATTGTAGGCGCGTCAAGCATAATAAAAGACGCTTACAAGGACTTTCTTGACATGCTTGAGCGAAAAAATTACACTATAGCGTTTCGCATTGATGAATCAAATCCGAGCAAATCCTGCATTGAGTTCAAGATGGCTGGGTTCAAGTCGACATGCGCGGTTGTCTATGAGGGCGGCGGAAACCTGTTTTTGATTTTCAAGGATGCAGAGTCTTGCTTGAAAGCAAACAAGTTATTCTCCAAAATGATACTGGAGAAAGCCTACGGGCTCAGCGTAGTGTGCGCGTTCGTGCCGGTGACTGACGATTTCCATAAGGATCTTGAGAATGTTTACAAGAAGAGCCAGATGACCAAGAGCACTTTGCCCATGATTCACCCAGTGAATGTCTTGCCGTATACGTTGATCGACAGAAGCACGTCTTTTCCTATTTCAGCAAAGCTGATAATGGGCAAAGAAAAGGCAGAAGTGTCCTATTCTCGCGAGTCGTTCTTGAAACGAGAGAAACACGAGGGTCTTGTAAAGAGCGCCACGCCCTACGCAGAGGTTGAGAAGCAGCTGGACAATTTGATTACTGAAAAGAACGAGGAGAGCTTGCTGGCTATCATCTATATCGATGGCAACGCGATGGGAGACAAGGTCAAGAGCCTCTTTGACGGAGATGCGGATTCAAGCTACGACCATTGCGTAGCCAAGCAGAGAGAGTTTTCCAGCAAGATAGATGACGCTTTTATAGTACAGCCTTTGTTGGCCATTGAGGCTGAAGTGGAAAAAATGCGGAAAGAGATGGATAATGCAGAGCAGGGGGAGGAAAAGGCTGACGGATCCAGCAGACCCCCAAACGAGCCGTTGTGGTACCGCAGGATAATCGGCGGCGGAGACGAAATAACGATCATATGCAACGCTAGGTACGCCTTGCGCCTGGTAAAGCTGTACTTCGAGACAGTTCAGACATACAACAGGGATCATGACGCGCAGTTTTCTTCATGCGCCGGAATAGCTGTATTTCACAGCCACAACCCATTTTCGACCATTTACGAAATTGCGGAGGAATGCTGCGAAAGCGCCAAGAAACGCAATAGGTTATTGTTCAACAGCCAAAACTTCTACCTGGACTTTCACTTTTGCGCCGCTGGGGTAGTCAACAGCCTGAAGGCAATTAGGGAGAGCCAAGAAGAAGGATTCACTAACAGGCCTTATTGCTTTCAGTTGCCAAGAAAAAAATCCGTCGCTTCTGAGGGCGAGGAGGATCGCCAAGGCACAAAATCCGTCGCTTCTGAGGGCGAGGAGGATCGCCAAGGAATAAAATCCGGCGCTTCTGATGGCGAGGAGGATCGCCAAGGAATATTTGATCAGGAGCATGACTTAAACAGGCTTGAAGGCGTTGGAAAGATGCTCTATAGAATGGGGGCGGAGAACGCTCGCAGTGACGTAAAAGCTCTTTCTGACAGCATTTTTGCCGGGGAGTCCTCATTTGCTATGATCTTGGCGAGACTGGAATCCAAGTATCACTCGATGGACCTAAAGTTCCTGAAGGCAGAGTACAAAAAGGAGATATTTGACGCTACGATTGTTCATGATTTGGGCTGGTTCAACCCAGGTAATTCAGATAAATCCGAGGCGGATAAGGGATCAGAAACGCTTGAAGGCGGTGATGGCGGTGGCAACAATTGAGATTAGGCTGGAGTCAGATTTATGCGCTGGAAGCGGGCAGGGGTTCACCCATGTTATTGACAGCGATGTGTGCTACTGCAAGCACGGGATCCCGTTTATCCCGGCTCGCCGCATCAAAGGTGTGCTCAGGGACGCGGCTGTCTATATCGGCAAGCCGCAAGAAGTCATTGACGCCATATTTGGGGTGAGCGGGAACAAGAAAAAGGAGTTTGGCAAAGCAAGCGATGCTGGAACGGTGGCCGCGAAAGCCGAAGTTGCCAAGGCGAGCGCTGGGAAGGGCAAGGGCAAAAAGCCGGCGAAAGCTAACGAAATAAAAGATAATACGGACGCAACTCCAGCCGCGCCTAGCGAGACTCTTTACGGCGCTTTGGAAACAGAATACACTGGCGTTCTCAAGATTCAAAACGCCAGGATAGAAGGCTATGAAGAGCTGAGCGCGGCATGCGAAAACGATCCGTTGGATGCAAGCGCGGTTTTGAGGCTGTTTACGCGCACGAAAGCGCAGACTGAGCTGGTCAATGGCGTCGCGAACAGGAACTCCCTTCGCTTGACTCGGATAGTCAACCAGTATTCGCCGCTGACGGAAGAAAGCCTTGTATTCTACGCGAAATGCGAAGTACCAAGCAAATACAAGAACGACATGATTGATATCTGCAAGGCTTCCAGAAACATGGGCTTGGATCGCACCAGAGGGCTAGGGGCGGTTAGGTTTTCCTTCATTCCTGACAAGGGGACAGGGGAAACGAATAATCCCGATAACAAAAGCAAGGGTTCCAAGCGTAATACCGAAGAGTGCAGACTGGCTTACAAAATAAGCTTGCAGTCGCCTATAATGCTGCCAAGCGCATCCAATGATGAAACTGTGAAATACATAAGCGGAACGACGATCATGGGGGCTCTGGCATCCAAGTACAGACAGCTGCCGGACAAGTCTGAGGAGGAGTTCGAAGACCTGTTCTTGTCCAACAAAGTCAGGTACTCCAATGCGTACGTGGAAGAAACCATTCCTGCGCCAATGTTCATCAATAAGGTCAAGCAGACGGAAGAACAATTCATAACATACGAAAGACCCGATCTGAAGGGCAAAACGCTGAAAAACGGGTTTGTTCACAAGGACACATTTAAGGAAATCAAGGTTTTGACTGAGATAGTCTACCATCACAGGCGAGACAAGAACGCTCTTTTATACACGCAAAAATGCATTTGCGCCGGCCAATGGTTCACTGGAGAAATTATTGGAGAGCGAGACTTGCTGACCCGGCTGAACCGACTTCTTAAGAAAGGGATAAGCCTTGGGCGCTCTAGAAGCGCTGAATACGCCGCCTGCACTGTTGAGGTTGGGAAACTGGAGAGCACGAGCGCGGTCAAGGAAAATACGCTTGCAATAGAACAAAACGAAGTGATGGCGGCGGTCTTTCTGTCGGATTTGATATGCTTGGATGATTGCGGGTCTAGCACCACAGATCTGGGAATCGTATTCGAGAGCTTAGGCGTATCTGGAAAAATTGACGAGGAAAGGACATTTATGGACGTTAAGCGAGTTGTCGGCTACAGCGGCGTCTGGAACCTGAAGAAGCCCCATTTCATCGCGATAGCTGCGGGAAGCGTAATAACGTTCACTTATGGCGGGGAAGAGAAAGAACTGCCGGCAATCAGGTACTGCGGAGAGAAGAACAACGAAGGCTTCGGAAAGGTTCGGTTTTACAAGGTCAAGGATCTAGCGAACTGGAACAGCAAGCAAAGAGAAACGCAAGTTCCTGAAAAAACGAAGTCTCCCATTTATGACGCGCTTAAGGCCAAGCTTTATGAGCAGACGGAAAGCGAGCTTATCAGGGTAAAGGCTGTAGAGTTTGCGGAGAGCAACAGAGCGGTTCTTGAGAGCTGGACCCAATCTTTCGCGTCAAGGGTTTTGCTGATGGCAAAGCAATCGGTCTCGCTTTCAGATTTTGAGCTAAGGATAGAGTCGATAAGGACTAAAGGCAAGAGAATATCCGCGCAAAATTTGCTCAAGGCATTTAAGGAAATGAGTTTGGCAAAGGACTATAAGCCGTTTTTTAT
>JAISWZ010000077.1 GCA_031270945.1 Clostridiales bacterium | reverse complement strand
TATGCTGACGCTCACACCTCTCGCCAGCCTAATTATATCAGCAGATCCACAGTCATTCCCAAAACCAAGGAAAACAGGATCGAGAACGCTATGTACGCCGCGAACATCTTTGTCCCAAGGGCTATCTTTACTGCCCCCAGGTTTGTGATCTTTGTCGCTGGGCCTGTTATCATGAACGCCGATGCGGAACCCATGCTCATGCCCGATGCCAGCCATTGCTGAAGAAGAGGGATCGTCCCTCCTCCGCAGGCGTACAGGGGCACCCCGATTGTGGCAGCCATCAGCACCCCGAACCCCTTTTGCGGCCCAAACAGGCCGGCTACAGTGTCAGCTGGCACATAGCGTTGAAACGCGGCCGAAAGCGCGACTCCGACAAGAAAATGGATGCCTGTCGCTTTGACATTCCTCCAGAGGCTTTTGAGATACCTGAGGATTAGGTTCTTGTCGAGATCCCGGCTTTGCGGCGCCTCGAAGCTTGAAAATTCAAAAAAGCCCTCGTCTTTGCGGAAAAGCCGCACAAATAGCCCCGCTGCGATCCCGCAAACAAAGCAGGAGGCAATGCGAATCACAAGCGCAGTCTTTCCCAAGGCCGCGCTATAGATGATCAGTTGGGGATTCAGCAGTATCGAGCTCATCATAAAGGCCGCAAGCCAATCATCCCTTGCCCCTTTGGCTGAGAATGACGCCGCTATAGGGATGGTTCCGTACATGCACAAAGGGGAAGCTATGCCAATGAGACTGGCTGGCACAACCCCTGCGATGCCCCACTTCTTGTTGTCAAGCTTTTCAAAAAGCGCGTGAATCCCTTTCTTGCCAAACACCGAGACTACAGATCCTATGGCCATCCCCAGTATCCAGTACGGAGCCACCTGCTCCAGCTGGACTGTGAAGAAGTACCAAAGGTATACAGCTTCCCGCTCAAGGACTTTAGCCATCAAGCCTCACCAATTCATAATTTTTGCTTCCAAGCCCTATGCTGTCGCCGTGCTTCAGCACATGGGATCCGTTCAGGCTTTCCATTCTGGCGATCAATGACTTCCCGTCAGGCGCTGCGTAGACCAGATCCACGCAAGCCTGGTCAAGCGCTACAGGGTCAAGCGACGCCAGTATCCCTATGTCATGCATGTCTGGCTCATCTGGGTTTCCATTGCAGTCGCAATCTATGCTCAGGCGGTTCATGACATTGATATAGGAAACGTTGCCTTTCAGGCTCTCAACTACAGAGAGCGCCGCTTCAGCCATGGACTCCAGGAACTCATCCTGGTCTCCTGAAAAGCCTGTCTTGCTCTTTCCCGCTGAATGTATCCAGCTCTTTCCCTCGGCTGAGGCTATCCCGATGGAGATGTTTTTGATCGCTCCGCCAAAGCCAGCCATCTGGTGCCCCTTGAAGTGAGAGAGCACAAGGCAGTAGTCATACTTTGGCAAGTGGCTTCCCACGAAGTTCTCTTTCAGGCGCACCCCGCGTTTTACGGGAATGCTGAGAGACCCTTCAGCGTCCAGTATGTCCACTTCCGCTATGCCTGTATAGCCGTGCTCTTCCGCCACTTTCAAGTGCATGGCAACAGACGCCCTGCTTCCTGCGTACGCCGTGTTGCTCTCCACCAGCGTTCCGGAGACCTCCTGCACTACTCCCTTTATAAGCTCAGGGCGAAGGTAGTTGCTGTTGGGCGGCTCCCCAGTGGTTATCTTTACAGCAACGTTTCCCTTTGGCGCAACTCCCAGCGCCTTGTACGCCTTCATCAATCCTGCCGGGCTTATGTCAGCGGTAATGTAAACCACTGGCTTGGCCTTTGTTTTCTTAACTAGCGGTACCATTCCACCAGCCTCCTCCGTGTATTGGGGCTTCGATAGGTTCCGAAGTCCCGCTTTTAATCAAATCGCACTTCCCATTCACCAAGCGCTTCCCCAAGCCCCTGGCGCAGCCAGGCCTAAATACATTCTAAAACTTGGAGTTAGCTCCATGTCAAGCGAAATATCAAATTTTTAAACAAGCAAACCCAAAGCCCAGATTTCAAAAACGCTTGTTTAAAACCCTTCCGCCAACAGCCGCTCTCAATGATATGCTGGCAGAAAACCAGGGGGGCTTGAAAACGAGCTCAGCTCGTTATATACTTGATCGGCAGGATGTTCCTGCGACTAGATCCAAAAGGCAGGTGCTTTGCATTGAGCTTGATTAGGGACAAGTCCCTGGCGGAAGCCGGAAAGAAGAAAATCAATTGGGTCAAGGAAAAGGAATTCATGCCTGTCCTTTCCCAGCTGGAGCAAAGGTTTGTGAAAGAGCAGCCCTTCGCGGGGCTGAAGATTGCCATTTCAATCCACCTCGAGGCAAAAACCGCGTACCTTGGGCTGCTTCTTAGGGCAGGAGGCGCGGACGTAGCCATAACCGGCTCAAACGTCCTGTCTACAAAAGACGAGATCTGCGCGGCCTTGGACGCCTACGGCATGAACGTATTCGCCTGGCACAACGCCACGCCTGAAGAATACAAGGCGCACCTGATCAAGACGCTGGAGTTTTGCCCTAACATTATAATAGACGACGGCGGCGACTTGGTCAACCTTCTTCACGGAGAATGCAAGGAATACGCCAAGGACATCATTGGCGGCTGCGAAGAGACCACAACGGGAATACTGAGGCTAAGGGCCAGGGCGGCGCAGGACCATTTGGACTTCCCGATGATGGCGGTGAACGACGCCAACTGCAAGCACCTTTTTGACAACAGGCACGGCACTGGCCAGTCAGTGTGGGACGCCATAATGTACACCACCAACATAATGGTGACAGGAAAAGTCGTTGTTGTTGCTGGCTACGGCTTCTGCTCCTCCGGAATAGCCATGAGGGCCAAGGGTCTTGGCGCCAGGGTTGTCGTCACTGAAGTCAATCCGTTCCGCTGCCTTGAGGCTTGCATGGACGGGTTCGAGGTGCTCAAGATGGATGACGCCGCAAAGATCGGCGACATCTTCATAAGCGCCACGGGATGCAAGGACGTCATAGGCGCAAGGCACTACAAAGTGATGAAGAACAATGTCCTTTTGGCTAACGCAGGGCATTTCGACGTTGAGGTCAACAAGGTCGAGCTGGCTGAGATGTCTGAGAGAATCGAAAACAGGAAGCCATTTATAGACGGCTACTACCTGCCTGACGGCAGGGTCATAAATGTCCTGGCTGACGGAAGGCTTGTCAATATCGTGGCCGGAAACGGCCACCCGGCTGACATCATGGATCTGTCGTTTGCCATTCAGGCGCTGTCAGCATTGCATGTAGCGAAGCACGGAAAAGATTTGAAGCCTGGCCTCTACGACATACCTGAAAACATTGACTACGATGTAGCGATCATGAAGCTTGAAGCCATGGGGTTGGGGCTTGACACGCTGACGCCTGAGCAGGCGGCTTATTTAAAGAGCGAGGGCTGATGTTTTAGATCAAGGGCAAGATTCCCGCAAATTTCGCTTTAAAAAAGAAAAAGAAAAAAAGCATGCCCAGGGCTGCGCCCTGGGCATGACAAATCCGCGCCTATTTCGCGGCAGCGGCTCTCTTTCTCTTTGCAGGCTCCTCAGCCACAGACACAGGCAAGCCTGTTTCTATGCTCTTCAGGATATCGAAGACCATCAGCATGTCCGATAGCCCTTTTTCTGGGGTTGAAGCTATTGGGGTGTTCTGCGTGATGGCATCATAAAAGTTTATCAATTCATTGAAGTAGCCCTCGTTAGGCTGGTAGGGAATGGCCTGGTGCTCGCCTTTCCTGTTTGAGTAGTTCACGAAGCCGCATTCATGGTTCTCCAAGAAGATCTCTCCCTCGGTGCCGTAGACGCGAAGACCCGCAAACGGCGCCTGGGTTTCCTTGGCTTTCAGAAGGCATGAGTACTGGCCGCAGAAGCCGCTCTTGAAGACCACAATGGCATTTATCACTGAATAAGGCGCGAAGTCCGCCTTTGACTCCATTCCTTTGGCAAAAACGGAATCAATGTCCCCGAACAAAGCCCTAAGCCCAGCAAAGTGGTGAACCGCGCTGTCCAAGAACACTCCGCCTTTGAAATCTGGGTGCTTCCTCCAGATGGTTGACGCAAACTTGCTTGGATCCTGCCCATCGCTCTCGAAGTCTGACACGTGAACGTCAGTAAAGCTCAAGACCTGCCCGATGGCTTGCCCGTCCATGAGGTCTTTCATAATCCTGTTCTCTTCGGTATACCTGTAATTCTCAGCCACGAGCATCTTGACTTTCTTGCTGAGCTTTATCAGCTCCTTGGCGCCAGAGACAGACGCGGAGACAGGCTTCTCAACGACAATGTGCTTGCCGAAGGCCAATACGTCCTTTGACACCTCAAACGTCTCGTCAATGGGCACCATTACGTCAACAGCGTCCACGTCGACAGTGTTGAGCATGATCTGGTAGCTCTCGAAAGCGCGATCCCAGCCAAGCCCTGCTCTTTCGCAAGCGCTTCTCGCCTTTGAGAGATCCTTGTCGCAGATCGCCTCTATGGAGTACTTGTACTGCAAGCGCTGGTAAGCCGGAAAGTGAAGCTTGTCCCATGCCATTCCAGCGCCGATGACGCCCACTTTCACTCTTTCCATTTAAATCCCCCGTTCAAGGCCCGCCAAACATGCCAAGAGCAAAAGAGCGCTTTTCATGCCTAGCGCATACCCCAAAAAAGTCTTGCGAAGGCTTGCGAGCAAACTTGCGGACTTTTCGAGCCCATAAAAATTTTGGGATATGCTTTAATTATTCTTAGACGATTTCATTCAAAATATGCAGCGAAGCGACAGCCATAGCTGGT
>JAISWZ010000063.1 GCA_031270945.1 Clostridiales bacterium | reverse complement strand
GGGAAGCAGGAAGATTTTTTTGCGGGTGCTTTTCCCGCAAAAAAATACTCTGCGACCTTGACATCTGGAGCGAGCCGAAACACCCTGGAGCAAGGGTCGCAGCATTCCGCTGCGGCCCTGTTCCCAGCGAAGGCGGTGGTTTGGGGGCAGAGTCCCCAAGGTCTTAGGTTTTGATTTCATGCCTAATGGGCAGATCTGCCCCTTTAGGCAAGTTAGTAGTTAGAGGGTTAAGTTTATTTTGTTTGATGCGCCAAAAATTCAATAAGCACTGGCAGTTCTGCGTGGGAAGCGGGCATGCCGCGCTTGCCATGAGAACAGACTACCTAAGGCAGGTCAAGCTCGTCCAGATGCTTACGCAACACGATTCTATTAATAATAATGACATGTTAATAATAATATGCAATTCTCACACTCTCATTAATTTGTTATGCAAATATAAAAATCCCGTTACTGTTATGGCTGAAGTCGATGCTAAAATGTCCTTAAAGAAGTTATGCCATCACCTGAGTTGTGTGTATGACTGCTCTTTGCTCGTTGGGATGGCACTTATTAGCGCATATGGCATAATACCTTTTTTGGTATATTTGCTAAATCATCAAATGGAGGCGAGATATGAACCCGGCTGAAATTGAGAGGCTTGTCGACCTGCTAAGCCTAGAAGAGAAGGCATCATTGTGCTCTGGCCTTGACAACTGGCGTACCAAACCCATAGAAAGGCTTGGCATACCAAACATAATGATGAGTGACGGCCCACACGGCCTGAGGGTAAATTCGGGGACGGCAAATGACATTAACGGTGGCAGCGTTCCGACAGTCTGCTTTCCCTCTGCCTGCGCTAGCGCAGCGAGCTTTGATCGCGATCTTCTCCATGCAATGGGCAATGAGCTTGGGCGGCAGTGCCAAGCCCTTGGCGTTGATGTTTTGCTTGGCCCAGGCGTTAACATAAAGCGCTCTCCTTTAGGCGGCAGAAACTTCGAGTATTTCAGCGAAGACCCATGCCTCGCTGGAGAGCTGGGAGTGGCATATTCAAAGGGTGCCCAAAGACAAGGTGTCGGCGTTTGCGTGAAGCATTTTTTTGCGAACAACCAAGAATACCTTAGAATGAGTTCCAGTTCCGAAGCGGATGAGCGAACATTTAGAGAAATCTATCTTTCAGCTTTTGAAACTGTAGTCAAAATCGCTAAGCCTATCGCTGTAATGGCTTCCTACAACAAAATAGGCGGCGTCTTTTCCACGGAGAACAAAAAGCACTTAACAGAATTGCTTCGCAATGAGTGGGGCTTTGACGGCCTTGTTGTTTCCGACTGGGGGGCAACGCATAGTCGCGTTGGGGCTATCAAGGCTGGATGCGACTTGACAATGCCCGCTGAAAGCACAGACAGCGAGATCGTGGAAGCAATCAATGCAGGTGAATTGCAGAAATCAGACTTGGACAATAGCGCAAGGCGAATCCTTCAGCTGGTTTTTAAAATGGCTGAAAGCTCAAAAAGAGGATCAGAGGTGGACTTTGTCTCAGGCCATGAGCTCGCGCGAAAAATCGCTTCTGAATCGATTGTTCTTTTGAAAAACGACAAAAATGTATTGCCGCTTTCAAAGAGCCAAAAAGTTGCATTCATCGGTGAATTTGCTGACAGCCCTCGCTTCCAAGGAGGCGGTTCCAGCCATGTTCATGCTGAGCATGTGACAAGCGCTAGGGATGCCGCCATAAATGCCGGGGTTGAGCTGGTGGATGAAATGGCAGCAGCTGACGTTGCGGTTCTCTTTATTGGGCTTACTGAGGCTGAGGAATCAGAGGGGTTTGACCGAGCGCACTTGCGCCTCTCGGACGCGCATGAGCAGCTTGTGGAAGAGGCTTGCGCCCTTTGCCCGAACGTGGTCGTTGTCCTCCACAACGGAGGCCCTGTTGAAATGCCATGGGTTGACAAGCCGAAGGCAATTGTTGAAGCGTATCTTGGCGGCGAGGCAATCGGCGAGGCGATTGTTGATGTCCTGTTTGGAAAGGTGAATCCATGCGGCAGACTGCCTGAGACTTTTCCCAAAAAGCTTTCTGACACCCCCTCCTATCTGTCCTTTCCAGGAGAGCGCGGGATAGTCAAATATCAAGAAGGCGTGTTCGTTGGATATCGATATTACGCGACAAAGGAGCTTGATCCTTTGTTCCCGTTTGGGTTTGGCCTGTCTTACACAAAATTTGAATATCAAGACCTGTCTATTGACAAAGCGGAAATGGATGAAGACGACGTCCTTACAGTGTCCGTGAGGGTGACAAACACTGGAATGCTGGCTGGCAAAGAGGTTGTTCAGCTATACATAGCCCCAGAAAAAGGCGAGGTCATCCGCCCTCTGCGAGAACTAAAGAAGTTTGAAAAAATCAGCCTTGAGCCAGGCGAGACAAAAACCGTTTCCTTTGAATTGTCCAAAAGGGACTTCGCTTATTGGAGCGAATACGCGCATGATTGGCAGGTGGAAGAAGGCATTTACAACATTGAGATTTGCGAGCATTCAATGCGCGTTTCGCTGTCTACCCCTGTAAAGGTGAAATCAGACGAGAAGTTCCAGATGGAGCTTTCAGAAACCTCAACCATATCAGATTTTGTAAGGGTTCCAGCTGGAAAAGAGTTCGTAGAGAACAATATTGGCTATGCGCTTTGGGGAATGGCACAGATGGGGCTTTCACCGACAGACACGATAAAGGCGTTAGGCATAGAGCCAGGTGCGCCAGTTTCCTTGGAGCGGATTTCTTCTATCGGCAAACTATTTTCGCAACCTGTTTCATTGTTGCTTGGCTTTATCCCTGAAAGCAGCAAAAAGGAACTTCAGGAGATTCTGAAATTTGCGGGTCGACCGAACTAGTGCTCTGTTAAATGGTATTTGTAAATCCAAAGAACGAAATTTGTAATCGGCTAATATTAATAATCGCTATAAATATATAACTATAATAGATTATAAAATGATGCATAGGTATAATTGCATCATTTTTTATTGGCGACACTTTCATGTTAGATTTAAACTTAAATTAACATAAAGACAAGATTGAACATAGATAGATAACCTTTATATTCCTGTAAAATCACAAGATTTGTACTAAATATGTCTAATAATTTGATTCATTGAATATTTTGCGACTAAAACAAAAGTTATTATAATAATACTTGAGTATTTTGATAAAATGATATATGGTTCTGATCACAAAACTGCAGGTGCTACTCAGGAGATCAAAAAGTAGCCAAGCAATTTTCGAGCGAGGCGGCAAGGCGACCTGTAAACCCTACTAGAGATGCCGTGTTTACACAAATCTTGATGAGCAAACCAAGCGCTGGCACAAGTCGAAATTGGCACTGTAAAACTAAACGTCATCAAAAAGTTTACTTATGTGATCAGAACCATATAT
>JAISWZ010000702.1 GCA_031270945.1 Clostridiales bacterium | reverse complement strand
TCCTCCACAAGCTCCTTCTCCACTGCCATTAGCACTATCTCTTTCCTGGAGTCGTTCAAGTCGAGGAGCTCCAGAATCTTGTTTGGGACAGTTCCTCGCCCCATCATTATCGTGCCGCCCCTGGCGCCGTGGCGCTTGGCGATTTTAAGCGCTTTTGAGCCATTGTCAGCGTTTGCGACACACCAGATCAACTCGAAGTTCCTCGTGTGAACCACCCCTTTTATAAAGCCGCGTCCCAATTTTTTATTTTTTTAATTTTTTTTTTGAAACGCGCCCTAAGATTCCGCAATGTCAAGCTCCGGGATTTCCTTTGTGAAATCGTCCAAGGGTTCATCTTCCGTATATTCATGAATGGTTAGCGTGGATTCGCGAGCGGCGCTCGCGCTTGACTCTAGATTTGCTTCACTGTTATTTATTTCGTCATCGCTTGACTCGAGCTCTCGTGATTCGGGATCTCTTGATTCGATCTCGCTTGCTTTGTTTTCATACAAGTCAGAAGACGGGATGCCTTCCACAGGAAGGATAGAGTCATCATCGTCATCGTCTTGATCAAACTTCATATCCAACGCTGCTTTTGTCCTTGCGCTCACTGCCTCAGCAACCTCTGCTCCAGCGTCAACAGCCCCCGCCATCTGCAAAGCCAGAATGGCGTCTCTTTCTTTTGAGGCTTTTTCAAGGGCTTCCCGCTCGCGGGCGGCGCGATCTCGCTCCGCTTTTTCCAAGGCTGCAAGCTTTGAGGCGTTCGCTGACTTGAACTTGAACACAAGTCCAAGCATCTCAAGGAGAATTATCGGGGTCATGGCGACAAGGGCAATCATTCCAAACGCGTCAGTCAAAACGTTGGCGCTTGAAACCGAGTCGGCCACTCCCTGGGAAAAAGCCAAAACAAAGGTTGCGGTCATTGGCCCCGAGGCGACACCCCCGGAATCGAAAGCGATTCCGACAAAGAGCTTGGGGGTGAGATAGGCCAGGACGATAGAAATGATGTAGCCAGGAAGCAGGTAATGCCAAAGCTGGATTTGCGGCACCACTATCCTTGTGACTGAAAGCGCTACCGCCAGCCCAACCCCAATCGCCAGGGTGGCAAGAACCAGGTTTTTCTTTACGTATCCAGACGTGACTGTCTCGATCTGGCTTGTGAGCACGTGCACCGCCGGCTCAGCCAAAATGGTGAGAAGGCCAAGGACAAACCCAAGGAATATGGCGTAGGCTTTGTGGTCAAGCCCAGCGGCCCATTGCCCCAGCTCAGCGCCCACGCTCATGAACCCCTGGTTCACTCCAGTTAAGAATACGGACAAACCGATCAAAGAGTATACGATGCCTTTTAAGATTTTTGAGAAGGCCCTGCGGCTCAGATGAAGGTCAAAGAAGTTGTAGATGACGTAGATGACGGCTATAGGTGAGATGGCTAAGAACGACTCTTTGAAGGACTCAGGCAGATGGACCATGAAAGGCCTGATTACGCCTGAGATCGCTTCCTCGCTCTCTGGAAGGACTCCGCTAAGCCCTGAGAGCTTCTTGAAAACGCCAAGGAGCATAACTCCAATGATTGCGCCTGAAGAGGTGATGGCAACCAAGCCGAAGGAGTCTTTCTCGGAAGCCTTGGAGTCTCTTTTCAAAGCTGAGACGCCCAGTGTCAGCGCCAGCACGAACGGGACAGTGAGAGCGCCTGTTGTCGCGCCTGAAGAATCAAATGATATGGCCAGAAATTCCGGGGATACAAAAAGCGAAAGCGCGAAGATTATCAAGTAAGCAATCGTAAGCATCTTGTAGAGAGGGTAGTTGTACATTATCCTTAGGAACCCCAGAACCAGGCAGGCTCCTATTCCCACGGACACGACCAGCAGGATCTCCATGTTTCCTATCGCGCCGGAAGTCACTGCTGCGACTTGGGACGCCAGGATCTGAAGGTCGGGCTCGGCTATCGAAATGAAGAAGCCAAGCACAAAGCCCACGATAATGACCAGGACAACGCTGTTGCGCTTTGAGATGCTAGATCCAATGTGCCCTGCCAGCGGCGATATGCCGATGTCCACGCCCAGCAGGAAAATAGCCAGCCCTATGACTATAAACGCCGCTCCGATCAAAAAGTGGGCGAGTTGGATGGGAGCAAGAACCCCTGCGAACAGGTTTATGACAATGACCAGCGCTGTAATCGGCACTACGGAAAACAGCACTTCCTTGAACTTCTCCAGAATTATGCTCATCCTATCGCCTCCTCGAGCGCCCTAGCGCTGTTTTGGGCGATCCACGGCATGTTTCAAAAGCGCTGGATTTACAGCCAGAAGCATGCAAGCGCAATCCCAAAAAATCCGGCAGCAACACGGTGAAAGCCATCAGATGCTTCACGCGGGCTTTCACAAGCCATAAATTTATTTTTGGATGCGCTCAAAGATGGATGCGCCCTTGTCTCCAAGAGCCACGCGTCTTTTGCGATAAGTTTGCAGCATTTCAAGAGCCTACGCAAACATTGGGTTGCGCCCCAAAGGCGCACATTCCAAATTTCAGGGGCCGAAAAAGCCTGATTTAAGCGTTTTCTTGACTTTTTCTGGCCTTTGTAATCTTCGGAATATGCCAAAGCACACCCAACCACAGAACACACGCTTGGGATATGCTTCTTATTATACGCAGAAAGAAGGAAATTTAATGATGAAATATGCCAAAACTATAATCAAATTTTAGTGCATGTGTCAAAATTTTAACAAATGGCTGGATTAAGGCATTTTATTGCTTCCTTCGAATCGCTTGGCGGGTTTCGCGACATCAATCTCCTGAGCCAGGAACCGCTCTATCGCAACCCCTACCGCGTTCTTGTCATTTGTCTCATTCATGATCACATCCGCCGCCAGCATCGCTTCCGGAAAGGCGTTCCCCACAGCTACGCCAAGCCCCGCCGCTTTGAGCATAGTTACGTCGTTTGTGTTGTCACCTATAGCCAGAGTGTCAGCTTTTGAAATGCCCAGGTGTTCCGCCAGGATTTCAAGCGCCCTGCCTTTATGCGCGTCCCGGCTGGAAATGCAAAGTATTGTTGGATGCGAGAAGGATATGCAAGCCCTGGCGCCAATGATTTTTTTCATGATCTCCTGCTTGGCTACAAGGTCGCTTCTTTCCCCTCTGGCAATTATCTTTGAGAAATCCTCCTGGATTTCATGAAAGCTTTCGACCACGCTTACCGGAGTCTTGATGGATTTGGTGTAGTCATCATCAATAGTCCATTCTGTTTCCGCATATATCTTGCTTCCTGCGAAAACCCAAGGAAAAAGCCCCAGCTTCTTAAGCTCCTTCGCCAGCTCAAGGCCCAGCTCTTTCGGGATCCTGCTTTCCGCAAGAATCTTGCCGCCGCATTCATACACAAGCCCGCCGTTGTAACCAACACTGTAGTGCCCTGGAGAGTCTATACCCAAAAGTCTCTCGTACATGGCAAGGGAGTTTTGATCCCTGCCAGAGCAAATGGCAAATATCGCTCCTAGCTCTTCAGCTCTTCTCACGGCTGAAATCGCTTCCTTTGTCACCAGGGCCTCGCTGTTTAGCAATGTTCCATCCAAATCTGACATGACGAGCTTGAATCCCACAAGACACCCCCTAGCGCAAGCGCATTGTGGCACATCCCATATGGCGCCGGAAAAGTCTTGAAATGGGATATGCTCATGTTTGGCGATTTAAGCCAATTGGCTTGTTAGTAAGTTGTAGCAGTGTTTCCAAAATTTAAAAGTTGCATATTTCTTGAAGATGGATTTCCAAATGTTAAAAGTTCAAAAGTTAGGGGTAAAGAGTTAAATCCGAAAACTTGGAGTTTCAAAGTCAGTTGCGTTTTCCAGTATAGACAAACAAAATCAAGTCTTGAAGCTGCAAAATGTTGAAGCTTTTGAAGCATTTGAGGCCAGGCGCTCCCCGTTTACATTGCCCGCCGTATTTCGGCTCTCGGGTTTGCGCTTATTGCGCGTTTCTGTACGCTTATAGCCTTGCGCTTCCGGATTTGCCCTGGTGCGCTTCCTGTATTTCTAATCTGCCGTATTTCGGCCTCAGGTTCGCGCGTCTTTCGGATTGCCTTCCCCGGATTTTTGTGGTAGTCTGGGTCTTTGGGTTTTGCCCTACCCTTCTCTCTAATAGCATATTTTGCGAACAACGCGTCATCCGGTTATCTCGTTGCTCGCCGAAGTCAAAGTGTCTTTCTGGACTTCCCAACAAGCTTATGCTACGCTTAAGCGCATCTCCCAAAATTGATTCCGGGCTTGCAAAAGTCCGGCGTTAACGCGTTCGCCAGGACTTCGGCGGTGCCTTAACGGAATTTTGGGATATTCACTAAATGGCTATTATATGCAAATTTCAGATTTCTATTACTTTCTATCACAAAATTTTCAAATTTCACTTGATTGTCGTAATATTTGATATACAATCACTTTAGGGGACATTGAGCGCATATTCTGAGCCATGGACATGCGTTGCAAGCGCTTTTGCAACGAACATCTTCAACCGCCGGAGGCACGATCCGCAAATTCCTATGTATTAGCCTTGATCGCGCCAAAAGCCAAATGAATTGGAGGTCTTTGTTTTTCATGAGAAGCCAAGTAACGAAAAAGATAGTTGTTTTAGCGAACTCTCAAAAGTTCTGCGAATCGTCCAAAAAGTATGGACGCTTGGTAGCGGGCGCAACAAAGTCGGGAGAATGGATAAGGCTTGTGGAAGACGAGTCCGGTGACGCGCTTCCGCAATTCAAGGCCATGCGCATGGCAGTGGGAAAAGTGATCGAGGTCACTGTTTTGCATGCGCCTCTGGCTCACCAAACCGAGAACGCGATCCTCTTGGATTGCGTTGCCGCCGTGGACAATCCAGACGAGTACACCAGAAACATCCAGCTTGTGGATGAAGACGGGATATTCGGCAACTCGTCAAACCAGCTGCGCCAAGCGCCAACCGCCGGGACGCTTAGGTATGTGCATGTCGAGAACCTGAGGGTCTACTGGGACAACAGCTTCAAGTGCAAGGCTGATTTCATCTTCAAAGGGGAGCGGCACGAAGGCCTGTCAATGACTGACAGCAGGTTTTACACCCCGAAGGGAAGCAGCCCAGTGAGATACGGAAACGCGCAGATAGTTGTCAGCTTGCCAGACAGCCCGATTTACAACAAGTTTGTGGCGAGCATCAAGCTGGACGCGTAGGTTTCAAGCGGCAAGCATATAGACTTTTTCAAATTCAAATCATTTAAAAAAATTTTGCTGCAATAGTATTGACAACCCACGCCAATTGGAATAGAATGTCCTTGCTCGACAAATCTCAGTCCCGTTGCTGGCCTGGCAAGGCGGGAGAAATTCTTTTCACTATCGGTTGCAGCGTTTGACATCCCAGGCTTTCTTGGCGCTCTCAAGAGCCATGATAAACGTGGTTATTGATGCTAGAAGCTCCCCATATTCGAAGCGCCATGATTCATGCAACAAGGAAACGCTTGCGTAAAACAAGATTCACTAACAGGACTTGCTTCAGGAACTATTCTGCTGAGTTCGGCGCGCGCCACACCGATGTCGCCTATTCCCCCAATGGTGCCTGGACTTTGAGCTTTTCGAAAGCCAGCCACCTGCAGGAGTTGGCAAAGCCAACCCTCTTTGAAAAAGGGGTGCTCCCTAGCCCTAATGCGCACGGAAAAAGATCCGGCAACCTGCTACCGTTCCATGCTTGAGACTTGAGCTTTTCACCATCGGGTTTACGAAAAAGCCAGCTGAGCAGTTTTTGGGGATTCTCAAATCGCGCAACATAGACCTGCTGATAGATGTACGGCTAAGCAACAAGTCACAGTTGGCAGGGTTCACGAAGATACCCGACCTGCGGTGCTTCCTTAGGTAGATTTGCGGTGCCGACTACAAGCATGCGCTTGAGGCGTATAAGCAACAGTCCATAACTTGGAGCGACTATGCGGAAAGCACCTTGCGCTCTTAAACAAAAGAGATGAAACGAGCCAAATTTGTCGCAAGTTTGCAGAAGCTTACTCAGCTCGCCAAACATATCTCTGCTTTGCCAAGCCGACAGCGGAACACTACCATAGAAGGCTGGCTGCGGAGGCAATTTGCAAGGCGAATCCAGGCGTTTCGCTCAAGCACATCTGAAAACAAAAACCCAAGCTTTGCCAACCGGCAAAGCTTTTTTAGTGCATAAGCCAAAATCCCTTAAGCGGCGCCGGAAAAATCTTGCGAAGGCTTCACTGCGGACTTTTCCAAGCCTTAAGATAAATTTGGGGATACGCTTTTAGTTTTAGGGCTCAGCGCCTCGCGAGAGCGCCTCGCGAACGCAGAAACCTACATACTGATTATATCCCAATAACCGGGCCAAGGTCAAATCATTCATACTCTCGCATCCTTTATGGAAAGTTTAATATTTTGCCAAACAAGTGGCTGCTCAGACCGCAAGCTGGGCCCAAAATGACTAAAAAACCCGGCATGGAAGCCCCTCAAAAGGCTGCGCCGCAAACCCAAAGGCCAGGCCCAAGCCCGGGCTGACAGGCTGATTTAGGCCTTAAAACCTTGATTTTGCGCCTTCTTGCCTCGCAATTACATGACCATGACAGACAGGTTGTCTTGATGGTTTTTCGTCGGATTTCACAAAGTTTATTGAATGAGGCAAAAGCGCGAATTTTAATCTTCGCTCGTTTTTTCCATTAAATACTTATCTGGCAATTTCCGGCATTTCGCTTTTATCCGAAT